>CAMWSY010000008.1 GCA_947176995.1 uncultured Porphyromonadaceae bacterium | reverse complement strand
CTCTGAGATCTCCGAGTCCTCGTGCGTCCTCCTGATTCTCAACACAACATCCCCCCTCCCTCCCCCATATAAAAAAGATGACCCCCGTAGGAGGTCATCTTTCTTATCATATTACTTCTCATTCTTGAGCCAGCGGTCGAGCCAGCGGAAGAACACCCGCTGCCAGAGCACCGCGTTCTGCGGCTTCAGTATCCAGTGATTTTCATCGGGGAAGATAACCATTTCAGCCGGGATACCGCGCAGGCGGGCAGCGTTAAACGCCATTTCACCTTGCGACGAGAGGATGCGGTAGTCATGTTCGCCGTGAGTGATAAGGATAGGAGAGGTCCACTGATCCACAAACTTGTGGGGTGAAGTGGCGAAAGTGCGCTGTGCAGTGGCGTTGCTCTTGTCCCAGAACGGACCGCCGAGATCCCAGTTGGCGAAGAACAGCTCCTCAGTCTCAAGATACTGAGCCTCGAGGTTGAAGATACCTGCATGTGCGATCAGGCAGGCGAAACGGTTGTCATGATGGCCGGCGAGCCAGTACACCGAGAAACCGCCGTAGGAAGCACCCACTGCGCCGATATGGTCACCGTCTACGTATGCCTCCTTCTTCATGTAGTCGACTGCGCTCAGATAGTCACGCATATTCTGACCGCCGTAGTCGCCCGAAATCTGTGCGTTCCATTCAGTTCCGAATCCCGGAAGACCGCGACGGTTCGGGGCGATGACGATGTAACCCTGCGAAGCCATGAGCGACAGATTCCAGCGATAGCTCCAGAACTGGCTGACCGCCGACTGCGGGCCACCCTGACAGTAGAGTATTGCCGGGTATTTCTTGTTGGGATCGAAGTTCGGCGGGTACACAACCCATGTTGTGATTTCCTTGCCGTCGGTAGCGGGAATCATGCGCTTCTCCACAGTGGGCATATCCACTTGTGCTAATATATCGGCGTTGATCTCGGTCAGACGTGTCGGAGTGCCGTCAGCAGCGATGCGGTAGAGATCATTGGGAGCGGTGAGCGAGTGGGCGAGTGCCAGCACAGAGCCGTCAGCCATAGGGGTGATACCCTCGTAGTCGCATACACCCTCGGCAACCGTTTTCACCTCCTTAGTGTCGAGTGCGATGTTGAATATCGGTTTTACGCCGCCGCGGTATGCGAGGAAATAAATCGATTTGCTGTCGGGAGCCCACTGGATATCATCCACAGTGTAGTCCCAGTTGGCGGTTATGTCGCACTTTTCGCCCGTCGTTGTGTCAAGCACCATGATACGGTTCTTGTCACTCTCATATCCGTCATGCTCCATGCTGAGCCATGCGAGTTTCGTTCCGTCGGGAGAGAAAATCGGATTGGTATCGTAGCCATTGTTTCCTTCGGTCAGGCATACGGTTGTTCCGGCGGCGATGTCATACTGATAGAGGTTTGAGTTGGTCGAGAGTGCGTAGTCCTGTCCCTTCGACTTCTTCGACACATACACTATACCCTTCGAGTCGGGAGTCCATGCAATGCTCTCGATGCCGCCGAAAGGCTTTACGGGAGCTTCAAACGGCTCGTCGCTCATTACGTCCTTCTCTTTTCCGCAGTAACCTTTTTCAAGGTCGATTTCAGCGATGAAAGGGTGGGGGATTTCTGTCACCCACTCGTCCCAGTGCTTATACATCAGGTCGTCGATGATGCGGCCTGTGGCTTTCGGAAGGTCGGGATAAACATCCTGTGCTGTGCGGGCATATTTCACTGGCGAGATCATCACGATGCGGCTCTGATCCGGCGAGATGCGGAAGCCGTCCACACCGGCTTCGACATTGGTGAGTTGCTTTCGCGCGCTGCCGTCGGCGTTCATCACCCACACCTGTCCTTTGCCTGATTCGGTCGATAGGAAAGCGATACGTTTTCCGCCGTCGATCCACACCGCATTGCTCTCGCTTTTCGGTGTGTTGGTTATGCGGGTTATTTCACCGCCGTCGGCAGGGATGGTGTATAGGCAGGCGTTGGAGCGGTTTTGCTCAAGGCTCTCATACGACAGACTGTAGAGAACCGTCTTGCCATCGGGCGACAGTGTCGGCGAGCTCAGGCGGCCGAGTGCCCCCATCGCCTCGATCGAGAAGATGCGCGAAGTTGCTTTGAAATCGGTTTTGTCGATCATAGGAGCGTCGGCATTGTTCTCTGTGGCTGTGCCGTTGCCTCCGCAGGCCACTGCCAGAGGCAGGATTGCTGCTGACATGATGATATGGCTGTATTTCATTTATGATAAGTTTATATTACTGAGGAAGGAAAGTAGGGACGCACGGTTCGTGCGTCCTCTTTACTTTCAGAGGCCTTATGAGGCCTGATATAACCACGTGTTATTCAACGTTCAGTCGAGACCGTATTTGCGGAGAACGGCGCCCACCTGAGGCTCATGGCCACGGAAACGCACATAGAGTGTCATCGGATCCTCGCTGCCGCCCGGCTCAAGCACGTTCTTGCGGAATGAGGCAGCGGTTTCAGGATCAAATATACCTTTCTCCTTGAAAAGTTCGTAGCCGTCGCAGTCAAGCACCTCGGCCCACATGTAGGTGTAGTAGCCCGATGCATAGCCGTCGCTGCCGAAGATATGCTTGAAGTAAGGCGAGCGGTAACGGTATGTGAGTTCTTTCGGAAGATTAAGACGGCTGCCTACCTCGTTTTCAAAACCCTCGATGTCGATTGTCTCACCCTCGGCAGGATTCACATGACCGTAAGCGAGGTCAAGAAGAGCGGCACTCACGCGCTCGGCCATGTCAAAGCCGGCGCGATGGGTTGATGCAGCTTCCATCTTGTTTATCAGGCTGTCGGGGATAACTTCGCCGGTCTGGTAGTGGCGGGCATAGAGGGGGAGGAATTCGCGCTCAAATGCCCAGTGCTCATGTATCTGCGAGGGGAGCTCCACGAAGTCGCGGTCGACCGATGTGCCGCTCTGACCCTTGTATTTGGCGGTGGTGAGCATTCCGTGGAGGCCGTGGCCGAACTCATGGAACATCGTGTTCACCTCGTCGAGTGAGAGCAGCGAGGGCTGATCGGCTGTCGGACGCGAGAAGTTGCCAACGTTGTAGACGATCGGTCGAACCTCATTGCCGTTCTCGTCGATGTATTCGAGTGAGAAGTTCGACATCCATGCGCCCTGACGCTTCGACGGACGGGTGAAGTAGTCGGTGTAGAACACTGCGAGGTGCTTTCCGTCGGCATCGCGCAGGTCATACACTTTCACGTCGGGATGATACTTCGGTGCGTCGGGAAGCTCGGTGGCGGTTACGCCATAGAGCTTGTTGGCAAGCTGGAAGATACCGTTACGCACTGAATCAACATGGAAATAGGGGCTGGTTGCGTCCTCCGAGAAATCATATTTGTCCTGACGCACCTTTTCTGCGTAGTAGTAATAGTCCCACGGTTCGATCTTGAAATTACCCCCCTCACGGTCCACGATAGCCTGCATCTCGGCAACCTCTTCACCCACACGCTTCAGAGCCGGAGTCCAGAGCTGCATGAGCAGATTTTCGGCAGCTTCGGGAGTCTTGGCCATTACGTTGTCGGTCATGTAGGCTGCATAGTCGGGGAAACCAAGCAACTTTGCCTTCTGTGAGCGCGCTTTCAGTATATCGTTGATGACCGGACGGTTGTCGGTATCACCCGACGATGCGAGCGTGGTGTAGCCTTTGTACATCTGTTCGCGCAGGTCGCGGTTGTCGGCATATTGCAGAAGCGGCAGTCGGCTCGGAGCATGGAGCGTGAACACCCACTTTCCGTCGCCATATCCGCGAGAGGCGGCTTCTTCGGCAGCCACGGCGATGCTCGATGCGGGCAGACCGGCCAGACGTGCCTCGTCGTCCACTACTATTTCAAAAGCGTTGGTTGCCGCGAGCAGATTCTTGTTGTAGATGTTATAGTAATCTGTAAGTTTGGAATTGATCTCCTTCAGAGTCTGCTTGTCGGTGTCGTTGAGCAACGCGCCGTTGCGGGCGAAAGTGCGGTAGAGGTCAGTGACCATGCGTTTCTCGGGAGTGCCCAGATTGAGCGAGTCGAGATTGTCATATATAGCCTTGACGCGCTGAAAGAGAGCGTCGTTCATGTATATGGCATCTGAGTGAGCCGACAGCATCGGGTAGATTTTGTCGCTCAGCTCCATCAGTTCCGGAGTATTGTCGGCCTCGTCGAGGGCGCTGAATATAAGAGTGGTGCGGGTCAGTAGGTCGCTTGAATTGTCGAGAGCGAGCACCGTGTTCTCAAATGTGGGAGCCTCCGGGTTGTTGATGATTGCATCCACTGCGGCCTGCTGTTGGGCAATGCCGAGTTCCACGGCTGGAAGATAGTCCTCGTAGGCGATCTGGTCAAACGGGGGCATCTCATATTCCGTGCCGAATGTTTCGGCCGTAAGCGGATTCTGCCTGTCGGTGTGGCCGCACGACGTGGCCAGTGCAAGTGAGGCTGCTGCGGTAAGTGTCAAAACGTAGCGCATTGAATGATTGATTGAAATATGTCAGTTTTTATTTGTCGGGAAAATTAGTGGACGGGGATTTTCTCCACGCGGCGCACGTGGCGTCCCCCCTCGAAGTCGGTTGAGAGGAAGATGTCTACGATTTTCAGCGCGTCCACGCTGTCGATGAAACGGGCGGGAAGCACGAGCACGTTGGCGTTGTTGTGCTGCCGTGCGAGAGCGGCGAGTTCCTCTTTCCAGCATATTGCGGCGCGTATTCCCTGATGCTTGTTGAGAGTCATGGCGATGCCGTTGCCGCTTCCGCAGAGTGCTATTGCGCGGGTGTGAGTCCCATTCTCCACTGCTTCGGCGCAAGGATGTGCGAAGTCGGGGTAGTCGCATGAGTCGGTGGAATATGTGCCGTAGTCATGGCATTTCATTCCTTTTGCTTCCAGATACCCCTCGATGATCTTCTTCATCTCATATCCGGCGTGATCGCTGCATAATCCTATTGTTTCCATTGAAGTAGAAAGCTATCGTTATTTTATTTCTGTTTCTTCCGTGTTATAGATCTGAGGCACCTCATTCATTATCGGCTCCGTGCCGGGAAGATGTGTCTCTTTCTTCTTCCGTTGCCGCCCGGTCAGGTCAAGAGTGTAGGTCACTGAGAAGGCACCGCTTATGGCGCTTGTCCGTGTCCCGTAGCCCGGTATGTACCATGGGTTGCCGTGAGGCGTTTTGCTCTCGTGAAGTATCGAGTGATAGCTGAAAGCCCAGCCCACATACACAGGCCCTGCTATCCTCACTCTCAGGTTGAAGAGTATGGCGAAATATCCCGCTGTGACGTGTTGCGATGGTATGCTTATCACATCGCTCTCACCCCAGTACGATGATCCGGTGCTTGTGGCTTCTACCGAGTAGCTGAACGGGGAGAATCCGTAGCGTATGCCTGCCATTGCCATGTAGTCAGGCGATGAATTGTAGAGGAAATTGTAATTCATGCCTATGCGGAAGTAAGGCGCGATTGGCGAGCGGTAGTGGTAGTTGTTGCCGTCGGGAGTATTGTCGGCCTGTCCCAGTCCAAACTCAAAAACCGGAATATAGCGGTTGTGCATGTTGAACTCTCCGCTGAACTCCACAAGGCCATATTTCTGCCCGATTGCCCTCATGATCGGGTCCCACACATTCACACCTATCGAAGCCGAGTAGACAAGCGGATATTTCATGGGCGGCACGACTGGTATTTTGGTTGAGTCCACGACCTCCTTTCCCGTCACTGTGTCCACGAGTATGATGTTGCCTCTCGAGTCGGTTTTCTCCACGATATTGGTTCGGTCAAGCGTGTCGGCACGCAGTTTCTTGCTTATGTGCTGCGTGCGGGTTGCCGGATTTTCCACAGGAGTTATACGCCTTTGTCCCGTTGCTGTGAACGACAGCATCGCTATTACGGCAGCTGCGATTATTGCTTTCAGTATCCTCATAGCTACTCTGATGTGCGGAAAAATATCTTTATGCGCTCCATGTCCATGTTGTTGATCAGGGAGTCGGTTATTGCCACTGAGTCTATGAGATGGCGGGTGTAGCTGATCGACTTGATGTCGTAGATAAACATTGCACCGCAGTCGGCCGAAGCGAAATAGGCTGTCGATGTGTAGTCAAATTTTATCGTGTCGGTAAGTTCCGGAAAATCAAGTTCCTTTCTCACATACTTGATAAAGTAGGTTGTTGAGGGCTTTTCAGCTCTGAAAGGCAGATAGAGGCTCGATGTGCGGGCACCCGAATCCACAAGCAGTGAGTCATGCGGAGCACTCACGCCCCCTATGAGCAGAGAATCTATTGTGACTTGGCTTCCCGTCGACGATGAGTAGAAACCGGCGAGCGGTATCGAGCTGCGCAGATCAGTGCATCCGATGTCGTTGCACGACTCCACGGCAATCGTCATGACGGCGATAACTGTTGCAGCTATTATCGGCAGTAGGCGTAATCTGTTGAACCTTCCTGATTTCATTTCGATTCGTCGTTGACGGTTGTGTTAGGAGTGATTTCCTCCGAGATTTCATAGTGGTTGCGTCCCGGAGCGTTACGCACTATTAGCTCGCCTATGAAACCTGTGAGAAACAGCTGTGTGCCCAGAATCATCATCACCAGCGAGATGAAGAAGTAAGGCGAGTCGGTCACCAGTATGTAGGGGCGGCCGTGCCACATGTTGTAAAGCTTTGTCGCGCCAACGACAATCACGGCGATAAATCCCAGTATGAACATCAGTGAGCCTAAAAGCCCGAAGAAATGCATCGGCTTTACCCCGAACTTGTTGGTGAACCAAAGAGTAGCAAGGTCGAGATACCCGTTCACAAAACGGTCGAGACCAAACTTTGTCTTCCCGTATTTGCGTGCCTGATGTATAACCACTTTCTCACCTATGCGGTTGAACCCGGCATTCTTGGCGAGATAGGGTATGTAGCGGTGCATGTCGCCGTACACCTCGATATGCTTCACCACTTCGCTTCTGTAGGCTTTGAGACCGCAGTTGAAGTCATGCAGATTATGTATGCCGCTCACTTTGCGTGCGGTAGCGTTGAAAAGCTTTGTAGGTATTGTTTTCGACAGCGGGTCATAGCGCTTCTTCTTCCAACCCGACACAAGATCATATCCCTCCCCGGTGATCATGCGGTAGAGTTCGGGGATTTCATCAGGGCTGTCCTGAAGGTCGGCATCCATTGTGATCACAACCTTTCCGCGGGCACTGCGGAACCCGGTGTTGAGAGCGGGCGACTTGCCGTAATTGCGGCGGAAGCATATTCCTCCCACCTCACGGTTGTCACGGCTCAGTTTCTCGATCACATTCCACGATTCGTCGGTCGAACCATCGTTGACGAAGATTATCTCATAGCTGAAACCATGTTCGTCCATCACTCGCTTGATCCATGCGTGGAGTTCAGGAAGCGACTCCGCCTCGTTGAAAAGCGGAACTACGACTGATATATCGGGGCGGGTTATATCTTCTGACATGATGCTTGTTCTGTGGAAAAGAGGATTATTGTTGATTGCCGCTTCGGGGGATTACGCGACGCGCTCTGGCGGCAATAGCGGCAAGCATGCTTAGCAGAGAACCTGAGAACACTCCGAGCCATATCGACTCTACTGCCACGCTTATTGCCGAGGGAAACATATTCTCGTCAAGCATCGTGTGAAACACAAGGGCGATTTCCTTCCCCTGCGGGTTATCGGGCATGGAGTCGTAGAACTCGGCGATATGGGCGACAGTTTCACGCATGAAATCAGGCTCGATCCATCGCATGAAGCAGTACATGAACATCGCGAGGATCAGGCTTCCGCAGAAAAAAGTGACAATGCCCTGCATCCAGAGCGATGAGAAGAGGGTCAGGCCGTTGTCGCGGATGTATGAACGCCGGAGCAGAAAGTAAGTGAGCAGCGGCACGCCGCCGAGCATAAGTATCGGGGTGAGATCCGACGCCAGAGTGTAGCGGAACGACTGACTCCCCGTAAAAAACACTATGACAAGCAGAACACCCATCAGGAGGCCGTCATCGGCTCCCCGGCGGAATGGGCTTTTGGCTTTTATGGATTCTGTTAGGTCGTTCTGCATCATTGGTCTCGGTTTGCAATGTTTTGCAATGATGAAGTGATGTAAACTTAAATATCACGGTTCGTCTCACATTATGGTTAACATCTTGTAATAAGTTTAAATCACTTCAAAAACAAAGATAAGCACAAAAAACGGGTTAACGATGGTTAAATGACCTCAAATTTGCAACACGCTCAAAAAACTGCCTGCCGGAAGTCGCATTCACTCCTCCCGGCAGGCAACATCTGTCGATTGTTGAACTTGCACAACGTGTGCTAAAGTATTTCAGCTTACCATCCGTATGCGTATGTGTATGAGATTTCATTGTCTTTTGATTGCTCCCATGTATTCTTGTCATATTTGCGTATGTCAAAGGATATTACTGTCGGGTGTGTGACTCCGGCTGTAAAACTGATGTTGGCATCTAAGACAACTTTTTTCCCGGTTTTGTTTATGATTTGTCTGATTGTATCGGTAGAGAAATCGAATCTCATTTTTTTATCAAGCAGACGTTCAAGTGTGTCAATACCGTCGTAGCGACCACGCTCAAGATAGAAAAAGTAAGTCTTCTTGTCCTTCTCGTATGCGATCTCGCCGACTGCATTTTTCAGGGAATAAACAAACCATCCACAAGTATATGCAGGGTTGCTGTAAATCTCGTTTTTGTCCAGACCTAACTCTTTGTCAATGTCCTTACTGCACGAAGCGAAACCTGATGCAATGAAAAGCGACAGGGTTGCTAAGATAAGAAATTTGTTCATGGTAGTTATATTTAGAGTTGTGACTTCTTCGGCGTGTCCGTCATTACGAAATGGAGTTCTCCGCCATTTATGATTTCGTCATGGGTAAGATAGTTGCGGTCGAGCACTTCTCCGTTGAGCGTGACGCTTTCCACATACTTGTTGGCATCCGAAATGTTTTCAGCGATCACGGTGAAGTCCTTGCCCGAAGGTGTGTTGATCGTTATGCGCGGCATCTGCGGAGCGCCGATTATATACTTGCCGCTCACAGGATCGACCGGATAGAACCCCATGGCCGAGAAGATATACCATGCCGACATCTGACCGCAGTCATCGTTGCCGCATAGTCCCTCGGGATAGGGATGATACTGAGTGTCAAAAATCTCTCTGATAAGCTCTTCCGTCCGGTCGGGGCGACCTGCGAGAGTGTAGAGATAGGCCACGTGATGCGAAGGCTCGTTGCCGTGGGCATATTGTCCGATAAGACCGGTCACGTCGCTTGCGGTGGTGACAAGTTCTATTGTGAATACCGAGTCGAGACGTGCGATGAAAGTATCCTTGTCGGGGAAAAGGCTCATCAGTCCCGGTACGTCATGCTGCACGTGCCATGTGTACTGCCATGCGTTTCCCTCCGTATAGTCGATGCCGGTGTGGTCTTTGCTTCCGATTCCGTAAGGATCAAACGAGTCCTTCCATGTGCCGTCGCTGAGACGCGGACGCATGAAGAGTGTCGTGGAGTCAAAGAGATTCTTGTAGTAATCGGCACGGGCGGCAAACATCTCGGCATCTTCGTTCTTTCCGAGGCGGCGCGCCATGTCGGCTGCGGCGTAGTCATCGTAAGTCGTTTCGAGAGTCGACGAAACACTCTCCTTCTCTACAAGATCAGTGGGGAAATATCCGTATTTCACGTATATGTCCCACGGTGATTTGGGGCCGTGAGGCACCGTTTGTGTGCGCTTCACTGCATCGTAGGCGCGTTCTGCGTCAAACCCTTTGAACCCCTTGCTATAAGCTTCTGCAATCACTGGCACGCCGTGGTTACCGACCATGCACTCGGTGTCGCCACCCCACAGAGCCCAAAGAGGGATGTAGCCGTGGACTTCGCTTTGCTCGATGAGCGAGTTGACAAAACCATCCACACGCTCCGGATTCAGTATCGTATACAGCGGATGGGCGGCACGGTATGTGTCCCAAAGTGAGAAAGTTGAATAGAATTCTCCACCGGTGGCCTCCACCACCGAGTCTGCAGCATTGCGGTAACGTCCGTCAGCATCGCTGATGCGGTTAGGCTGGATGTATGCGTGATAGAGCGACGTGTAGAGATTTGTTTTCTCGTCATCGCTTCCCTCCATGTCCACGCGTCTCAGAAGATCACGCCACTCGTCGTGTGCCTCGGCCGTCACGGCGTCGAAATCCCATCCGGGAAGTTCTGCCTGCATGTTGGCCATGGCGCCCGCCGATGATACGGTCGACAGTGCCACCTTCATGAGCAACTGTTCGCCCGGCTTGAGATCGAAGCCGGCGATTATGCGCTGGCCCTTCTCATTCTCACCCATAGGCAGGTAATCGACCGAAGTTACCGGGCGGTTGAACTGTAGAGCGAACCAGTAAGATTGCTTCACCCACACACTGCTCACAACGTGACCTATAAGGGTTGAGTCATTTATCCACTCGCTTTCGCATTCAAGCACTTGGCGGTGATACTGTGTTTCGTTCCAAGTCGGGCCATGCTGAAGATCGATCAGCACTGCCGCATTCTCGGCGTTGTCGTATGTGTAGCGGTGCATAGCTACTCGTGATGTTGCAGTCAGCTCTGCGCGTACTCCTGCATCGTCGAGTGTCACGGCATAATATCCCGGGCTGGCGGTTTCGCTTGATTTGTCAAAGGAACTGCGGTAAGCGTCCCATTCACGCAGACGCTCCCCGGTCAGAGGCATCACGAGCACGTTGCCTAAATCCATACACCCCGTGCCGCTCAGATGTGTCTGTGAGAATCCCCATATTGTGGAATCGCCGTTGACATATTCCGCACAATACTGCCACCCCACGGCACCGGTGACAGGACTCGGCTGAACCATGCCGAAAGGTCGTGTGGCCCCCGGATAGGTGTGGCCGTTGTCGGCGTTGCCGATAAAGGGGTTCACGTAGACTGTCGGATCATCGACACTGCGGTGCGTCGGTTGTTGGGTGCATGACACGGCCATTGTGGCTGTGAGCACGCTGAAACATAGTGATTGAACAAATTTCATGGTCATGAAGTGTGATTCCGTTCTTGAAATTGGTCTTTGATGCAAAAGTAAGTTATTCATTTTGAAAAAGACTCGGAAGTCAATAAAAATCTGTATTTTTGTTTTATGAAACAGGTAGACCGCACAATTGCACCGGAGGTAACCGAGTACGGGCGTCTTGAGTTCCCGCAGCCGGTAATTACCGATGTCACGACCGATGCCGGCGGCCGGGTAAGCGTGATGTCGCTTGACCGGTGTCCTGAACCGGTGTGCCGTGTGACGGTTGCATGGCCGGTAGGGCTGATGGATGCTCCCCGCACTCCGGTTGCGTCGATGGCGGCTGCCGCTCTCCGTGAAGGGACTGACCGGCTCTCTGCGTCTCAGATATCGGCAGCTCTCGAGAGCAACGGCGCATGGCTCGCGGCAGAGACCGTGCAGGAGTACACCCTGTTGCATCTCTATGCGCTCAATCGTCGCATAGAGCCTGTGCTCAGCATTCTGCATGACATTATTTCCGCTCCCTCATTCCCGACTGAGCGTGTTGATGCATTGAGGCAGCGTCAGGCTGAAGCGGCGATGCAGAACCGGTGCAAGGTGGCTTATATGGCCGACATTGCATTGCGTCCCTTGATGACAGGTAAAGATCACTTGCGTTCGCGTGTTGCACTTCCCGGCGACATTCTATCGGTTGACCGTGATGATTTGCAACGGTATTGGGCAGATTTATTATTTGCTTATGCCCCCACAGTGTGGATTTCAGGTAATATTACCGACACAGTGATTTCATCAGTAAAGGCTTTTGCAGCATCCTTGCCGGTGCAGCCGGGTGCTGTAGCCCGTCTTACACCTAAGCCGGTATATACTCCGGAGCCTTCGGGTAAGGTCGTTACTCGCATCGGCGACGTGAGGCAGGCCGCGATAGCCATGGGAATGCCGTTGCCCGATGCCTCGCATCCCGATCACATGATGCTTCGCATGGCGGTGACAGCTCTTGGTGGCTATTTCGGCAGTCGGTTGAACGCCAACATCAGGGAGGATAAAGGACTCACTTACGGTATAGGCGCAAATTTGCGCATGTCGCCGCAGGGTGCCTATCTTTTTATTCAGGCACAATCCGATGAGGCTTATGTTGATCAGGTCGTTGAAGAAACCGCCCGGGAGATGCGTGCGTTATGGCAGAAACCGCTGTCGGCCGACGAGCGTGTGGCAATAAGGCGTAATCAGCAGTCACGTCTTGCCGGGATGCTTGACTCACCGTTTGCAACTCTCGATTACTGTCTGGCAATGCAACAGATAGGCGTCGGGATGGATTTTTTCGACCGTTCGCAGGCCGCCTTGGATTTTACGGGTGATGATATCGCCCGTGTAGCCCGTCAGTATCTTGACCCTGACCGACTCTCGGTCTCAATAGCTTGTAGATCATGAAAGATTCAAATACTATATCCACTCACGATGATCGCCGCTGGACTGTATTGTCGAGCAAATATCTTTGGAGAAGACCGTGGCTCACAGTCCGATTGGAGCATGTGCGGCTCGCAAACGGGCGTGAGGCTCCTGAATTTTATATTCTCGAATATCCTGACTGGATAAACGTTATAGCTATTACCAAAGATGGAGAGATGGTGATGATACGCCAGTATCGTCATGGTGTGGGGCGTTCTGATTACGAGTTATGCGCCGGGGTGATTGAGGAAGGGGAGAATCCGGAGGATGCCGCACGCCGCGAGCTTCTTGAAGAAACAGGCTTTGGAGGCGGCGAATGGACTCAGTTTGCGCGCCTTGCTCCAAACCCCTCCACCCAGACCAACTGGACATATTCCTATCTTGCTGTGGGAGTGGAGAAAATAGATACCCAGCATCTCGATGGTGCCGAGGATATATCGGTGCATCTCATGAGTAAGTCGCAGGTGCTTCAGCTACTGCGCGATGGAGAGATAATTCAGGCTCTCATGGCGGCACCTTTGTGGAAATACTTTGCAACCTCTGGAATGTTATGACTTTGATAAAGGAACACGAAGACCGCGTGGCCATTGTGCAGTATGCGGGTGAGATTGCAAGGGCCGCGCGTGATGTGGCGCTTCCCGGCGATATCGGGCGGTTGCGGCGTCACTTTGAGGCTGCCATGACCCGCGGGTCTGTTGAGCGTGACGATCATGGCCTGCATCCTGTGGTGCGTGGTCTTGACACGGCTCTGACTATATGTCACAGTGTTGCCCCTGACCGCAATATGATAGTGGCTACCCTGTTGAGCCGCATAGTCGGTGAGGAGATCACGATTGACATGATCCGTGATGAGTGGGGCGATGATATCGCTTCTCTTGTCGAGGGATTGACGCGTGTGGCTTCTTTGTATGGCAAGGGCAACATCGTGTTTACCGACAACTTCCGCAATCTGCTTCTCACGTTTGCACGTGACCTGCGGGTGATCATAATCATGATTGTCGATCGGCTTGCCCTTATGACGGCGATAAATCATCACCCCGATCAGGAATTTGTGCGCGGAGTTGCGCGTGAGGCGGCGATGCTTTATGCACCTTTGGCTCACCGTCTCGGACTTTACGGTATAAAGTCTAAGTTGGAGGATATGGCGTTGAAGTACACTTTGCGTGATACTTATACGATGATTGCGCGAAAACTTAACGCCACTAAAGTTGCCCGTGATGCCTATATTGCCGACTTTATAGCCCCTGTAAAGCAGCGACTTGAGAAAGAAGGGCTTAAATTCGACATCAAGGGGCGCACGAAAAGCATCGCTTCCATCTACAATAAGATGAAGAAGCAAGGCACTGACCTTGACCGTATTTACGACCTCTTTGCTATACGCATAATCCTCGATACTCCGCAGGAGCGTGAGAAAACCGATTGCTGGACAGCCTATTCGATTGTGACTGATATGTACCAGCCCAATCCGTCGAGGATGAAGGACTGGATAAGTGTGCCCAAGAGCAACGGATATGAGTCACTGCACATTACCGTGATGGGCCCCGCCGGGCGATGGGTGGAAGTGCAGATACGCACCCGCCGCATGGATCTTGTGGCCGAGCGCGGACTGGCTGCCCACTGGAAGTACAAGGGACTGAAAGCAGAGAACAATCTCGACGCGTGGATGAACAACGTGCGCGATATTCTTGAGGCGGCAAAAGATGGAGAACAGTCCGACCTGATGCGTGAACTCCGCATGGATGTTTATGACAAGGAGGTCTTTGTGTTTACTCCCAAAGGTGACCTCTACCGGCTTCCTCTCGGTGCATCCCTGCTTGATTTTGCGTTTGCCATACACTCACGCCTCGGTTGCATCTGTACCGGGGGTAAAGTCAATGGCAAGAACGAGCGCCTGAGCTACAGATTGCGCAGTGGCGACACTGTCGAGGTCATGACCTCACCGCAGCAGACCCCTAAACAGGATTGGTTGTCGATCGTTGTTACGTCCAAGGCTCGCAATAAGATACGCCAGACACTCAACGAGCGCGCCGGACGCGATGTGGAGCTTGGCAAGGAACTGCTGTCACGTCGTTTCAAGAACCGGAAGATCGACGTGGAGGAAGCCGTGCTGATGAAGGTGATAAAGAAACTCGGTTTCAAGACTGTCACCGACTTCTACAGCGAGATTCAGGCTGAACGACTTGATCCATCCACTGTTATCGAACGTTATCTTGAGCTGTCGGCTCCGCAGGAAACCGCAGAAAGAGTTTCGGCAGAGGAATTTACGTTGCAGAATCAGGACGATCATGAGCATTCTCCCGGCAATGATGTCCTTGTGATAGGCGACAATGTCCGTGGCATAAGCTATAAGCTGTCAAAATGTTGCAATCCGATCTACGGTGACGAAGTCTTTGGCTTTGTGGCAAGCGACGGGGCGGTGAAAATACATCGCGCCGACTGCCCTAATGCCCTGCATCTGCGGCAGCGTTATCCCTATAGGGTCATAGCGGTGAAGTGGTCAGGAAAACTCGGAGCATTGCTTGGAGTCTCGTTGCGCATAGTAGGCCGCGACGACATAGGCATAGTCACAAATATCACTTCGATAATCAACAAGGAAAAGAATGTGGCATTGCGTAGCATAGCTATTGATTCACACGATGGCTTGTTTCAGGGGCAGCTTACAGTTGGTGTTCCCGATAATGCCACGCTACAGTCTATAATAAAGAAAATCAAAACAGTAAAAGGCGTAAAGGATGTTGAAAGAAGTAAATAAGTTTCTACCTTCGGCGGCTGTGGCCGCTCTGACTTTGTTAGCTGCTTGTGGACCGTCGGCCGAGGAGAAGGCGGCGCGCAGTCTTTATGAGCAGGCAGAAGCTCACATGAAGTCAGGCTCTTATGTGATAGCCGTTCAGCTGCTTGACTCTATAGAAAAAAACTATAAGCAGCAGGTTGATGTGCGTCGTGACGCAATGCATCTTCGTCCAGCGATAATCGAGGAAGCCACGCTCATAGAGATTTCAACTAATGACTCTTTGCAGGCTGAAATGCAAAAGGCTTATGAGGAGGTGCTTCCGTTGATGAAGAAAGTAAGTTCCGAGCAGCTTGTCGAACCTTATTGGATTTCTGCGGAAGGAAATAACGCGAATTTTCTTAATACAACCGGCGTTCAGGCCCGAGTAAGTGCCGACGGTGAATTTTACATGATTTCAGAAGTCGTTGGCGCCGGCAACCTGCACCACAATTCCATCACCCTGAAAGCTCCGTCGGGAGAATCGGTTACAAGTGGAGTTGTGCCTTATGATGGCGAACTGAATTATCGTCTGTCAGGTTCTGAAACCGTGACTTACGATGCTGCACGATGCGACACGATCGGTATGTTTGCCGAGCATTACGCTTCATCCCCGATGACACTTGTTTTCAACGGAGAGGATGGTAAGACAAAGAGTGTGAACCTCACTGCCAAACAAGTCGGAGGAATTGCCGCCGCTTATCGCATGGGTAACGCCTTGACACGCGGTCATAGGCTTGCTGTGCAGCGTGCCATGCTTGAGAAGAAGCTTGCGCTTGCCCGTGACCAGAAGGCACGCACGTTCCGTGAGTGATTGCGTTTTGAATCTCACTCGTTAAGGTTCATGCGGTAAGGCGCGAGACGCGGGCGCTGACGGTGAGTCAGTGCGCCTGTGACGATCGAGAGAATCGTGAAAGCGAGAAAAAGGTAACTGAGTTTCATTTCCGGAGAGTTATATTTGAATCACAGAAAGGGTGTCACGAAAGTGCTTTACAAAAGCTCTTCATGACACCCTCGCAATTTATATAACTCTTGCAGAGTGATTTTGTTCTTAGAGTGTGTTTGGATTTGACTTATGTTAATATTTAGACTGGATTTTCGAGAGATGTATTGAGATTGAGAGAAGGAGTTATGGGGTTCCATAACGACTGAACGAAATCTCGATACAACCCGGAAAGACTCTCTAAAGATTGCATAAAGTTAAATTCAAACATACTCTTAATTTCCGAGTGCCTGATCTATGTCGGCAATAATGTCATCCATATCTTCGAGACCCACCGAAATGCGTATCGTAGTGTCCTTTATATCCATCGAACGACGTTTCTCTGGAGTGAACGGCCCGAAAATCGTGCTCCACGGATGTATTGCGAGCGTTTTGTTGTCAAACAAGTTGGTCGCACGCTTCACTACCTGCAACCGGTTAAGGAAATCGTAACATGCTTGCTCCGAGGCAAGGTCAATCGTCATCATGGCACCTCCTGTAGGCCCGAACTGACGCACGGCCGCCTGATGGTAAGGATGCTCAGGCAGACCGATGTAGTTTACTTCGACTATACCTTTAAGTCCTTTCAGGCGTTGTGCAAGCTCAAGGGCGTTGGCACTCTGGAGACGGTAGCGTGCATCGAGGTTCTCAAGTCCGAGAGTCTGCATGTAGGCAGTCTGCGGGTTCATGTAGGCTCCGAGGTTCATGAGTGTGTCGAAGCGCATACGCTGCCTGAAGCCTTCGACTGTGCCGTAATCGATAATCAGACCGCCGACCGAGGTGGCTCCTCCCGAAATGTACTTCGTACTGGAGATTACCTCAATATCCACACCGAGTTCTTTTGCCTCAAATTCAGTGAAAGGGATGGCTGTAGTGTCAGCGACAACAGCCACGCCTTTGCTGTGGGCGATTGATGCGATAGCCGGAATATCAGCCACTTCAAGCTGAGGATTGGTTACAATCTCAAGAAAGACACACGATGTGTTTCCGTCGATTGCAGCCTCTACAGCCTTGATGTCGGTCAGGTCGATACATCTTGCTTCGATACCGAATCGGTGAAGTGTGTTGGTGATCAGTGCAAACGTGTTTCCGAACAGATGACGTGATGTCACGATGTTCTGCCCCGCCGAGGTCAGTGTGATCAGAGCGTTGGAAATCGCGGCCATACCGGAATTTACGGCAACTACATCCGCAGCTCCAGTGAGAGCCTTGATGCGGTCCTCGAAGTGGATGACCGTCGGGTTGGTCACGCGTGAGTAGTCGGGATCATCGCTTCGGCCGCAGAAAGAGTCGGCCATTTTGTCGGTGTCAGGAAACTCGTAGGCGCAGGTGTGATACACGGGCATCGCAATAGCTCCGTAAGCGTCGCCGCGTCGGAAACCGGTGTGGATGGCCTTGGTCTGCTTTTTCATTTTGGTTATTTTGTTTTAGCGCGCATCGTGTCCCAGATCAGGTAGACGATGAGCAGACAGTAGATTACAACGCCGAGTGACTGGAGTGTGGAATCACTCATCGGGCACTGGTACTCAAAGCCGAAGAATCGGGTAAGAGCTGCAAATACACCGAAGAGGGCACCGCCGGCGATAAGACCGGAAGAGATGAGTGTGCCGCGGTCACGACGTGCGTCATTCACGGCTTTCTCTTTGGAGCGTGTCGATACAAACCATGCTATAGCTCCGCCAACAAGCAGCGGTGTATTGAGCGAGAGGGGAATAAACATGCCGAGGCAGAATGCCAGTGCGGGCACGCCAAGCCAGTTGAGCAGCAGAGCGAGCACAATGCCGGTCATGTAGAGTATCCAAGGAGTGTCACCACCCATCATGAGCGGTTCGATCACGTTTGCCATTGCGTTTGCCTGCGGAGCGACAAGTGCATTGGGGCCTGAGAAACCGTAAACCTCATTGAGCACAAGGATTACTCCACCCACGGTAGCTGCAGAAACAAGAGTGCCGAGGAATTTCCAGCTTTCCTGCTTGCGCGGGGTCGATCCGAGCCAGTAGCCTACTTTCAGGTCGGTCACGAAGCCTCCGGCCATTGAAAGTGCCGTGCAGACAACGCCGCCGATAACCATTGAAGCCACTATGCCGGTAGTGCCGTTAAGACCGATCATCACAAAAATTGCCGATGCGATAATCAGAGTCATCAGAGTCATGCCTGACACCGGGTTTGTTCCGACGATAGCGATTGCATTAGCGGCTACAGTAGTGAAGAGGAAGGCGATGATGGTGACAACTGCCCATGCCACGGCAGCCTGCCAGAATGTGGAGATCACACCGGCCCAGAAGAAGATGAATACTGCGATCAGAGCTATTCCGAGGCAGAAGGTTACGGTCTTCATCGAGAGATCGGTTTGCCAGCGCACGGTCTTCTGTCCCGAGGCATTGGCTCCTCCCTTGAATTCACGTCCGGCAAGTCCCACAGCCTGACGGATGATCGGCCATGACTTGATGATGCCGATAACGCCTGCCATTGCGATGCCGCCGATTCCGATCATGCGTGCATAGCCGGAGAAGATGCTTTGTGAGTCCATTGCCGCTATCTCTGCCGAGCCGTAGGTGCCCATGAGGGGGATTATCACCCACCACACGAAGAATGAGCCGGCGCAGATGATGAACGAGTAGCGGAGACCGATGATGTAACCGAGGCCGAGAAGGGCAGCTCCGGTGTTCACTGAAAGGACAAGACGAGTCTTTTCTGCGATGGTCTCACCCCATGAGGTCAGTTGTGTGTTGAGTGTTCCGGCCCAGAATCCGAAGGTCTCCACAACGTAGTCGTAGATACCGCCGATAAGCGACGCGATTATGAGTGTTTTTGCCTGTGAGCCATCGGAAGCGTTTTGTCCGCTTGCGAGTACCTGAGTGGTTGCTGTGGCTTCAGGGAAAGGGTATTTGCCGTGCATATCCTTCACGAAATATTTGCGGAAGGGTATGAAGAACAGGATGCCGAGAATGCCGCCGAGAAGTGAGGCAAGGAATATCTGGAAGAAGTTTACCGTTATCTCAGGATATTTGGCCTGAAGGATGTAGAGTGCGGGAAGTGTGAAGATAGCACCTGCTACAATCACACCGGAGCATGCTCCGATCGACTGGATTATGACGTTCTGCCCAAGAGGGTTCTTGATTTTCAGCGCGCCGCTCACACCCACTGCGATAATTGCGATAGGGATGGCCGCTTCAAAAACCTGACCGACTTTCAGGCCGAGGTAGGCAGCTGCCGCACTGAATATTATCGCGAGGATAAGTCCAAGTGAAACCGAGTAAACGGTTACTTCACGATACTCGCGTGCAGGGTGCATGATGGGACGGTAGTTCTCATCGGCTGCAAGTTCGCGGAAAGCATTTTCAGGGAGTTCGGCCGGATCAGCTTCGCTCAGGATATCGCCTGTCATCGGGCCGGGACTTTTCAGCTCCTCATTGCCGATCGGGGCATTCTGGTTTTTCTCCATAGGGTGGAATGATGATGTGATGATGGAATTGGTTTATTATTGGTCAAATATAGTATAAAAACTCTACAGGTGCAATCCCCGCAAGAAATCAGCGGCTGGCATGGCGCGTTTCCCTTCGGGTTTAAGCTGGAGAATCTCTACAGCATCTTGATTGCCGCACCCCACTATGAGTCGGCCATGATCGACTGCCGTCTGCCCCGGCCGGAGGGTGAAGCCATTGACTACCGACGTTTTCAGAACCTTCATCTCGGTAGGAGTGGTCAGTCCCGGGAGAGTGAGGCGTGTCCATGCTGCCGGGTAAGGTGCGAGGCCACGCACATGGTTGTGTATCTGTGTGGCCGGTCGGCTCCAGTCGATCTCACATGTCTCCCTGAATATTTTGGGGGCGGGGGTTGGTTCCTCTCCGGCTGTGAGCATCTCGTCCTGACTGATAGTGCGTAGTGTGCCGTCGGTGATGCTTTGCAGGGTCTCCAGTGTGAGTTCGGCACCAAGGTGCATGAGCCGGTCATGAACAGAGCCAGCATCCTCATCGGGGGCGATATCGATGCTTCGCTGTGCTATGATGTCGCCTGTGTCGATCTCATGCTTGAGGAAGAATGTGGTTACTCCTGTTTTTGAGTCACCGTTCATTAACGCATGATTTATCGGAGCGGCACCGCGATAGCGCGGTAAAAGCGACGCATGGAGGTTGAAAGTGCCTAATTCCGGCATTTGCCACACAATTTCGGGTAACATGCGGAACGCTATGACTACAAACAGGTTGGCGTCGAGACTACGTAGTTCCTCAACAAATCCCGGGTCTTTCAGACTCACCGGTTGCAGAATTTTAATGCCGTGATCCACAGCCCACTGCTTCACGGGTGACTGAAGCAGCTTATGCCCGCGTCCGGCCGGCTTATCGGGCATTGTAACCACGGCAGCAATGTCGTAACCGGCTGAGTGAATGCGGTCAAGGCTCTCGACTGCAAAGTCGGGAGTTCCGAGAAAAACTATGCGGAGTTTTTGTCTGTTCATGAAAAGAATTGGTTTATTTCAGGTCGAAGTCAACCAGAATCGGCCTGTGGTCAGACGGATAGTGGAAATGGGTGGCTTCGTCGTATTTCGGGTCTTTGGTGTAACTGTCTCTGACAACATAAGCCTTTACGACAGAGGTATACATCGGCCATGTGCAGTAGATGAAGTCGATGCGGCGGTCACCGTCGATAGTCGGATGAAACTCACCGGGATATTTCTCTCCGATAAGGTCGATGAACGGAGTGTTGCGGAGAATGTAATCCTGTGTGATCAGACGTGTGTCGTTGTCATCAGTGATTTTGTAGACATCTTTGTCGATGGGCGACAGGGAGTTGAAATCACCCATCATCATCCAGTACTGGTTCTTGGCGTCGGGGTCGGCGAGGATTGTGTGATTGCAGATATATTCCATCTCCATGCGGCGGTACTTGTCGCCTTCGTGTTTTGCACGGCTTTCCTTTATGTCCTTTGCACGGTAAGCGTGAGCCTGCGGCCAAGTGTGCAGGGTGACGATGTTTATCTTCTTGCTGTTGACTTCGATAGCTGCCTGACAAGCTCCGTGAGTCACAACGCTGTCGGGTTCTTCACCCACAATGTCGCGGATTTTCTCTATAGGATACTTTGATGTGATTACCTGTGGGTAATTGTCTCTGTGACCGCTTTTTGTCCAATATTTGTGGCCGTAGCGCGCGGCGAGTTCCCCCCAGTTGTCGGTGAGATAACGGTCGGCGGGATCACAGGCTTCAGATGTGCCGTCCTTGTAGATGGTCTGTGCTTCACACCAGACGCACACGTCAGGATCATAAGACTTTACCCACTCCACAAAGTTGTCGTAGTTGTTGGGTTGGTCTGACCACATGCCGTTCTGGATGTTCCAGTAGAGGAGGCGGAGGGTGTCGTTGTCGAGTTTCTCTGCGGCATTTGCTGTAAGTGCCACGATGACAGTGAACAGCGCGCATACCAAGCGGCTGAAAACGGGTTTGCAAGGTGTTGAGGTCATGTTTGTATGTGATTGATTTACTTATTGTTTCAGGTGGACGATTGTGAGGCCGTCGCGCAACGGAAGTATGAGCTTCTCAACGCGCTTATCGGCAGCTACCATGTCGTTGAACCGGGCTATCTCAGTGGCCTGCCGGTTGTGGCGTGACGTGCCGTGATCTTTCAGGGTGTCAAGGACTTTGCCGTCCCAAAGAGTGTTGTCGGCAATGATCCATCCGCCCGGATTCATGCATGGAATCAGCATCTCGTAGTAGGCCGGATAGAGGCGTTTATCGGCGTCAATGAAAGCCATGTCAAATCGGCCTTCGCGGACAGCCAGCTGTGGTAAAATCGCCATTGCGTCGGCTATATGCAGTCGTATACGGTCGGAAAATGGTGTTCCGGCGAGGTGATTTTCGAGAAAAGGCTGGAGCTCGTCGAAGATTTCGATCGTGTCGAGTGTAGCTCCTTCGGGGAGTCCCTCGGCGATGCAGAGCGCGGAATATCCGGCGAAAGTTCCGAGCTCGACGGCACGCCGTGGCGCTATCATCGTGGTGAGCATTTTGAGCAGACGCCCCTGAAGATGCCCCGACACCATGCGGGGATACAGCAACTGAAGGTTGGCATCGCGATACAGGCGCTTGAGATAATCGGGCTCGGGGTCGGTGTGGCTCAGCAGGTATTCTTCAAGTTCCATAATGTCAGAGAATAGGTGAAAGAAGGCGTACGACTGACTGTATGGCCCGGTTGATGAGCGGGCGGCGGTGCCATTCCGACGAAACGACGCGTGTGGCCGACTGGCACGCTTCACGGAACTCCTCGGTGATGCGTGCGTTAAACTCTTGTGAGTAAACTATTATGTTTGCCTCGAAATTGTGCTCGAAACTGCGGAAGTCGAAGTTGGTTGACCCGACCGACACCATGTCGTAGTCGATTATCAATGCCTTGGTGTGGAGCATACCTCCTTCATAAAGAAAAACTTTCATGCCGGCATTGAGACACGGGGTGATGTAGCTGAACGAGGCGTGGCGCATCAATGCCGAATCGGGGTTGCGTGGAATGAGTATGCGCACGTCGACATGGGCAAGCGCGGCTGTCTGCAAAGCTCGCAGAAGGGGGTCGTCGGGGAGGAAATAGGGGGTCATGATGTAGACGCGTCGCCTTGCATTGGCTATGGCGCGCTGAAACACCATGGAGATGTTGGGCCACTTTCCGGTGGGTCCCGATGACACGAGCTGTATTCCCATCGGGGCCTCGACGGGGGTGTGGTCGAGGGGTACGTCGTCTTTCACCAGCGGTTGCCCCATGAATGTCCAGTCGACGGCAAAGCAATATTGCAGTGCCCTGACGGCGGGACCCTGAATACGCACGTGGAGATCGCGCCATGTTGACTCCATGTAGCGGTCGGCGATGTTCATGCCTCCGATGTAGGCTGAGCGCCCGTCGATTATGGCGATCTTGCGGTGATTGCGCCAGTTGATGCGTGTAGCGAACAGTGGAAAGACGACTTTGAAGAACGGATGCACGTCTACTCCGGCCTCGCGGAGTTCTTTCCAGAATTTTCTTCCGGCAGAGAAGCTGCCCACGTGATCATAGATAACCCTCACTCTTACACCGCGCCGCGCGGCGTCGATCAAGGCTTTCTGCAATCGGCGGCCGGTTTTGTCGTCGTCGATTATGTAATATTCAAGATTCACATAATCAGTGGCGTTATCAATGTCGGCGATGAGGGCGTCCATCTTCTTGCTCGCGTGATTGAAGACTGTTGCGGAGTTGCCTTCGTGGTAAACTGCACCGGCAAGTGAATGAGTGAGTTTCACAAGCTGAACCGACTGCGGCGACAGCTTGAGACGACGGAAATCGGTGGGGCGGCGTGAGGATTCGGTGCGCCGCAGTTTCCGTAGGTTTCGCCTTGAGATAAGCCGTTTGCGCTGGATGTTGCGTCCGAAAAAGATGTAGAGAACCAACCCCACGCCGGGAACTACCAAGAGCACAGTCATCCATGCCAGAGATTTGACCGGACTACGGTTCTCTGACAGAATGACGATAATGACGGTAAGAATCGACAAGGCGTAGACCGTCATAAGCGTGTAGTAGAGCCACGGTGAATGCAGGAACTCCTGAAAAGCTGTCATGCTTTATCTTCTTCTTTCAGCAGTATACGGGTAAGACGTTCAATGCCTTCGGACGCTCCTGTGGGAATGACATGCACCCACTCTGGTACACGGGCGGGGTTGGGATCGATGTAATAGACCTCGGTGCCGGGGCGTACATAGGAGAGAAGCCCTGCGGCGGGGTAGACGCTCATGGATGTGCCTATGACAACAAAGATGTCGGCTTCCTCGACTAACTGGCAGGCGTACCCGATGTTTGGCACAGCTTCCTGAAAGAACACGATGTGGGGGCGCACGTGGTGGCCGTCGATCACGGTGTCGGGGGTGGTGTCGAGTGTCTCGGGGGTGAGGGTGAACAGGCGGTTCTCGTCGTCGGTGGCACGCACCTTCATCAGTTCGCCATGAAGGTGAAGCACATGATGTGACCCGGCACGCTCGTGGAGGTCGTCGACGTTCTGAGTTATGATGCGGACATCGAAGTGCTTTTCAAGCTCTACGAGTCCGAGGTGACCGGCATTTGGCTGAGCTTTTAGAAGCTGGTGACGCCGCTCGTTGTAAAACCTGTGCACAAGTGCCGGGTCGGCACGGAATCCATCGGCACTCGCAACCTGCATCACGGGGTACTGTTCCCAGAGTCCGCCGGCATCGCGGAATGTGGATATGCCGCTTTCGGCACTCATGCCTGCGCCTGTGGATATGACAAGTTTTTTCATAAGTTTTTTTTGTTAAAGGCAATTGTCTGGTCGGAGTCGATGATCAGCTGCTCTTTGAGTGCCTGCGGCGAGCTGAAACGCCGCTCATCGCGCAATCGCTTCAGGAAGTGCAGGGTGAGGGGCTGATCGTAGATGTCGCTGTGTAGCCCGATAATGTGGGCTTCGATTGAGAGTCCGCGGGAGTCGTTGAATGTCGGCCGTTCGCCGATGTTGACCATCGCCGGGAGCACATCGGCGGTGTTGCCGGGGAGGATTGCCTGACATGCGTAAACTCCTTTCAGGGGTATCACTTTGTCGGGGCTGTCGGGGTTGAGGTTGGCTGTGGGGAAGCCTATTGTGCGTCCAAGCGCATTGCCATGAACGACTGTCCCTGAAAGTGAGTATGGACGGCCGAGCATCATGGCAGCCTCTTCCACATTTCCGTGTGTACTTATAAGCGAGCGGATCGCCGAGGAGCTAATGACCGAGTCGTGCCGCCCGGGTGAAAACTCGGATGCTTGGATCAACTCAATTCCTTCCTCAGTGGCAATGATCTGATAGTCGTGGAATGTGAGTGAAGTGTCGCTGCCGAAGCGGTTGTTGAAGCCGGTAATAAATGCGCGGACGTCATAACCGTCGCGCAGCATACGTAGGAAATCGCGCGCCGAGAGGCTCATGAGCCGACGGTCGAAGTCGAGCAACAGACATTCGGCAATCCCGGTGGATTCAAGCAACAGAAGCCGCTCAGGTAGTGTGGTGATGGCCGGTGGTGTCGGTCGTGACGAACTGATGACCTTGAGCGGATGAGCGGTAAAGGTGGCTGCCATAGGGGTGAGTCCGCGTTTCGCTCCTTCATCGATGAGCGAGCGCAACAGGTGGCGGTGCCCGAGGTGGACGCCGTCAAACATGCCCACTGTAGCGATGCGACCTCTGGGGCTGTTGTCTTTGCGGTCGCCGGAGAGAATCTCCATCAGGGAACCAAATCTGTGATTTCTTTGCCGGGAGCGACGTGAATGGTGTTGAACCCGAGAGCTTCGGCAGCGCGTGTGTTGTCGGTCGAGTCGTCGAAGAATATGGATTCTGCCGGGTCAATGCCGAGGTGGTCGATGGCGTATTGGAAAATCTCTTTGTCGGGTTTCACGCATCCAGCCTTGAAGGAGGCAACTTCTCCGTCGAAATAGTATTCGCGGCTGTGTCCGTCGCTTTCAAAGAACTGCTTTATGCCCTGATCCCACATGATGGGGTTGGTGTTGGAGAGAATATATAGCCTGTAGTCTTTGTGCAGGGCTTCGAGCATACGCAGACGCTTGACAGGTATGCCGATCAGGAATTGGCCGAGCGCCTCGTCGATTTGCTCGTCCGTGACAGGATGTGGAATGTGCCGGCGTATCTCGTCGCGGAACTGTGCCGCTGTAATGCTTCCGTTTTCAAGTTGTAGAAACGGGCCTTTCTGGATGTAATCACCAAGAAATTTATCGGCGTCGGCCATGCCGAGCTCTTTGAGAGCCGCTACGCAGTTTTCACGCCTGATGTCGATTATAACACCGCCGAGATCAAAAATCAGATTCTTTATTTTCTTATCCATAACGTGGTCTGGTGTTTTTACAAATTTAGGAAAAGTAGTGAGAATAAGAAAACTCCCTGCCAACTTTTAGTGAAAAAGCAGTGTCGATTGGCGAGAGAAGGCTTTGTGAGGGTAAATTTCTGAAATATTTTGAGAAAAGTTGCTGATTATTTTGTTTTTGCGGGTTAGGTGGCTATCTTTGTGAAAATTCACATTTTAAGTTTTTTGCCATGAAGAAGTCTGCTTTTATTTTTGCGTCGGCTATCGTAGCCGCGATGATGTGCGTGTTCACGGGGTGCAGTGATGGAGACTGCGTAAAGTTCCCGGGTAAACCAAATAAGGAAGTGGTTGAAAAGCTCGCAACTACAAAAACTCCGATTGTTTTCAAGTCGACGGGTGAGACAAAATCCTTGAAACATGTAAAAGGTGACAAGTGGGAATTTGAAAATGATGAAATAGACCCAAGCATTTTACCCTACATTCTCATGTTAAAAGTAGGTTTTGGACCTGATATCATAATATTCAAAGAGGGTAAGGTTTTCTGTAACCTTTGGACTTATTACGGGTATTCCTGGGGCAATAGCCTGAACATTGATCATCAATTATTTTTGATTTGGAAGAAATATACTGATGAAACACATAGGCAACAGATATATGTAGAAGCAGAGTTTGACAGTAAGAATAATTTGCTTAAATTTAGCGATGAGACATTCGGAATTTTTTCTTGTGAATATAACAAAATGACACTCTCGGATTTGGGCGACGAGAGACGGTCGTTGGCTTACTACGAACTTAGCACGCTGCACGAGGGTGAGGATTGTCATATATTTAATAATCGCATTGACGGCTTTCAGTTTATTATTGATTGTGCTCGTGAAAAGTATGGAGATGTTGTTCCTTATACCGACAACCCCACTACAAACGAATACACATTTAATCTGGACAGACTTGAAGAAGATCTGAAAGGGAGTTGGCGATGGTAACGGGGAGTGTCACTGCTTGTGTGGTGCCACTCTGCTTTGGAGGTGGAATAGCCGACCTCTTCGGGGCCGAATGGAAAAAGGTGCATTGAGTCCCCACACCATCGCCTTCGGCTCGATGTGGGGATTGGTATTAATGGCCGTCTTCGACTGCGTGGGCGTGCTTTCGCGCGCCCCTACACAGAAAGGGATGTGACGCAGCTCCGCAGCTTTCTTTGATGTGTCGCGTTACACCGGGTTCCCTGCGGTCACCCGGTGCTTGCGGTTGTGACGTCCGTTTCACGGGCTTATGGAGGAGTACTCGGAGATCGCGGAGGTGGAATGAAAAAATGTTGAGAAAAGTTGTTGATTATTTTGTTTTTGCGGGTTAGGTGGCTATCTTTGTGAAGATTCACATTTTAAGTTTTGTGCCATGAAGAAGTCTGCTTTTATTTTTGCATCGGCTATCGTAGCCGCGATGATGTGCGTTTTCACGGGGTGCAGTGATGACAGCGATTATGTCAAGATCCCCGGTAAAGTTAACGATGAGATGATCAAAACGCTGCGGACAACGAAAACCCCGATAGCGTATAAGTGGTCAAGCTACACAAGTTTTTATCATAAGGTTGGTGACAAGTGGGAAGATTATGATCCACCTATGGAGGGTTGTTTTTCTTCACGGCATATCATTGAGTTAGGGTACGGGCCGGAACGGATTTACTTCAAGGATGGTAAAGTCTATTGTAATCTTTGGTCGGCTTATGGAATAAACTGGCGAGTTGTGTGTGGATGGGATATGGGTGAACTGGAGTATATCTGGAAAAAATATGTCGCAGACACACATCCTCAACAAATCTATCTCTGCGATGATTTCCAGTATAATAAAAAGAAGAAGACCCTGATTGTGGGTGGTAAGGAAATGGAGCTGGTAAGTTGCGAAAGAAACGAGCTAAAAATTGTATGCACCCATGATGAATACCGCACTTGTGATCAATATTGGCCAACGTATTTGCCGGAAGATGAGGAGATCATAACTTTCGACGACTGTAAGGAAGCATATCGGTATATCATAAATTGCGCGAGAAAGCAGTATGGTGATGTCGTGACCATCTATTCATTCTTAAATAAGGATGAAGTGTGGAGGGAATATAATCTTGATGAAGTTGAAGCAAAACTGGAGACGGAGCAAACCTTTGACTGGTAGTCGCAGATTCCGGTGCTGGGGATGCCGCGCGGAGTAATCGGAGGCGTGGAGGAAAGGTAAATAACCTCTTGTGAGGTCAAGTGTTTTTGTGGCTTGACTAACACCCCATGCTGCGGCTTTGCCGCGAGCATGGGGCTTACCACTAATGCTGCCTCCGGCAGCAAAGGACATTGTTACGCAGCTCCGCAGCTTTCTTTTATGTGTCGCGTTACACCGGGTTCCCTGCGGTCACCCGGTGCTGGCGGTTGTGACGCCCGTTACACGGGCTTATGGGGGAGTACTCGGAGATCGCGGAGATCGCGGAGGACGCGGAGGCGTGGGGACGAGTCGGACGTGTCGGAGGAGGGGGAAATGGCTTCGCCGCGAGCATGGGGCTTACCGCTAATTCTTTTTATTTCGGAATATCATGCCCTAAAGGGAATAATTTAGAAACAATGCAATTGTTTTATACCCTTTCTGGTGTAGATTGAAGCGTTTTTACTATTTTTGCACCCAAAAGGGTATATTATGACTGAATTAAGCAAATATGTGAAGGAGAAGCGTAAGGAATTTGGACTTACGCAAGTTGATCTGTCGCAGAAAGCAGGAGTGGGCTTGCGCTTTTTGCGTGAGCTGGAACAAGGCAAGGAGACTCTCAGGCTTGATAAGGTAAATCAGGTTTTGGCATTATTTGGATCTGAAATGTTGCCCGGAAAAAAGATTGAGTCATGAAACGTGCAATGGTATTTGTCAATTCCACATTGGCGGGAATACTGACAGAAGACGATATGGGTTATGAATTTCGCTATGATCCGGACTTTCTTAAGTCAGATAAGGCAGAAGCAGTAAGTATTACATTACCACTCACTGAAAAACCTTATAGGGATAAGGTGCTGTTTCCATTCTTTGACGGGTTGATTCCTGAAGGGTGGCTGCTTGACATCGCTGAACAAAGCTGGAAGATCTCTGCCCGTGACAGATTTTCTTTGTTACTTGCCTGCTGTAAGGACTGTATTGGTAACATAAGTGTAATACCCGAAAAAGAAATGGAGGTGGCTGATGAATAAATGTCTT
>CAMWSY010000007.1 GCA_947176995.1 uncultured Porphyromonadaceae bacterium | reverse complement strand
AGAGCGTCGGATTGTGGTTCCGAAGGTCGTGGGTTCGACCCCCACACCTCACCCCCAACCAATAGACCGAAGGAATTTCCTTCGGTCTTTTTGTTTATTATCTCCCAATATCGTTTTTACAGATCTGGATACTGTATCATAAATAAGTCTGTTAATTTCGTGCACGCAGCAAAAAGCCATCTTGCTGCCGGAGGCAGCATTTGTGGTAAGCCTCACGCTCGCGGCGGTAGCCGCAGCGTGGGGAGAGGTGGGCGTTAAAAAAGATACTGACCTCGCAAGAGGTCATTTATAACAAAAACAGTATCTTTGCGAAAAGAGATTGCTATGAGTAAAGTTAATTCGCTTCATCATATCGTGATAAACACAAAACACCGTATGCCCACACTTGTGATGGACAACATAGAACACATGCACCGGTTTATATGGAGCCGAATTAATCATCGAGGCAGCAAATTGATAAGAATCGGAGGGATAGAAAATCATATACATATTCTTGTGGACCTTTCATCCTCAGATTCTCTGGCCAACCTTCTAAGAGATATAAAGCAATTGAGCTCAAAATGGGCGAAGGAGTCCGGATTGTTTCCCGGTTTTCAGGGTTGGGGCAGGGAATATTTTGCTTTCTCAATAGGATATGGGGAAAAGGGAATTTTGATTGACTATATCAACAATCAAGTTAAGCATCACACGGTTTACTCATACGAGGAAGAGATGCAGCGTATCACTTTTGATGAAGGCATTGACTTTGAGGATTTCATGTTTACGTGATGACCTCTTGCGAGGTCACGGGATGGGGCACATTTATGTCCTCACGCTGCGGCTATAGCCGCGAGCGTGAGGTTTACCACAAATGCTGCCTACGGCAGCAGAATGACCTTTCTTTTGTGTGCATGTATATGACAGGGAACTTCAAGTTTACCGCAAGTTGGGAAGCTACGCAGAAAGCCCTGAATGATGATGGAGCCAAGAATCGCTTACCTTCAAGATTTGACATAGGAGCCTCGTGGTACAAAGGCGCATGGAGCGTTGGGCTGAAACTGGCAAACATTTTCAGAAGCAACTGGAATGCAGGAAGCACAAGCCTTGTAACTCGCTATTATGAATACGAGAGGCATAACCTCGGAGTAGATTACCACCGGTCGTGCATGGTATCGGCAACTTATACGTTTGACTACGGCAAGAAAAAAGTCGATCACACACAGGACATAAGACGCGAAGCCTACAGCAACTCAGCAATTCTGAAAAAATAGAATCGATAGCCGATCCGATGTTACTTCGACATGATGCGGAGTACCATCAGGTCGGTTTCGTTCATGGCTTCACGGCCGATAGCGGTGAGGTTGTGCACCGTAGCATCCACATCATCATCGACAATACCTTCGGCCGACGAAACACACTCGTCGTTCATTGCCATAAGTGCCGAAACAAGCGCGGTGTTGACTCCCGACATGATCTTAAGCGCACAGGCTGGTTTTGCGCCGTCGCATATCATCCCGGTAAGCGTTGCGACCATATTTTTCACTGCATAGGTGCCATGCTGATAATCACCCCCCATGAGATAAGTGAGCGCTATGGATGCACCGGTGGCCGCAACCACGCAGCCACATAGAGCCGACAGACGACCGAGCGACTGCTTGATGTAGATACTCGTGAGGTGCGCGAGTGCAAGAGCTCTCACCGTCTGTTCCTCTGTGGCGTTGATCTCCTCGGCATAAGTCACAACAGGCAGGGTAATGGTTATCCCCTGATTACCGCTCCCTGAGTTGGACATCACGGCCACAGGTTCGCCTGCCATGCGGGCGTCGCATGCCCCGGCTGTCATCGCAAGCATGTGGCTCGCCGGCGTATTACCATACAGAGATTTACCGGCAGTGGCGATTATGCGTCCGACCTTATGCCCGAAGCCCGTTCCTTTCAGCGCACACTCGGCAGCCGCACGATTCAGACGCTCGGCCTCTTTGATAAACATGAGTTCTTCAAGAGGTGACTCTACGGCATAACGCCACACGGTTTCAAGCGTGAGCGAGACATCTTCGTGCTGACCTGTGCTGTCGGCAACCACATCTTCATGCAGCAGAACTTCACCATCCTTTTCAATATCCACGAAGTGAGTGTGTCCGCCACATATTACCGCTTTTGCCGTATGCTCTCCTGAAACATCGCTGACAACAGCAGAAATAAACAGCTTGTCAGGTGCATCGGGAGCATGAGAAACCGAGATAGCACCGTCGGCAATCATCGCTTTTCCGCGTGCCACGGCATCATCATCGACATCACGCAAAACCTCAAGACCATACTCAGATTTCCCCACAATAGCCCCGAGCGCGATAGCGATAGGCAAGCCTATCATGCCTGTGCCGGGAATACCTACGCCCATGGCATTTTTCAGAATGTTGCCGCTTAGTGCAACCTCTATGCGGGAAGCCGGTTCACCCAATGTCTCGGCAGCTTTTGCCACTGCAAGCGCCACTGCCACCGGCTCGGTGCAGCCGATAGCGGGAATCACCTCACGTTTTATAAGAGCCGTGATTTCCTCTCTTGTATTTTGGTCAAGCATGTTCCTGTCTGAAAAGTTTTCAACGGGCTCTCAACCCCGCTTCATTCCAGCGCAAATATAACACACTTCCCTCTATTCCACCAAATCATCACATAAATGACAAACAGCAGAATGGCCGATTTTTATTCCGTGACAATTTTGCATTGAAATAAAAACTCTTTACTATATTTGTGTATCATGAACGAGCATCTATTAAGCACATTACGCAAGTATTTTGCCGGGCAACCTGTTAAGAGAGCTTGGTTATTCGGCTCATTCTCAAGAGGCGAAGCCCGTGCGGACAGCGACATTGACATCCTTGTGAATTTTGATGACAATGTGAGCCTATTCAAGTATGCCGCAATGACAGAAGAGTTGGAGGAATTATTGAAAAGAGCCGTGGACTTAGTGTCGGAAAGCTCTTTGTTTTCATGGGTCAGCCCCTCAGTCGAACACGATAGAATACTTATCTATGAGAGAGAAGCCTAAGGATCACGGCCGCCTGCTGCATATTGCCGAAGCAATTGACAACATTATCTCACTTGAGCTTTTTGAAATATCGGAGCGGATGTGATCCCGTGGGATGAAGTATCTCGGCAATGTCGCCGAGCAAATATTCAGGATGAAAGGGGCTCTCCTCAAAATATCTGATCTGCCCCGTGTTGGCAACATACACATTCCCGTCACGAAATGCTTTGAACTGTGATACCACGGGATTATCATGTTGCATCTGTTCGCGGGTAAGATCTGTGAAGTCATTGTATCTCACCAACCAAACGTCGGCATCTCCACCATCCACAATAACCCTTTCAGGAGCCATAGGCACTGTCTTCTTATCAATTGACGAGAAAGGGTTTTCGCCGCCGGCAAGACTGATATATGTATTATTCATAGAATTACCTCCACTCACATACCACACACCCTGATAAGGAAGATCAAACAGCACCTTAGGACGCACGGAATCCTCCTGAAGAGTTTTCTCAGCCCGGTTTTTTATCTCGGTGAATGATTTTTCCACTGCGGCGAAAAGGCTGTCGGCAACCGCCTCTTTTCCGAACAACAATGCATAGTATTTCATCCATTCGGCCCGTCCGAGAGGATCAGGCTCCATATAGTCGGCCGTATAGAGTATCGGTACAGACAGCTTCGTAAGCTTGCCATAATCCCCTCCACGTTCGTATGGGGAAAGCAGGATGCCATCGGACGTGAGTGAAATCACCCGTTCTATCGTGGGGGCTGTTGTGACTCCACAATCCAGAATAGTGCCATCATCGAGTCCGCTACGCACATAATCGAGATGGATATAGTCCGCATCAGTCACTCCGGCTACTGCCGTTTCCGCACCAAGCTCCGATATAAGATTAAGATGCATCGACGTGGTGACAAGACTCCGTTTCAACGGTGACCAGACCACGGTAGCCCCATCGGGCACCGATGACGGAAGAACACCTATACTGTCAGGTACAATCGCAATACGCTGCAACAAAGATGTGGTGTCCCATGGATTTATAATTTCAGCCTCGACCCAACCGTCAGGGTGACTGTAAAGACGAAGATTCTTCGCATGGTCGAGAGGGAGCCGCGTCACCGCTCCCTCCCGTTGCGCGTGTTGACTTCCACCGACACAACTTCCCAAGAGAAGGGCCGACAGACAGACAACCGCTATTGTTATATAATACCTATTCCTACAATTCATCACTTCTCCAGATGATCGAAGAACATACGTACAGCACCTATACCGACATCATACGTTCCGATTTTCTTTCCATCGCCGTCATACCCGACCATGTAACCGGCGGCGCTATAGTCAGCGTAACCCGACTCTCCGACATTATAACTGAGAACAAATACAGAGGTGGTGAGATCATCGACTCCGAGACCCGACGGGCTTTTTATATCACTACCCGAAATCCATGCCGAAGTCTTGCCTGAAGCAATGTCATACTTTCCATAGCTGACAGCATCAGCCATATAGCCGTTATCGATATAATAGAGAGTCTCGGCGTTAATACCCATCATTGTGGCAGGGAAAAGAATATCAGAAGCCTGATCATTCTTGATCTCCTTCACACCGTAGTTGATCTGTTTCCACGTTCCGGCCTCATATTCTCCCGACGAAAGCACAAAAAGTGATTCACCGTTTGTTGCAAGATCCGTGAGATTTATTCCGGCATCTATCTTCTTGACAACCTGCATGGCCTTGGGGTCGACAACTGCCACACAAGCCTCGGAGTAGCCACCCTTGGAATTATATCCATCGGAAACTGCCACATAAAGTTTGTCATTATAAGCAACTACCGCCTCGGGATTGGGACCGACTTCCACTGTGGCCGTAACGCTCATTGTGGCGGGATCGATCTGTGCGAGATAGCCGGTGAAAAGAGTGACGTACACTTTATTGTCATATCCCGCAAGCCGGCGCGGATTTGACTTTGTGGCATCCATCTCGATCGTCTTCTCAAGCTTCAGTGTTCCACGATCCATTACCTGAACCACATTAGACTTGTCCACGGCAAGATAGATCTTGTCACCCCATACCAGTCCGTCATTGAACGTGTCACCCACATACTGGCCATTTGCTTCATAAAAAACATTGTTGGCGATCGTGAGCGAGCCATATTCAAGATAGCTCAGCGAACCGGGGATATTCTTACCCATATTTCCGCTATTGACCACAAATGCGCCGGCAGAATACATCACCGGATCAATGATAGGCTCCGGATCATCATCATCAGAGCAACCTGAAAAACCGAGCAGCCCAACTATTGCCGCCATGTAAAAATACTTCTTCATCATTCTTTGTTTTCTCTATATGTTTTTAAAGTATGTATTTCAGCGTCACCATCCATGATCGTCCCGGCATAGGATACCGGGCTATAACCGAGTATTGTTTATCAAACATATTTATCAGATCGGCACGCACTTCAAATGCCGACCCACGACCTAATGCAAACCGTCGCCAAAGCGTTGCTCCAGCCTCGAAATAACCCGGCAGAAGAGTCTGCGGGCTATTGGCATTAGCCGTATAACGGTCACTGGTTCCGCGACCATGCACCACAATATTCACCCACGGATTTTCGTAGGCCACCGAAGCCGATCCTGAATTGCGCGGTATATACGCTACCTGACAGCCATGAACAGGATCATCCTCGGGGACATTGATCTCTGCCCTCTGATAACTCCATGTGCCACTCACAACAATATCATGCCGGCGGGTCACAGAGACAGTTCCGTTGACAGTGATATCTGCCCCGGTGACATGCACGCTGTTAAGGTTTGTGACGTTCCAGATAAACATATTCTGAGGAATAGCCACAATGCGGTCATGCACATAATTCCGATATACATCTCCGGTAACAACAAGTTGCTGAAGTAACCCGGAAGCAGGGGCTTGCCATGTGAGCCCGGCATTGAACTGGTCTGTAGTCTCAGGCCGGAGATAGGGATTACCATATCGGTTGTAGAACGCCTCGTTGAAAGTGGGCATTCTGAAGATATTTTTATAGCTCAGGCGTCCGTAGAGGAAGCCGCTGCGAAGCAAACGGACGTTAAGGCTTACCGAAGGCGAGAGACGGCTGTGGTTGACCAATGGCGTGAATCCCTCACGGCAACTGTTGAGATAGAGTGACTGCAACAAACGCCCGGTCACAATCACACGCCCATGACGCCACTTACCGGTAAAAGACTGCAACACCGAGTTTCGGCGGGGATGCACATCGGTCGTCTGATCATTACTGTTTAGCGAATTGAACGAGTAATCCGCCGAATAATCAATACTCCATGCACGGGTGGGTTCATACATGACCTGAGCAGTGCCATACACTTCCCGTTGCCAATAAAACTCATTTAAGCAACCGCCGGGATATTTCAGGTCAATATCAGTATAAAGCGACCCGCTCCAATTGAATTTTGCGGCGGCTCTCAGTTTCCATTTCTCACCGAAAGGCTGCATGAATGAGGCCTGTGCGAAACTGTTGCGGTCACGCAGTTTGCCGTTGTTAGGACTGACGTTGTAGAGCATCACAGGCCCCGGAAGCAATCGGTCATTGTCGTAATAATACACCTTGGCGGTCAATTCACCGTCGCGACGCGTCTTCCATAGAAAGTTTAATTCACCATGTCCTGAATTCATCTTATTGTTCTCGCGTTTCTCCCTTGTGACAAGAGTTCCGTTCACAAGATCAAACGGATAATCATTCTTTGCATGAAGAAACTCCCCTGTAAATCCCAAAGCCACACTGCTGCCAACCCTCACAATGCTGCGCACAAATGGGCTTACCATACCGAATGATCCGGCCTTTATCTGCGAAGTCAACTCCACCTTTTTTCCCTCAAGTGTCATTCCGGGACTCGACAAAGAGAGTGTTGCAGGAGAGGCAGCCGCTTTTGCCGAGATAAAGATATCATCGTTATCTCCGATGATAAGCGAAAGCTGCTCAAGATTATCGGTCGAATATCGTGATAAATCGATAGAGCCGCTCTGCGCATCCGATAGAGGCATCCCGTCGTAGACTACTGCGGTATGTGCGCTTCCGAGTCCACGCACCGAAACAGTCTTCATGCCGCCGGCACCTCCGTAATCACGCAATGTGACTCCCGGAAGCCTGTGCACGGCATCAGAGATATCGGTAACACCGTTGCGCAGTATGCGCTCTTTGTCGAGACTGAACGTCGGAGTGGCAGATCGCAGAGTCTTTCGGTCGAACTTTGCCGTCACCACCGTTTCACCCAATGTCTTCGCTCCGACCTGTGTCGTGTCTACCTTTACCTGAGCATTCCCCGTGCCGGTACACAAAAATAGCGTCGCAGCAAAAAGCAACGACATGACCACACTATATGTGCCACCGGCCTGCATTCTCATCCTCGAAAGAATCTTCAGGTTAAACACGCTTCCGCAGATTATTGTCGTATCTGCCTGCGGAACATCAACGATGGCAGGTCTTCGGACTCTTCCCGATCTATTTCCGGCACCTTCCCGGATATGTTTTGCCATATCCAGTGGCTATCCCGACGCTGAATAGAAATCAGTGTCTTGACCGGCGATCTTCTCTGACAAGAGGGGAAATACCGCAGCGGGACTGTCGGGGATTCTCACCCCGTTCCCTTTTAAGAACTCACGACGGTTCTTTCAGAAACCGACTTTATTGTTCACCATCATTTTCGACAGCAAAAATAGAACATGGAATCTACATTACGCAGCCCACAATTGTTAATTATACTTAACGCAGAAATTGAGGTGCGAGGAAGAACAGCCCGAAAGTCATTCCCACATTCCACCGGTCGCCGGGAGTGTCTATGTAGTTTACGTAACCTGACAGCGAAGCCTTGAACGGGAAATTATAAGCAACCGACAGCTCTCCAAACCAGCGCGGATCACTGAACCAACGCCCCTGAACAGCACGCCCGTCAGGGCCACAACCGATCGCCCTGAACGGCATGAACATGTGCCCTTCACAACGCACTTGCAGATTATCGGTAATCTTCACGACAGGCACAATTCCTGCTGTGGCGTAGCTCATGGCGTGGAGCGTCGGGTGGAACGAATTGTAGCTTGCGGCAGTAGGATTGAACCCCGGCGAAGTCACGAGAGCGGCATTGTAGCTGTCAAGCATCTTGCGCGTCGAGGCAAGCACATTTGTTTCAAGTCCAAGGGAGAAATGACGTCCGAGACTGAAATACTTTTCAACATTCAGCTCAGCCTGAAGCCACTTGGTGTTGCGACTGTCGATATTACGCGATGGATCGACCCCCGACCGCAATGAGTAATTACCTGCAACACCCATCCCCACAAAACTATACTTGTGACCGCTTGTCGGGTACATCTCATTGTCGAGCGTGTTTGAAACAGCCCTGACAGCCGCCTGCCCTAAATTGAAACTTATCACATCCTTACCCTCATCGACCGTGAGCGACTCACCCGTTGTAGCGTGCTTGTCACGGAGATGTCCATAACCGGCGGTAAAACTCATCTCACCCGTACGACCGAGAGCCCACGCATATCCGGCACGCCCGAAAGCCTCGAAATGGCGGATAAATACCGGATTATTGCGCTCATAAAACAGCCTGTCGCTCTGGTGCTCGCTCCGATGCGAAACCACCGCACTAAGAGTTATGGCCGAAGGCACTGCGGTCGGCATAAACATTTTTCCGTTGACAGCGGCAGCGAGATAACTCTGCCCCAGCCAGCCGTTGAAATCCACATCAAGACTGCGCAGTGCGAGCGAACTGTATCCGGCCGAGAGCACGATCATACTGTTGGCCGATGAAGTCAGATAAGTCCCTAATCCGACGTTGATATTGTTTTTCACTGTCGCTTTCATGTCGAGAGTGAAATATCCGGTCGAGTCGTTATAGACGGCATGGGGCACCAGATTGCGTAGTTTCCCCGAAGTCACAGCACGATAATATGCAAGTTTTGCATGTTCGAGCCCGAATGTATCGGCTTTATTCCCGGTAAATAGGTATTTGATATACTCATTTTGTCGGGGCGTGCCTCCCTCCACATGAACCGAATCAAACACCACATAGGGTGTTTTTGACTTGAACACTGCGCGTTTCAGTTCTCGCGACTCAGCAGGTATGCGCGACACCACACGGCTCTTGATCGAGTCCATCATTTCCATCGCCTTGTCATAGCCACGTTTGCATATCACTTTGGCATTGGGAAAATCAAGAAGCGTCGTGCCGTCAGCCGGAATCTTAATCCTTATTCCTTCTGCCGCAGGAACTTCATAATTACTGTCCTGCATGATCATATCCTCGAGCTGCTGCACGATATTGTACTGCGGCGTGCGTCCGTTAGGCCCCGAGACATCCACACCGATCATTATGCCGGGAGCAAAGTCATGCCGCATCACATCCACCGGGAAATTATCGTATATTCCGCCGTCAAAAGCAAGGAATCCGTCAATCTCAATTGGCTGGAACACCGTAGGGAAGCTCATTGAGGCACGCACGGCATCACCGAAGTCACCCTTTGAAAGCACGACCTTATGCTTTGCATAGACATCGGAAGTCACACAGCGGAAAGGCACCATAAGCTTATTGAAATCACTGCCGCACTGAGCCGTATATGCAGCAAAAAGCTGCATGAAAGCGAAGTTCATCGGAAGCGGCGATATAAGGCTTGATGGGAGCACCGAAGAAACTGTATCGGTCTTCAGACTCAGGTTAAGACTCACAATCTCCGGACGTGTGATCGTGCTGCCGAAATAGTAACGCAGCGATGGATCGATCTGACCTGTTGACCAGTTTGCAAAACCGGGAGACAGAATAAGCTCGATCATTTCGTCGGGTGTATATCCTGCTGCATATAGTCCGCCTACGATCGCTCCCATCGACGTTCCCGTTATATAGTCGATAGGTATATTATTTTCTTCCAAGGCCTTGATAACACCAATCTCAGCTATGCCCTTGGCACCGCCGCCACTGAGCACTAGTCCCACAGATACCGGCGCAGTATCCCGGTCGGAAGGCAGACTGTCATTCTTTTCAACTGCTTTAGCGTTGAATGTCAATAGCATCCCTAATGCCACTGCTACATATTTCATTATCACGGTGATGTTGCTTTGTGCTCCCATAGCGATATATTTTATCTCGGTGTTTCGGTTCTAATATTAACTATAATTAAGAAACCAATACAACCGCCACATGGTTCATTCTAAAAAAAATTCTTACTTTTACTTAATAAACGGCTTTTTCAGGCTCCCCGATGTTATACATAAAAAACATACCGTTACTATTTATTAAATTATTAAAGTTTTTATCCTATGCCATCGTCAAACTTTATAGACTATGTAAAGATTTTGTGCCGCTCAGGTAAGGGCGGTGCCGGTTCACGTCATTTCTATCGTGCAAAATATATACCCAAGGGAGGGCCTGACGGCGGAGACGGCGGCCGTGGCGGACACGTCATACTCCGAGGAAACAAAAATATGTGGACACTCCTTCCGTTGAAGTACCGCCGGCACGTTTTTGCCGGCAACGGAGAGTCGGGAACTGGCGGCCGAAGTTTCGGTAAAGATGGAGAAGACGCAATAATCGAAGTTCCGTGTGGAACTGTTGTGTTTGATGCCGAAACCGGTGAATATCTCACTGAGGTAACCGATGACGGACAGGAAATCAAACTCCTCAAAGGTGGACGCGGCGGTCTGGGTAACTGGCATTTCAAATCATCGACCAACCGCACTCCACGCTATGCACAACCCGGTGAGCCGGCCATTGAAAAGAGCGTCGTGCTCGAGTTGAAGCTGCTTGCCGATGTTGGTCTTGTAGGATTCCCCAATGCCGGTAAATCCACACTTCTCTCAGCTATCTCTGCTGCGCGCCCAAAAATCGCCGATTATCCGTTCACGACAATGGAGCCGCAGCTCGGTATTGTATCCTACCGTGACAACCGCTCGTTTGTGATGGCCGATATTCCCGGCATCATCGAGGGCGCAAGTGAGGGCAAAGGACTCGGACTGCGTTTCCTGCGCCATATCGAGCGAAACGCCGTTCTGCTGTTCCTTGTACCAGCCGATGCAAAAGATATTGTCGAGGAATACAACATTTTGCTCCGTGAGCTTGAGAAATTCAATCCCCAACTTATGGAGAAGGAGCGTGTGCTCGCAATATCAAAGAGCGACATGCTCGATGAAGAACTCATTGCAGAAATCGCCTCGACGCTGCCCGAGGGACTTCCGCATGTGTTTATCTCCTCGGTAACAGGGCAGGGACTGACAAATCTTAAAGACGTGCTGTGGCGTGCCATTACCGATGACCGCAACCGCATCGTCAGTGACGAGACTCCAATCACTCACCGCCCGCTCGACGTGCGCCACCGTGTAGCCGAAGAGGATGAGTTCATATTTGAGAATCCTGAACCGGAGCCCGAGGAGGAGGAAGAATTACCTCTTGACGACGATTACATCTGGGACGAGGATATCGAACCGGAAGATTACGAGTAAACGATTCCAAGAAAGCAAGTGCCAGTCATTGTAAATCCCGAACTTCCGGCCATAGCCACCCTGCGTGACGAGAATATCTGCCTGCTACCCTGCGACGGTACTGACGCCGCAGGGCGCACTCTGCATATAGGCATCCTTAATCTTATGCCGCTGAAAGAGATGACCGAAGTTGATCTTCTGCGTCTTATTTCAGCCGCACCTCAACAGATTAAGGTTGACTTTATTGAAACATCGACCTATCGCGGACGCAACACCCCGCATCAGCATCTCGACAGGTTTTACATGCGATGGGATGAGGTGTCCGACCGATATTACGACGGATTTATAATAACGGGAGCACCTGTTGAGAAGAAAGCCTTTGAAGAGGTCTTCTACTGGCCGGAACTACAGGAAATCATGGACTGGACGCGCACTCACGTCACATCCACGCTCTACATCTGCTGGGGAGCTCTTGCCGGATTATATCACCATTACGGGATAGGCAAAGTCATGCTTCCGAGAAAAATCTCAGGCGTATTCAGGCATCGCATACTGGAGCATGGCCACCCGCTTCTCCGTGGTTTTGATGATGAGTTTCTTGTGCCTCACAGCCGCTACAGTGAGCCTGACACAGAAGCCGTCGGCAACGACGGGCGTCTCACTGTTCTTACCGACAGTGACGAGGCAGGCATCCACATCGTCACAGCCCGTGACGGTCGGGAAGTATTTGTCACGGGACACTCCGAGTACTCCCCCATGACTCTCGACTATGAATATCGCCGGGATTGTTCAGTGGGTATAAACCCGGAAGTACCCGCCAACTATTACCGGAATGACGACCCCGGCAAAGGTGAAGTTGTCGTGAGATGGCGATCGCATGCACAGCTACTATTTACCAACTGGATAAATAACTTCGTGTCACCCGACACGCTCTATAAACTCCCTGCCCGGTGAAACCAGCCTTCCCACGTCAGCTTCAACTGCTTGCTCCTGCCCGCAATGCTTCCACTGCAATTCAGGCGATACTCCACGGAGCCGATGCGGTGTATATGGGCCCGTCGAGCCACGGCGCACGTGCGGCTGCCTCAAACCCGATAGACGATTTCCGGCGTGTAGCCGATTTCGCTCACCAGTATGGAGCTAAGCTCTACGCAACGGTCAACACCATCGTCTACGACGCAGAGTTGCGTGATGTAGAGAAACTTGTAACTGAGCTATATAATGCAGGGACTGATGCACTGATCGTGCAGGACATGGCGTTGCTACGCCTTGATATACCGCCGATTGCACTCCATGCAAGCACACAATGCGACACACGCACACCTGAGCGTGCACGTTTTCTTCAGGACGTGGGTTTCAGCCAGATAGTGCTTCCACGCGAACTGTCGCCAGATGAAATAAGGGCTTTCAGCGAAGCGGTTGACGTGCCATTGGAAGCATTCTGCCACGGAGCTTTGTGTGTGAGTTACAGCGGAGACTGCCGTGCAGGATTCATGGCTACCGGGCGAAGTGCCAACCGTGGTGAATGTCCGCAGATGTGCCGTCTCCCCTACGACCTTATAGACGGAAACGGCAACAGAGTTGTCAAGCAGAAACACCTGCTGTCACTGCGTGACCTCAACCGCATCACACTGCTCGGTGAGATGGCCGATGCCGGAGTTTCATCCTTCAAGATCGAAGGACGCCTGAAAGATGAGGCATACGTGAAAAATACCGTGGCAGCCTACAGTCAAGCGCTTGATGACATAGTCACATCATCAGGCGGACGCTACACACGCAGCAGCTACGGGCAGAGTGAAGTTTCTTTTGTTCCGGATGTAAACCGCAGTTTCAACCGCGGTTTCACAACCTATCTTTTTCCAGCGGCACAACCTACAAAAATGGCGTGCATCGACACTCCCAAAATGACCGGTTCACGCATAGGCACAGTGTCGCGCATAGGAAATAATCACATTGTGATTAAAACAGACAGGAATGTTGTCACGGCCAACGGTGACGGACTGGGATATTTTCGCTCCGACGGGACTTACGACGGATTTCGCATAAACCGTGCCGACGGCAACCGCATCTATCCGGCTACAATGCCGGCAGGGCTGAAAACCGGAATGACGATATACCGCAACAGCGACAAAGCATGGAACGACACCCTTGCGCGCGACACCGCACGTCGGACCATCGGTCTGTCAATGACCCTGCGAGTTCCTGACACACAAACGATAGCGCTTGATCTCACCGATGATCGCGGATGCTCTGCCTCATCGTCAATCGCACTTGATCAACCGCTGCAACCTGCACGCAGTCAGCAAGATGAGCAACGCACACGTGTGCTTGACAAGCTCGGCGACACGCCATATCGCCTTGAGAGCCTTGATGATACAATTGATCCCGGACTTTTTATCCCGGCTTCAACACTCACCTCACTAAGACGTCAAGCGATCAAAGCACTCGACACATCATGGCGTTCACGCCGTCCGACCGAACGCCGTCGTCCGGCAAAGCCTGATGCAACGTTTCCCGACGGCAGCAAGATATCTTACCGCCTTAATGTAGCTAACCGATTGGCTGAGAATTTCTATCATGAGCATGGAGCGACAGAGATAGCCCGTGCTGTCGAAGTCGAACGCCCGAAGAACTCCGTGCAGGTCATGGAGTGCCGTTACTGCATAAGGAGAGAACTCGGTATGTGTCTGCGCATCCCTCGTGGGCGGGAGCTTCCCGAGCCGCTTACTCTCGACACCGGGCGCGGTATAAGATATTCCCTGAAATTTGATTGCTCACGCTGCACAATGTCGTTACATCAGACACTCTGAATGGATATACGCAAGGACACGGGACTGTGGCTTCCCACTTCGGTAAAAGAGATGAAAGCACGCGGCTGGGACTCGGTCGACGTGGTATTGTTTTCAGGTGATGCATACGTGGATCACCCCTCGTTTGGAGCGGCTGTGATCGGGCGCACACTTGAAGCCGCGGGATATAAAGTGGCGATAGTGCCGCAACCCAACTGGCGCGATGATCTCCGCGATTTCCGTAAATTCGGTGCGCCACGCCTCTTTTTTGGTGTTAGTGCCGGAGCGATGGACTCGATGGTCAACCACTACACCGCCGCGCGCCGCCTTCGGTCAGACGACGCATACACCCCGGGGGGACGTCACGGTATGCGTCCCGACTATCCGACGATTGTCTACACCAAAATTCTGCGTGATCTTTTTCCTGACACTCCAATAATCACGGGCGGCATTGAACCATCGTTGCGCCGTCTGTCGCATTACGACTACTGGCAGGATCGACTGCGCCCATCTATATTGCTTGATGCACCGGCCGATCTGCTCATCTACGGAATGGGAGAGAAACCTATTGTTGAAATCGCAAGAAGGCTGGAAAGCGAAGAAAACGTGAAGGATATGACCGATGTACCGCAGACTGCGGTATTACTGCCGATCGACATACTTCCCGCTAATCCCGACAAAGCAAATGATATCATCCTGAACTCGTGGGAAGATGCGCTGCGCGATCCACGGCTACAATCTGCCAATTTCAAGCATATCGAGCAGCAAAGCAACCGGCTGCACCCCGACACACGTCTGTGGCAAGCCTATCGCAAAGCCGGCAAAGCCGTACTGGTCAATCCGATGCTTCCCGCCATGACACGGGGAGAGATCGACGCATCGTTTGATCTCCCTTACACACGAATGCCTCACCCGCGATACAACGGCAAAACTATACCCGCCTACGAGATGATACGCCACTCGGTCAACCTGCACCGCGGCTGTTTCGGCGGATGCGCATTCTGCACCATCTCAGCCCACCAAGGAAAATTCATCGCCTCACGAAGCAAGGACTCTATTCTGAAAGAGGTAAAGACGGTCACACAAATGCCTGATTTCAAAGGATACATATCGGACCTCGGAGGCCCATCGGCAAATATGTATGCCATGGGGGGACGTGACCGCTCGATATGCGCCAAATGCCTGAGACCATCATGTCTGCATCCTGCTCCATGCCCCAACCTCAACACCGATCATGGGCCGCTGCTCGACATCTATCATGCCGTCGACGCGCTACCCGGCGTAAAGAAATCGTTTGTGGGCTCAGGTGTACGCTACGACCTCTCGATGCACCGCACCGGCAATAATGATATAGACGCCACCAACCGGCGCTACAATTCCGAACTTATCGAGCATCACGTTTCAGGACGCCTTAAAGTCGCACCTGAGCACACCGAAGACCATGTGCTCAACATAATGCGCAAGCCTTCGTTCGAGCAGTTCTACCGCTTCCGCGACATATTTGAGGACGTGAACCGCCGATGCGGTCTGCGCCAGCAGATAATCCCCTATTTTATATCCAGTCACCCCGGATGCACCGAAACCGACATGGCACAGCTTGCAGTGAAAACCAAGCAGCTTGATTTCCATCTCGAGCAGGTGCAGGACTTCACTCCCACTCCCATGACGCTCGCGACCGAGATTTATTACTCGGGAGTGCATCCCTACACAGGTGAACGCATATTCACGGCACATACGCCTGAAGAGAAACTTGCCCAACGGCGATATTTCTTCTGGTATGACCGTAACTATCGTGCCGACATCGAGAAAGCACTGCGGAGACTCCATCGCCCCGACCTGATCAAGGAGCTATTTGCCCGAAACAGTCCTCTGCACCGTCAGCCACACAAGAGATAAGCTTAATCACATTTTGTCAAGACCTTATCTGGCCGCTGCCATTTATAAGGTAACGGTAAGTGCATATCTCGCGCAACCCCATCGGTCCTCTCGGCCCAAGTTTCTGTGTGCTTATCCCTATTTCGGCTCCCAACCCGAATTGTGCGCCGTCGGTAAATGCGGTCGACGCGTTGACATAGACACACGCCGCATCCACTTCACGCTGAAAATACTCAGCCGTTTTAGCATCAGAAGTCACGATAGATTCACTGTGTCCCGATCCATAACGAGTTATGTGAGCGACAGCCTCCTTGACAGAGCCGACAGTGCGGACGCCCATCTTATAATCCATCCATTCGGTCATGTAGGTCGACGCATCGGCGTGCAGAAGCAACTGTGCCGGATAGTACCCTTCAAGAGCGGCAAAAGCCTCATCATCGGCGTGAATCTCCACACCACGTTCAGCCAGCCGGCTACATAGCCGCGGGAGATCGCCAAGACGCCCACGATGCACAAGGAGCGTGTCAAGGGCATTGCAGACACTCACGCGGCGGGTCTTGGCATTAGTGACAATATCAATCCCCATATCCAAGTCAGCAGCAATATCGAAATAGGTACTGACAACACCTGCGCCAGTCTCAATAACGGGTATGCGGGCATTATCACGCACAAAGTCAATCAATCTGCGGCCACCACGCGGTATGCACACGTCGACATATCCAACCGCATTCAGCAAAGCAGCCGTTGCATCGTGAGTCGACGGGAGCAGCGAGACTATATCACGATCAACGCCACAGCCATCCAGCACACCATGTATCAGCGACACAATCGCCTCGTTGGAATATGACGCATCGGCCCCACCTTTGAGCACACAGGCATTACGACTCCTGAAGCACAACGAAAACACATCGAATGTCACATTCGGGCGAGCTTCATAGATCACCCCTATGACACCAAACGGAACTCTCACCCGACGAATATCCAAACCATTAGGCAGAATACGCTCCTCAATAACCTCACCAACAGGCGAAGGCAACGAAGCCACATTCCTTATATCAGAGGCAATAGCATCAAGACGCTCATGAGTAAGCAACAAACGGTCGTAGAGAGGATTATTCGCATCCATGCGGCTGACATCCTTCCCGTTTGCCTCAAGTAACATCTCATGAGAAGCGTCAACCGCATCAGCGAGCTTCAGAAGCACTCCACGGTTTTCATCATCAGATATTGAATTAAGCGATCTTGAAGCAGATTTAACCTTGCCGAATATTTCATTCATATTATTTTCCATATCCACTGACCTGTTACTCTATAAAAAGATAATCATAGTGAATTACCGGGCGCTCACCTCTGCGCCCGATCATAGCAGCCACATCGGAACTCCCGAGCGATGCGCGTCCCACACCGATCACACACCCGGAGGCGGTTGTAAGGGTCACAATGTCCCCCTCCTCCCACTCGCCATCGATACCGACGACACCGACCGGCAACAGACTCACCGCCCTGTCACTGCGAAGTGCCGTCGCTGCATTTTCATCAACTTTTATCACTCCCTTGGCAAAGCTTCCGCTATGAGCTATCCAGCGCTTGATATTACTTAGCGACTCAGTGCGGGGCACAAATTCAGTATGCGGCGTTGTTTCGGGCGTCTCTATCAAGTCCACAAGCACTCCCGGCCGATTGCCACGGGCGATGATGACCTTCACACCTTCTTCCGACAACTTGCGTGCTATGCCGCACTTCGTCCCCATGCCTCCACGACCGAAACCGCTTTTCGATGCCACGACACTTGCACTTACATCCTCACCCGGCATCACCTTCTCAATAAGCCGTGATGACGGATCATTGGGATTACCGTCGTATATCCCGTCGACATTTGAAAGTATCACCAATAAATCGGCATCCATCATTGCAGCAATCAGCCCCGACAGTTCATCGTTGTCGGTAAACATTAGCTCCGTGAGACTTGCAGTATCATTTTCATTGACAATGGGTATAACCCCATTCTCAAGCATGGTCTGCATACACGACCTCTGATTGAGATAAGATGTGCGCGAGGAGAAATTTTCCTTCTGTGTCAGAACCTGCCCCACGACATAACCGTATTCTGCAAAAAGAGAGTTATATAGATTTATAAGCCTTATCTGCCCTATTGACGAAAAAAGCTGACGCTGCGCAACTGCATCAAGAGTGCGCGTTGTGGTAAGAGCACCACGGCCACAAGCCACCGCTCCGCTAGACACAAGAATCACCTCATGGCCAGAATTTCTAAGGCAGGCAATCTGATCGACAAGCGACGACATATTCGTCACATTTGGCTTGCCGTCGTTTCGAGTAAGCACGTTACTACCGACCTTCACCACAATACGTAATTTACGTAGCATACTTTATGATTAACTTTAGAACTACTGTCCTGTAGCTTGTTATGAAAAGATATTATCTAATTTCTCCAATTTCCGGCATCGATGCAAAAGTGCCGTCAACGTGCAAATGTAGCAATAAATGACGGATCAGAGCCAATGCGACAGCGACTATTATTCATCCGATACTCAAAAGTGATTAACAGCACAGGGATACAATCTCATAAAATTCACTATTTTTCGGTATTGCAGACGCTGAGAAACGGATATAACTTTGCAACATGAACGAATGAACATCACAACCGGAGAGCATGGTTCTCTCCGGCAAAAAGAGTCAGAATTTAGGTTTTAGGTTTCAAGATGGCCTCTGCGACAGAGACCATCTTTTGTTTATAGACAGTGCCATTCCCCGCACACACGCTATCTGGCCATACGGCTATTTAGGTATTTTTCAAAAGCTGGTCGGTAAAGGTCGGTGACACGGATTACTGTATTGCCGATATAGAGACACAGGTTGCGGTCGATAGTGCGGATATGCGGGAGTGCAACTATGTGGCTGCGGCTCACTCGCATAAAGCGTGAGCGGGGCAAAAGTTCCTCTACATTTTTCATCGTGAGATGCGTTGTAACCGGCTGAGAACCTTCTAAAAAGAAACGGACATAATCTTTCATGCCCTCCACATAGAGAATCTTATCCACCTCTGTTTTACGGAGTTCGCCATCGGCACGAAGATATATTTCCTTACACTCCGGCTCAGGCTCTACATTAGCTGAAGCCGACACATTATCCCGCCCGTTGAACCACTCGGACGCTTTCTCGCAAGCGCGAAGAAACTTATCGTAGCGGATTGGTTTCAAAAGAAAGTCAATAGCTGCAACATCATAACTATCAAAAGCATATTCCTTAAAAGCTGTAGTAAAAACCACCTTTGTCTCCGACGGAAGCATACGTGCAAGTCCCATACCATCCATGTCAGGCATCTGGATATCAAGGAAAAGCAAATCAACCGGTTCTTTACGAATAGCAGCGACAGCCTCGATTGAGTCAGTAAAAGAGCCCTTTAACTCAAGGAAGTCGACCCGCGACACAAAACTCTCAAGCAGACGAACAGCAAGGGGCTCGTCGTCGACTATCGCACAGGTAATCTTCCTCATAATCTTATCTTTATAGTGATGTTAAATCTATTGTCATCAGAGGTCTGCACCCATTCATAGCGGTCATTATACAGCAATTCAAGACGTCGACGCATATTTACCAGACCGATACCGCTCCCGCTATTGTCATCGGCCCCTTTTGCATGATCAGTGTTAGTGCACATAAACGTGAGAACACCTCCATCCTCAATAAGGGATATGGATATTTCCGAGTGGCGGCTGGCACTTACACCATGCTTGAAGGCGTTTTCTATTAGACTGACCAAAAGCAGAGGAGCTATCTGAATGGAAGGAGAAGCGACTTCAAAATGTGTGCTGACAGTGGTGCGGTCATTGCAGCGCAGACTCATAAGCGATATGTAGTCTTTCATAAAATCGACCTCCATGAGAAGCGACACCGTTGGCTTGGCAGACTCATACATGGCATAGCGCAACAGATCGCTCAGGCGGCTTATGCTTTCCTGAGCGCGCTCGGCATCAAAAACCACCAGAGAACTGATGTTATTGAGTGTATTGAACAGGAAGTGCGGGTTAAGCTGATTCTTGAGCCAGACAAGTTCCGCCTCGGTGTGACGGCGTTTTTCCTCCTCCATCTGTTCCTTCAGAGCTCTTGCACGCGCCGCGTTGCGCAAAGCCATAGCAAGAGCGGCCGCTCCTGCAAGAAAAAGTATTGCAAAAAAGCCAGCAATAACCGCAGCAATATACAGCATGTTTTGTTGTTCCTGTGGCGGAAATCCGTTGACCAATCTAACACTGACAGCCAACAGCACTACAACAAACATCAAGAAATTTATAAGAAAGTATTTACCTTTTTGCCCTTTATAATAAAACTCAGGGACAAGCCACCAATAGTTAGCCACAAAGAAAAGGAAACTGATGCTCAGAGGGAGGATCAAATCTCTAAATGACAACACGGCTGTCCTGAAATCGTGGGTGAACGAGTAGATCATGAGAGGGGGGACCAACATGATTCCTACCACAACCGCTATCTGCATGAGCAGAGTATATGTATTGCTTTGTTTATTCATAACTTCCGCAAATCTAATAAAAAACAGATAAAAAACGACGGCGTCCCGGTTTCAGCTTCATAAATATTTGATAATAAGCAGGACGCACACGCCGTGCGTCCCTACTATCATTTAACAAGTATTTAAGCAGAGCTTTATTTACATTGGAACTTCACTGAACACCGGTGGTCGATTCAATCTCTTCCATCTGCGAGCGAGTGCCTATGTAGTCATTTTCGATGAATTTACTTCTCACTTCCTTAGCCTTAGCCCGACTTCCGAAACGGTAGGTTATTCCCAGATTCACCGATGCAATGGGTACACGGATTGCAGTATGGTTAGAGAATGTGGGTGTATTGACATAAGTATCCATCTCTATGCGTCCACCCTTTGTGAGACCGGCATTGACCCCAAGGCTCACCCCCAGACGGTCATCAAGAAATGATTTTGAGAAGTTAAGCGAGATTATGCGGAAGCCTGTATTCCACCCTTGCAGAGTGCGACTCTTTGTTGAAGCAATCAGGAATGCGTTAGCGCGGATACCATAGGGAAGCTGCTGCTGAACTCCAAGCATCATATTGCCTTGCAGACCGCTGTTGCGGGCATCGAGCTGTCGTGAACGTATGTCAAGGTAGCTCGCCCCTCCGTTGAGGAAGATGCGTGTTCTTGCGCCCACAAGCCAGTTGAGATAAACATTGAGCGAAGTGGTGTTGCGCCTGACGATATTGCCGTAAGTGGTATTCATTACTCCGTCAGCCATAAAGCTGTACTGCTCGATGCCGTTGCCGGTATAGGCATTGCTCAGTGTTGCATTGAAGGAGAACTTTGGAGTGAACAAGTTATAAACCAGACTCACATTGTGGGTGCTCTCCACATCAAGATCGGGGTTACCGTAGGTGATAACAGTGGGATCTGCCTGATTGACATAAGGATTCAGGTAGGAGATACCGGGGCGTGAGATGCGCATATTGTAATTCAGACCGAGATTGGAACTCTGACCAAGTTTGTAACCGATGCTTGCCGAGGGAACAAGATTGCCGTAATGGTCACTGTAGTCACTGACTCCACCAATCTTATAACTAATTGACTGCCACGTGTGCTCGTAACGCAGTCCTGCTTTTATATTGAATGCCTGATTACGGAATGAGTATTCACCATAAGCGGCTGCGATGCGGTTGTCGTTCTGATAATTGAGGCTGCCTTCTGAATCAAATATATTATTGACCAGATAAGAGTTATCGGCGGTTGCAGCGCGGAAAGTACCCTTTGCCCCGACCGAGAGAGTGCTGTGTTCGTTGAGTTTGGATGTGAAGTCGGCAAGCACAATCTGCTCGGTCGTTTTTTCGTGGCTATCGCTCGTGCGTGCAGGCATAACGGCATCAGATGGAATGGTGACAGTGAAATCGTTTGCAGTGAGATTATTGTTAGTCTCATGAGCAATCTGATATGTCACCTGAAGCTGATTGCGACGGTCAGTGCCGAAACTACGGCTAAGGTTAACGCTACCATTAAGCCCCTGACGGTTCATTTTCACCGCACTATTGTTTAAGTAGGCATAGATATCTGTGCCGGCCTGATTCATCGAGGTATTGGCTGTGCCATGCGCGTCACTGGAAAAGCGATTCAGCGCAAACGACGCTCCAAGTGTCGTGAGTGAATCAATGGCGTACTCCATGCTAAGATTACCCATCGTGAAGGGTATGCGTGGCTTTGAAGTCGAGACAGAAGTTGTAGTAAGATTATCCTCGACGCGTGTTGTGGTTATTTCTGTTGAGCCGGGCCGCATATCGTTGTGAATGAAATTCAGACTTGAGGATAAACGACCGATCTGGCCGCTGGCATATACATCACCGCCGTAGCCGCGGTTGCTCCCACGGGCACTGAGTGAGACATTATAGGCCTTTGTGTCAGCGACATCACCTGCAACATCCTTGTTCATCACAAGATTGAGCACACCACCGACCCCTTCGGCATCATAGCGTGCGCCGGGATTTGTGATCACTTCAATCTTCTGAACCGCAGATGCCGGCATTGATTTGAAGATCTGGCTCGGATTACCCGAAAAGAGCAGACTGGGCTTTCCGTCGACATAAACCTGAAAATTTGACGAACCGTTCACAGTGATATTATCTTCACCGTCGACAGTCACCATGGGCACTTTGCGCAACATATCGAGCAATGTGAACGTGCGGGCATCAGTGTCGGCTGAGACGTTGTAGGTCATCTCGTCGGCACTCATCTGCACCAACGGGCGCTGCGCAACCACAACAACCTCGTTGAGAGTCTGCGCGTCTTCTTTCATCTCGATATCGCCCAAGTCCACTGTTTCGTCGTGGCCGACAGTTAAGTCACGCGATACAGTCTCCTTGGCGAGTGCCGAAAATTCAAGACGATACTCCCCTCCTTTTTTTGTCTCATAGATAAAGTTACCGTCAACATCGGTCACCAGAGTTGCCGCCGGTTTATTGCTCTTTGCGTTGAACACTCTAACCGTGACAAAAGGCTCACCCTCGTTTAACGTGGGATTAAAGAGACGCCCCTTGACGATTGCTGCCTGAGAGGACATTGCCAGAAGGATGGTGGCGATTGATATAGCGGTACGTTTCATGACTCGGATTGGGTTTGTTTTCATTTACGCTACAAAGAAAAATCACCTCCGTGCGTTATTAAAGGAAAATTCGACCAACCCCCGCTTTGCTTTCGACGAAATCAGCTCCTCTGCCGAAACAGTGTCACCCGATCACGGCAGAACGAGTGATGTCGCGGCACTTTTTTCTTATCAAAAATATTGCTACTTTTGCATAATGAGTCCGACCGGCGTGGCCGGCTGAACTGAACACAACAACTCCCATCAACTGCCCCACAGCTATGACGACTCCGCAAATTATCAGATTTTGCTTCATCGCCGCTCTCTGGATAGCGATATGCACGTTGCTGATCATGTCGTCGGAACGCATAACTCTCTATACGCTATTTGTAATCGCAGCCTCAGGCATAGTTGTGTTTGTACCTCTTTACAAGAAATACCGCCGCGATGGATCAGCAAACAATAAATAAAGACAGATATCCTCTGCTGTCGACAATAGACACTCCCGCCGATCTGAAGCAGCTTTCACGGCAACAGCTTAAAGATCTTTGCGGAGAAATAAGAGGATTCCTGATCGAGACTCTCGCTGAAAATCCCGGTCATTTCGCTTCAAGCATGGGTGCAGTGGAGCTTACTGTGGGTCTGCACTATGTGTTTGACACTCCCTATGACCGCATAGTGTGGGACGTGGGTCATCAGGCCTACGGCCACAAACTGATAACCGGACGCCGCGATAAGTTCCATACCAACCGCAAGTTGAACGGCATAAGCGGTTTCCCCACCCCTGCCGAAAGTGAATATGACACTTTTATGGCAGGACACGCTTCTAACTCGATATCGGCCGCCCTCGGCATGGCTGTGGCCACCCGGCTCAAAAAAGAGAACCCCGACCGCAAAGTCATAGCTGTCATCGGGGATGCCTCGATCTCAGGAGGTCTTGCCTTTGAGGGACTCAACAATGCCGCAAATACCCCCAACAACCTGATCATCATCCTGAACGACAACAACATGTCGATAGACACCAATGTCGGTTCACTACACAGGTATCTTGGGAAGATTCACACCTCGAAGTTCTACAACACACTACGTTACAAGACTTTTGGCTGGATGAAGAAGATCGGTCTGCTCAACGACCGCCGCAAGGATTTCATCCTTCGCTTCAACAACAGCATAAAGTCAATCATAGGCAAACGCCAGAATATCTTTGAGGGACTCAACATACGCTACTTCGGTCCTCTGGACGGCCATGACCTTGACATGCTCATCGACGCTTTCCGCGACATACGCGATCTCCAAGGGCCGCGCATCATACATCTGCGCACAATAAAGGGAAAGGGTATGCCGGCCGCCGAGAAAGACCCGTCGTCGTGGCACGCACCGGGCAAGTTTGATCCTGTGTCGGGTGTGCGTCTCGCATCGCAGAAAGCCGATGCCACCCCCAAGTTTCAGGACGTTTTCGGAGAAACGCTGCTTGAACTCGCAAAGAACAACGATAAAATCATAGGCATAACCGCCGCCATGCCGTCGGGAACCTCTATGTCGATCATGCAGAAGGCCATGCCGGAACGTGTGTTTGACGTTGGAATATCAGAAGGGCACGCCGTGACATTTGCGGGCGGACTTGCCAAAGAGGGGCAGATACCTTTTGTGGCTATCTATTCCTCTTTCCTCCAGAGAGCTTACGACCAGATTATCCATGATGTGGCGATACAGAAGCTAAAAGTTGTGTTCTGCATCGACCGCGCCGGTCTTGTCGGCGACGATGGCGTGACACACCACGGCGCGTTTGACCTCGCCTATATGCGCTCAGTGCCGGGAATGACGATTGCCGCGCCGCGTGACGAACACGCATTGCGCAATATGCTTTACACCGCACAGCTCCCCGATGCGACAGAGGGGCCTGTGGCCATACGCTATCCCCGCGGCTGCGGAGAAATCGCAGAATGGCACAACGAGATGGAGCGCATGGAAGTCGGAAAGGCCGAGAAGCTCCGCGACGGGGATCAGGTCACCGTGATTTCGCTCGGCACAATAGCCGGACAGGTAAGACGCGGAATCGACATTGCGGCGGAAAAGGCCAATGTGAACGCCACACACTACGACGCTGTGTGGCTAAAGCCTCTTGATGAAGAAATGATGCGTGAGATCGCAGCCAAAGGATGCCCGATTGTAACGGTCGAGGATGCGTCGGTCAACGGCGGCCTCGGTTCAGCCGTAGCCGAGTGGCTCACTGAAAATAACATCTCTATCCCTGTGACACGCCTCGGACTTCCGGCAGAGAACTTCGTTCAGCACGGCACAGTGCCACAGCTACAGAAGATATGCGGAATTGATGCTGAATCAATTTCGGAAGCCATAATCAAAGCCGCAAAAGCATGAGAATAGTCATAGCCGGAGCCGGTGACGTCGGCACACATCTTGCCAAGCTGCTATCGCTTGAGAATCAAGAGATCGTTTTGGTCGATTCCGACCGAAGCAAGCTCGGTGTGCTTGACTCCAACTACAACCTCATGACACTTGTGGGCGGCCCAGCTTCGCTAAAGACTCTTCAGGAGGCTTCGGCAGGAAAAGCAGATCTTTTTATCGCCGTCACCCCATTTGAAGCGACCAACATCACTGCTTGCGCAATGGCTAACTGGCTCGGCGCCAAGTCAACCGTAGCGCGCATTGACAATTACGAAATGATGACGGAGAGACCAGCCGAGTTTTTCCGTACAATCGGTGTAGACCACACTATCTATCCGGAATATCTTGCCGCTGAGGAAATTCTGACTGCTCTCAGGCACTCATGGGCACGACACTGGTTTGAACTGCATGGCGGAGAAATCATACTTGTCGGCGTCAAGGTTCACTCGGGTGCAAGCATTATCGGTCAAGAGCTCAGAAACCTGACACGTGTTAACCACAACTTCCACGTCTCGGCCATCAGGCGGCGACACGAATCAATCATTCCGCGCGGTGACGATATAATCCTTGAAAACGATATTGTCTACTTCACTTCTACCCGGGAACATATCGACGACATACGCCGTCTGTGCGGTAAGGAATACTACAAAGTGAAGCGCGTGACGATAATGGGAGGCTCGCGCATCGCTATCAGGCTTATCGCCTTGGCGGGTAATGAATATAAATTCAAAATCATCGACAACGATCAGGCACGCTGCCACTATCTTGCAGAGACTCTGCCCGATGGAGTAGAAATCATACATGGCGACGCACGAGACAACGACGTGCTAACTGAAGCCGATATCGCTCACACCGATGCATTTGTGGCTTTGAGCGACAGCTCGGAAGCAAACATACTCGCGTGTCTCACAGCCAAGGAGTTCGGTGTGAACAAATCGGTCGCCGAGGTAGAGAACATCCAGTTTGTCGGTGAAGCCGAGGCACTTAACATCGGTACTGTCATCAATAAGAAACTTCTTGCTTCGGCCAAGATCTTCCAGCTTCTGCTTGATGCCGACGGATCTACAAGCCGCTGTCTTGCATTCACCGATGCAGAAGTAGCCCAGATAGAGACACGTCCCGGCTCCAAAATAACATCAGCTCCGATCAAGAACCTGAAACTCAGCCGTGAGATGACACTCGCCGGAATAATACGCGACGGCAAGGGTATGCTCGTGAGCGGCAATACTGTGGTGCAACCCGGCGATCAGGCAGTGGTGTTCTGCCTCGGCGGTTATCTCCATGAAATCGAACGGCTATTCACGTGAGACACTCCCACCTTCATAAGAGCAAAACCGGCCTCATAAACTTCCCCGTGCTTCTCAAAGTCGAGGGGTGGCTTCTTATGATCGAGTCGGTGTTTTTTCTTGTGCCGTGTATCACATCGTTCGTCTACGATGAAACGGATGCCATACCGTTTCTGGTCGCGGCGGGAATCACTGCTCTCAGCGGTTTTCTGCTGAATCAATACATACATCCCCGCAACAAGTCGCTGCGCAAACGTGAAAGCATACTCGTGACCTCGCTGACGTGGGTTGTTTTCTCGATATTCGGTATGATCCCGTTTATATTCGGGTCGACACACATGTCGGTCAGCGACGGCTTTTTTGAAGCCATGTCGGGCTTCACCACAACCGGAGTCTCCATAATCTCGGATCCCGCCACTCTATCACACGGCATACTCATCTGGCGCAGCCTGCTGCAATGGATAGGCGGACTTGGAATCATACTGTTCACTCTCGCGGTAATACCAATGCTCAACTCTGCCGGAGGAGTACATCTTTACAACTCAGAAGTCACCGGGATAACGCACGACAAACTCACTCCGCGAATAAGCTCCACGGCCAAACGTCTGTGGGGCATATATCTGATCCTTACAGTCTCGCTTACATTCCTTCTGTGGCTCGGGCCTATGGATATATTCGAGAGTATATGCCATGCACTTTCGACCGTCTCTACCGGCGGTTTCTCTACACGGGCTGAAAGTATCGGGGCATGGCACTCGGATTACATCACAGTTGTGATATTGATTTTCATGTTTATCGGCGGAGTAAACTTCACCCTTATGATCAAGGCACTCACCGGATCGGTGAAATCACTGACCGCCAATGAGGTCTTTCAGGTGTACTGCAAGGTTATCGGGATCATGACCCTGATTTTCGGCGTACTGATAATGCTCAACGTGAGGACGATGGGGTGGGGAGAAGCTGCCATGAACGCTTTGTTTCAGGTAGTATCTACCATCACTTCAACAGGCTACACAATAGGCAACTATCTGGCATGGGGTCCTGCCTGCATGATGATGATCCTGCTGCTGATGATGGTGGGAGGATGCGCAGGGTCAACGTCGGGAGGCGCGAAACTTGACCGCATACTGACAGTCAACCGATATGTGCGCAACGAAATCTACCGCGTCATCCATCCTAACGTAATCAAGGGAGTCTCTGTCTCAGGAAATGTACTCTCCGGCGACATTATCAACAAGACTGTCGCATTCATTCTCATCTATATCGGCATCATCGTTATCGGAGCAATCGCGCTGTCGATAATGGGGCTTCCGTACATCGACTCGTTCTACACCTCGGTCTCATGCACGGGCAACACCGGTCTTGGGGGAGAATATATCGCTGTGCCTGACGTGGGTAAATGGCTTCTGTCGTTTCTCATGCTGACAGGACGTCTGGAAATCTACTCGGTTATCGTACTTTTTTCAAAGACATTCTGGAAATTGTGAAAAAATAATGAAACTTTTGCAGTGTCCTTTGCGTCTAACTGCCATAACTTACCACAAAGAAACATGAATATTCTCGAAATCAACAACGTTTCAAAAAGTTTCAGCGGTCATCAGGCTCTTTCCGACATATCTTTCAACGTTCCAGAGGGATGTGTCTACGGTCTGCTCGGACCTAATGGTGCAGGTAAAACGACACTGCTGCGAATAATCAACCACATCACAGCTCCTGATTCAGGTTCTGTCACTTTCAACGGACACTCGCTCAATGCCGAGGACGTGAACGACATAGGGTATCTGCCCGAGGAGCGCGGTCTATACAAGAAAATGAAGGTGGGCGATCAGGCACTGTTTTTCGCCCGGCTGAAGGGTCTGAGCAAAGCGGAAGCTACACGGCGGCTTCACGAATGGTTCACCCGCTTCGGCATCATGGACTGGTGGGGCAAGAAGGTGGAAGAACTGTCGAAAGGCATGGCACAGAAAGTGCAGTTTATCGTCACCGTGCTTCATCAGCCTAAACTCCTTATATTCGACGAACCTTTCTCGGGATTTGACCCGATCAATGCCAATCTGCTGAAAGAGGAGATACTGCGGCTTCGTGATGCCGGTTCAACGGTGATTTTCTCAACCCACAACATGGAGAGTGTGGAGAAGGTGTGCGATCACATCACGCTGATCGACCGCTCACACAACATACTCACCGGCCGCGTGGCCGACATACGCAGCGAGGCTGGAAAAGGACGCCTGTCACTGACATTCAAAGGTGACGGCAATGCACTTGCCGAAGCTCTCATGCCTCTTGTGGAAAAGGATTCAATGCGTCGCTTCGAGACAGCCGATCCCGACGTGATGCGTCTGCGGCTCAAGATGCTTCCCGAAACTCTGACCTCACAGGTCATCGACACCGCCAACAGGCTTGTCGATATCGAGTCATTTAACCGCGATCTGCCGTCGATGGATGAAATCTTCATCGACGCAGTCAACCGCCACAATCTGCCGTCGCTTCCCGCAGACGTAACATCTAAAAACTCATATTGACCAACCTCTCACATTCCGAGACATGCATAGATTTCTCATCGTCGTTCAGCGCGAATACATGGAAAGGGTTTCAAAAAAATCCTTCATAATCTCCACTTTGCTAATGCCCCTGCTCATGATAGCACTCATGCTCGCGCCAGTGCTCATACAGGAGGCCACGACTCCCGAAGCTATCACACTTGGTGTTGTGGACACATCGGGCAAAATCTTCCCAAGACTCCAGTCGGGTGAAAGCGTAAAATTCGTAGAAATGGCAGAAGTGCCTTCTGGCACACCTGAAACCGACGACAATATCGACGGCTATCTTGTAATCACGTCAGATCTTATCACCAAAGGATCGGTAGAACGCATCGACCTGATACTTAACTCTACAAGTAATCTTAAATTTGAGCAAGAAGTAACATCGCAGATCAATGACGCGATCGAGACCGAACGCCTGCTGGAATACAATATAAACGATCTACCGAAGATACTGGACAGCGTGAAGTGTGATGTGTCGCTGAACATCATGCGCCTTGACCGCGAGGACAATGACTCGATGCCTACCGAGTTCAGCGCCATAATGGGCATAATCATGAGCATGCTTCTCTATTTCTTCCTGCTTCTCTATGGCATTCAGGTGATGCAGAGCATAGTCGAGGAGAAATCAAACCGCGTGCTCGAGGTGATAGTCTCGTCGATCAAACCTACCCAACTGCTAACCGGCAAGATAGCGGGAATAGGACTTGTGGCAATAACGCAGATAATGATATGGGCAGTGTGCCTGTTCGTCATGTCGGTAATCGTGCTGCCTACGTTGCTTTCACCTGATATGATGACCGATATTCAGGCCATGCAAGCCGGGGCGCAACTCACCGAAACCGCTGATGTCGAGCTCGTGAGCGCAATGGCGACAATAACCAACCCGGCTTTCGTCATCCAGCTTTTCTTCTGGCTCATAATTTTCCTCGTAGGTGGCTTCCTGCTCTATGCGTCGCTCTTTGCTGCCGTAGGTTCAGCCGTCGACAACATTCAGGATGCCTCGCAGCTACAGACTGTGATAATCATGCCTATCATCATCGCCATGCTTGCCTCCACTTCGGTTGCAAGCGCGCCTAACTCAGCATTTGTGTCGTGGCTGTCGATGATTCCTTTCACCTCACCGATGGTGATGATGGCACGCATACCGTTCGGCATACCGGTGTGGGAGGTCGCTATCTCAGCCGTGTTGCTTTACATTTCCATCTTCGGCGCGATATGGTGTGCAGCCAAAATCTACCGTGTGGGTATCTTCATGTATGGCAAAAAGCCGAGTATCCGTGAGATTGTCCGTTGGATATCATATAAATAAACCACATAAACACAACACTCCATGAAACTCCTTGCAACCGCAGCAACAGCATTGCTTGCAGCACTGTCGCCCATGGCTATCAATGCCTCGGAACCAATCGCAGAACACGTTATCCTCATCGGACTCGACGGCTGGGGAGCATACAGCTTTGACAAAGCCGATATGCCCAACGTAAAGAACATGATGAAAGACGGGTGCTACACTCTGAAGAAACGCTCGGTGCTTCCGTCGTCGAGTGCAGTAAACTGGGCATCAATGTATATGGGTGCGGGGCCGGAGCTTCACGGCTACACTGAATGGGGCACACGCGTTCCCGATCTGCCATCGCGCGTGGTGGATGAGGACGGTATATTCCCAACTATGTTCGGTCTTCTCCGCCGGCAGCAGCCCAATGCGGTGATAGGCAATATCGCCGAATGGGACGGCATACGCTA
>CAMWSY010000006.1 GCA_947176995.1 uncultured Porphyromonadaceae bacterium | reverse complement strand
CCAGGAAACCACAAAGGTTCTTAATGAAGCTGCCATCAACGGCAAGACCGATACTCTCGAGGGCATGAAAGAGAACGTCATCTGCGGACACCTCATCCCCGCCGGAACAGGTCTGCGCTCCTACGAGCGTATCGTGGTCGGAAGCGTCGACGACATCAACCGTCCCGCAACCGAAGAGCCGCAGGAGACCAAACCCGCAAAAGAAGTCGAGGACATTCTCGACATCATCCCCGAGGAAATCCTCGTCGATGCCGAGGACGTCGAAGGACTCACCCTCACCGACGGCGAACCCGAAATGTGATAAAACTCTACACCCCGATATCCGACGGGCCGGTTACGCAACCGGCCCGTTTTTTTTCTTTTTTTAACCCGAAAACTCCGCCAAAATCCCTCCATCGACCCGAAAACAATGATTTTGAACAAAAAAAATGAAAAAATTTAACTTATTATTCTCAAAGTAATCCAAAAAAGTCTTAGCTTTGCACAAAATGTCGGAGTAGGGATTTACCACCCCCTGCCGAACCATCACCACCGAAAGAATCAAAATACCCATCTACACTTATTATTACTCCAACAATTATGACGACAAAGGCCACCAAGGCGAATACGACTCCCGCGATTATCGCGATGTTCTTCCTGTTCGCTATGATCTCGTTCGTGACAGGTTTCCAGAACCCGTTTGGCGTGATCCTCAAAAACCAACTCTCGCTTTCCGCACTGCAGTCGCAGCTCGGTAACCTCGCTAACTTCATTGCCTACCTGTTCATGGGCATTCCCGCCGGTATGCTCCTCCAGCGCAAAGGCTACAAGTTCTCGGCAATAGCATCGCTCCTCGTCGGTATCCTCGGCGTGGCCATCATGTTTATCTCATCGTTCCTCCCCGACAGCGCCATCTTCAGTGTATATCTCCTCGGTGCTTTCGTTGCAGGTTTCTCGATGTGTATGCTCAACACAGTGGTTAACCCCATGCTCAACACCCTCGGCGGTGGCGGCAACAAGGGCAACCAGCTCATCCAGCTCGGTGGATCTTGCAACTCTCTCGCTGCAACTATCTGCCCCATCCTCGTCGGCTATCTCATGGGTGATGTGGCAAACTCGAGCCTCGTTGATGCCCGTCCCGCTCTCTACATCGCCGGTGGTATCTTCGTCCTCGCAACAATAGTCATCATCTTCACCAACATCCCCGAGCCCATCCTTGACGCAATCAAGAATGAGGAAATCACAAAGCACGAAACAGCAAAACAGGCCGAGCCCACACTCTCAGGCGCGCTCAAGTTCCGTCACTTCGTTCTCGGTGCAGTAGCAATCTTCATCTACGTTGGTGTCGAGGTAGGTATCCCCAACATGGCAAACCTCCTCATGACTGAAGGCCTCACAAAAATCGGACTTAAAGAAAACATTCCCGCCGCAGCAGCAGGTGTACTCGTAGGCATGTACTGGTTCCTCATGCTCATCGGCCGTCTTGTCGGTGGTGCCATCGGCGGCAAGGTATCAAGTAAGGCGATGCTCTCGACCGTTTCGGCAGTAGGCATCATTTTCCTCCTCCTCGCCATCTTCTCCAACCCCGCGAACACAATCGCTATCCCCGCATTCGACAGCGATTTCAACGGTATCAGCGTAGATGCTCCCATCAACATCCTCTTCTTGGTTCTCTGCGGCCTCTGCACCTCGGTTATGTGGGGTGGTATCTTCAACCTCGCTGTTGAGGGTCTCGGCAAGTTCACCGCAGTTGCTTCCGGCTTCTTCATGGTGATGGTTTGCGGTGGTGGTGTCCTCCCCGTCATACAGGGCGGTGTAGCCGACGCAGCTGGTGTCCTCACAAGCTACTGGGTACCCCTCATCGGTCTTGCTTACATCCTTTTCTATGCCCTCATCGGCCACAAGAACGTAAACAAGGATCTCTCCGCTCAGGCATAATCCGGGCCCTGTGAAAAGATGCAGAATGAGAAAAATGCATTTTTTCATAAAAATTCTTTAGGGACAGTAAACAAAAATTAAATAAGAAACGTTACATTTGCGTAGAATTTCGAGGAATAGAAACAAAACGAAACAAATTAAACAACACGTAATCCTATGAAAAAGAGTGCAATTCTTGCGTTTGCCGCTGCTATCATGCTGGGCCAGAACGCAGTGGCACAGAACAACGTTAAGGAAATCACCTACGTTGAGGACGCCACTCAGGGATATCTCGTAAACAACTTCAGCAGCAACTGGTTTATCACCCTTCAGGGTGGTGTGGCCAACTCCATGACCAAGGGCATTGCTCGTCCCGGTGTAGGTGACCGCTTCGCTCCCGCTGCAGGTCTGTATGTCGGCAAATACTTCTCGCCGATCATCGGTGTTCGTGCCGGCTTCGACTGGTTCCAGGCCAAGGGCATGAACGACTTTAAGCTTAACAACCTCGGCGCTGCCGGTGACGTTATGCTTAACCTCACCAACTGGTGGTGTGGCTACAACCCCGACCGCGTGTTCAACGCAAGCATCTATGCTGGTCTCGGTGGCTACTTCAACACCATGAAGGTTAAAAACGAGTGGGTGAACGCTCATCATCAGTTCCTCACAGCTCGCGCTGGTCTTCTTCTTGACTTCAACCTCAGCCGCAACTTCGCTCTCGGTCTCGACCTCCGTGCAGTTGGTGCTGACAAGAGCGTTGCCGAGCTCTCCAACAACAAGAGCGTAACAGGCGAGATCCTCGTTTCTGCTACCTACAAGTTCAACAAGAGCACTTGGAATGCTCCCGTCGTAGCTGTTGTTCCCGAGTTCGAGGACTGCGAACCCATCAAGGCTCGCCTGCAGGCTGCTAACGCCCGCATCGAGGACCTCGAGGCTCAGCTCAAGGCTTGCCTCAACCGTCCCGTTGAGAAGGTTGTTGAAACTTCAAAGGCTCCTCTTGCTACTATCTACTTCACCATCGGTAACTCTACTCTCAACAGCGTTGACCGCAAGGTCCTCGGTGCTGTAGCTGAGCAGATCAAGGCTTCGGGCAAGAGCTATACTCTTACCGGCTGGGCTGATACCTACACTGGTACCGACGCTATCAACGCTCGTCTCCGCGTTAACCGTGCTAAGAGCGTAGAGAAAGCTCTCATCAACAATGGTGTTCCCGCTTCAAAGCTCACAACCAAGAGCGGCGAGGGTAACCTCAACGACCTCGGCATCAAGTATGTTGCTCTTGATCGTTGCGTAACCATCGAAGAGAATAAGTAAATTTCAGACTATTCCTCCTCAAAGCTTCCGGGGTGTTGTGGAAAACGTGATGTTCCAAGCAACACCGTTACGCAAGAGATCATCAGGTTCACCAAAATTTCCTGACGGTCTTTACCGGAAGACCACTTAAAAAGTGATAACCCGAAACCGATGAAGGACTGATTTTCCTTCATCGGTTTCCTTTTTTGACTACCTATAACAATGACACCGTTCTCAATCAATATCAAAGGGAGATTGCTCACATGTGAGACCCCGCTGGTGATGGGCATACTCAACGTGACACCCGATTCATTCTACAGTGCCTCACGATGCTGGCAGGAGGAAACCCTTGAACGCACAGCCTCACGCCTTATTGCCGATGGTGCCGATATAATCGACATAGGCGGCTATTCATCGCGCCCCGGCGCATCCGATGTTCCTGCTGAAGAAGAGAAACGTCGCATTGCTTTAGGAATAAAGACGGTAAAGAGAATAGCTCCCGATATGCCGGTATCTGTCGATACATTCCGCTCCGACGTGGCGCGGGCGGCTGTTCTTGACCACGGTGCCGAAATCATAAATGATATAGCAGGCGGCGACCTTGATGACAAAATGTTCGACACGGTGGTTGAACTGAACGTTCCCTATATAGCCATGCACATGCGCGGGACAGCCGCGCAGATGCAATCGCTCACCGACTACACCTCCTCAGGCGGTGTAACAGCTGACATAATCGCCAGTCTCTCAAAAAAAATCGACCGTCTTGAGCAGAAAGGAGTAACCGACATTATTATAGACCCCGGTTTTGGGTTTGCAAAAACAATCGCACAGAACTTTGAAGTTCTGCGCGATCTGCGTGTGATCGGCAACGCGCTGCGCCGCCCTATACTTGTAGGCTTATCACGGAAATCAATGATTTACCGCACGCTTGATATCACCCCCGAGGAATCACTCAACGGCACGACTGTCATAAATACTCTTGCACTTGAGCGCGGGGCAGCCATCCTGAGAGTGCACGACGTCGCTGAAGCTCGTCAGGCCGTCACTCTCTGGAGAGAAGCTGACAAATGATACGGATTGGTTAGACGCAGGTAAGCTCACCTGTCGTGCTGTCCATAATATAACCTTTCACAGCCACCCCCTCACACATCAACGGGTGATGCGAGATAAGGTCAACGGTTTCTTTCACTGCCTCAGGAGTGTCTTCAAATCCCCTGAGCCATGAGCGCAGATCGATTCCGCAATGCTTCATCAGATCTATATGCTCTTCCGAAACACCACGCTCTTTCATCAGGTGCAGCATCTCATCCGGATCCATCCCCTGCACACCGCAACCAGTGTGACCGACAACCATAATCTCGTTCACTCCGAGCTCATAAACAGCCACAAGAAGCGACCGCATAGTTGAGTCAAAAGGATTGGTGATTGTTCCCCCGGCATTCTTAATGATTTTCACATCACCGTTCTTCAGTCCGAGAGCAGCCGGAAGCAGCGTCACCAACCGCGTGTCCATGCACGTAACAATAGCAATTTTCTTATCGGGATATTTGCTTGTCACATAGCCCTTGTACTCTTCCCGCTCAACAAACCCGCGGTTGAACTCAAGCATTTCCTGTATCATATCAATCCTTACTTATATTTTGGTATTATTCTGTAATTCAGCCTTCTCTACTACCGACTGCAATATCCGCACCGTCGATAAATTCACTTCCCGGAGCCGATAGAAACACACACAGCTTCGCCACCGTCTGCACCGGCACACACCCCTCAGCCGTAATCACGCGGTTTACCGTAATTCCATACTTCGCCGCGATCCCTTCTGTCTCTTTTGAGCCGTCGGGACCCTTCGGGATCACATCGATCAGGCGCCCCCCGAAGTCATTGGGATACGGTAGCCTGTCACGATGCGAAGCGAGAATGCCAAGCAGAGCATCCGCCGGTTCCGAAGCAGTATTTACGATAATGTCAATGTCTCGCCACGCCTTCACCAGTCCGTCGACAGCCGTTTTCACGCTATCCACATCAGCCACGACACAATGAACAAACCGTGCGCCCGTTGTCCCGGCAACATCTTTTCCAGCAGCAGCATCTCCGGCAAAAAAAGCAACTTTGCATCCCGCGCGGCAAAACTCGGTGACAATCGCTCTCCCCGTCGCTCCAGTGCCATCGGTCACGAGCACACGCCTGCATGGAAAATCCACGCACCACATCCCCTTCTGTGATGTAAGGCGCTTCCCGGTACTCTGCGTCAGTCTTCCGCTGCGCAGATCCTCCATTTTCTTCTCAAGATAGTTGTCAGCCATACCCTAATTATGCACACACCCATGTGCGCCAACTCGTCTTCATCGCTTAAAAATCTGGAGTATTATTTAATCTGAGGAAACTTAGATCGCAAGGAATCAAAGTCATCAAATAGGGATAGATCTTCCTCATCTGCTTTCCGGGCTTCCAACATCTTTCGACGTGCGTTAAACTCGCGATATAAAACCCTTATCTTTTCCTCCATCTGAGCAGAGGTTATCCTTCCTTTATCCTTAAGCAACGGTTTGCCCTGAAAGTCCAGAAGATTGTCAACATTCTTGCGCCAAAACTGCAGGGTCAGATCCTGACGTCCCTTAACACGCATTTCTGCACTTGTTAGGAAGATTTCAACGAGTCTGTTGAGATCCTCAATCTCATCAGGCTGCAGATAATTTTTGGCAATAACGACATCTCCCAATCTTACTATCCCTCCTTTCCATGAAGTCAGCCCCATATTAGGAAGATTAGAGTCCGCACGCGCCACAATCAATTCAGCCGCCGTTTGCTGTGTGATCGCAAATATGAGTTTATTCTGAGTCTCTGCGAAAAACATCTGCGTGGATTTGTCCGTACTATCATAATCGCTGCTCAGTTTGAAGAGATCCCTTATCTTCTGATAAAATCTCTTCTCCGATGCACGGATATCTCGAATGCGGAGCAGGAGTTCATCAAAATAATCCACGCGTCCATCGGGATTCTTCAATCTTTCGTCATCCATTGTGAAGCCCTTGATGAGATACTCCGAAAGGTGTTCGGTTGCCCATTTACGGAATTGGGTTCCACGAACTCCGCGCACACGGTAACCGATAGCAATAATCATCTGCAAGGAATAATACTCCACATTATATTCCTTCCCATCGGCGGCAGTTGTCAAATAATATTTGACAACTGTCTTCTTATCTAATTCACTTTCGGAAAGAATATTACCTATATGATAGCTGACCGACTGCTTGGAGGTGGCAAAAAGTTCGGCTATCTGACTCTGATTAAGCCAGACATTTCCGTCTTTAGCATAAAGAGCTACCGACGCACGCCCGTCAGAGGTATTATATATAATTATATCCTCCATTTTCTTCTCAAGATAGTTGTCAGCCATGCCTCAGAATGGCATTGAAGACGCTCCACCTGCGCCGCCCCACGACGAACGGTCGAGATTGCGGTAGCTGATAGCTTCCGAAACATGTTCGGCACCCACCGTAGCAGCCCCATCGAGATCGGCGATTGTGCGGGCCACACGCAATATGCGGTCGTAGACACGCGCCGACATATCAAATTTTATCATTGCGTTGCGCAGGAGCGCAAACCCCGCCTCATCCGGACGTGCATACTCATTTATGAGTTTCGTGCCCATTTGCGCGTTGCAATGCACATTTCCATGACCAGCGAAACGCATCGTCTGAATCTTCCTCGCAGCAGCCACCCGTTCCCTTATCTTTGCCGAACTCTCCCCGGGACGCGCCGAAGCCATGTCGTCAAACTCTACCGGCTGTATCTCCACCTGAATGTCGATGCGGTCAAGCAGAGGCCCTGAAATGCGTCCAAGATACTTCTTCACCGTCCCGGGATCACACGTGCATGCACGCGTCGGATGATTGTAGTAACCGCACGGGCACGGATTCATCGACGCCACAAGCATGAAACTTGCCGGATAGTCTATTGAGTATTTTGCCCGCGAGATGGAAATATGCCTGTCTTCAAGCGGTTGACGCATCACCTCGAGAACCGTTCGGTTAAACTCAGGAAACTCGTCGAGAAAAAGCACACCGTTGTGGGCGAGCGATATTTCACCCGGCATAGGGTTGCTTCCGCCACCCACAAGAGCCACAGGCGAGATCGTGTGATGCGGACTGCGGAAAGGCCGCTCAGTCATAAGCCGCGACCCGCGGCGAAGTTTACCGGCAACTGAATGTATTTTTGTTGTCTCAAGAGCCTCGCCGAGGGTAAACGGAGGCAATATCGTGGGGACACGTTTAGCCATCATCGACTTACCCGAACCGGGAGGACCGACCATGAGTATGTTGTGCCCGCCGGCACAGGCCACCTCAAAAGCACGTTTCACATTCTCCTGCCCCTTCACATCGGCGAAATCAAATTCAAAAACGCCACACGAAGCCTCAAACTCAGCCCTCGTGTCGACCACTGTCGGAGCTACAGCATCAGGCGCCTCGGTGACTACAGCTATCGCCTCGGCAAGATTCTTCACGCCATGCACGTTCAGCCTGTTCACCACAGCAGCCTCCGTAGCATTAGCTTCCGGCACAATCATACCCTTGAATCCCGCCGATCGCGCCATTACGGCCATAGGCAGAATCCCTTTTACCGGACACAGACTGCCGTCGAGCGACAGCTCGCCCATCAGCAGATAGCGGTCGAGATTATCAGCCGGAATGCGCTCTGTCGCGGCAAGTATCGCCACTGCGAGCGGCAGATCATAGGCCGCCCCCTCCTTCCTCACATCGGCCGGAGCCATGTTTATCACGATCTTGCGCCGGGGGACATCATAGCCATGCTGTTTAAGCGACGAAAGCACCCGCTCCTGACTCTCCTTCACCGAAGCGTCAGGCAGTCCCACGACCGTAAAGCCAATGCCGGCATCGGCACGGGCTTCTATCGTCACAGGGATCGCATCAATTCCCTGCACCGCTGCGCCGAACACCTTTACAAGCATAGCAACCTCACTTTATTTACCGCCCCGTTAAGATCCTGACCGCTATATTGTATCTGCCCGAGACTGTCGGCCACAATGACCCACGGCCTCGACGGAAGGGCCATTGTCGATGAAACCGCCGGATTCCACACGCGTTCCCACGGCAGACTGTCGGTTTTCACCGTCTGTTGCCACCCCTCGGCATCCCCGTTTATATCATCTATCTCAAAGAAAGCTGCACGCTTGTCCTTTTTGTACTCATCGGCCGTGCGGCACAGCAGATTGTCGTTACCGCTCTGTCTTGTCCGGTCAGGCGAGGTGAAATAGAGGAGCGTGGCACGCCGTGTCCCGGGATCGGCATAGATTCTGCGGTTTTCCGTACCCACAAACCACAATGAGTCGGCAAGCCTCGGCAGACCGCTGTCAACGTTATACACCAGTCCGTCGCGGAAGCCGTCAGTAAGCCAACCTATGCGTGCCTTCTGTGATATGCTTCTGAGCAGCGAATCAGCCTCACGCTCGCGTCCACGCGCATCAAAATAGCGTGTGAGAAGCACCGACGAGACCACATTCTCGCTGTTCGCGCCGATATATTTCCTCACAGCCTCATTCACAGCATTCCCCTGTCCAGCCGAAAGAGTCTGCTCATTCTCCCCTATCCAGCGCATGAGTTCCACCGCCGGCTTACTCCCCTTTATCTCCTTTGCAACCGGATTATTCAGCTCAAGCTTGCACTCGATGTGGTCACCGTTTTTCACAATAAACGTCGCCACAAGCGAGCGCGTGCTTGTGAACACATCCACCACCGTGTAATCACGGCTGCGCCCCTCTATCGAGAATTTCCCGTCGACGGCGGTCGAACGCATCGTCCTAACAGCACCATCGCCAAAATAAACCACCTGAAGGTTCTGCGTGCCGAGCCCCTCGATCGTGCCGAGTATTCTGAATGAGTCGGCGCCCCCGCAGCTCCATGCAAGAGCCGCGAGGACAACCGCGATTATCAGTCCGGCAATCCCCCTCTTCTGCTTCATTTCTTGTAGCGGGCAGCCTGCTCCTTTATCAGAGCCGGGTCATCGAAATAATTTATCTTCATAGCCTTGCGCACGCGGTCGAGAGTCTGCGCGGCAGCTGCGCGGGCAGTCTCCGATCCCTTGCGCAGTATCTCGTACACACCGGGGATATCCTGCTCATAGATCGCGCGGCGTTCTCTCATGGGTGCAAGCGTTTCCTCGAGCACCTGCGTGAGAAGCTTCTTCACAGTTCCGTCGCCGAGACCACCTCTCACATAGTGAGCCTTCATCTCGTCGAGCGACTCATACTGCGGGGCATAACGCTTCACCTGCTCAGGCGTGCAGAACGCATCGAGGTAGATAAACGGGCAGTTACCTTCCAGATGTCCCGGATCCTCGATGTTGAGATGCAGCGGATCAGTATACATCGAGTTGACACCCTTCTTCACCTGCTTGGGAGTGTCGCTCAAATAGATGCAGTTGCCGAGGCTCTTGCTCATCTTGGCTTTGCCATCGATGCCCGGCAGACGCAGACAGGCCGCGTTGTCGGGAAGCAGAATTTCAGGCTTCACAAGAGTCTCGCCGTAGATCATGTTGAAACGGTCTACGATCTCACGCGTGAGCTCGATCATCGGAGCCTGATCCTCACCCACAGGCACTGTCGTAGCATTGAATGCGGTAATATCGCTCGCCTGACTCACCGGATAGCAGAAAAATCCGACCGGAATGCTCTGCTCGAAATTGCGCATCTTTATCTCGGTCTTCACCGTCGGGTTGCGCTGCACGCGCGACACCGTCACGAGATTCATGTAGTAGAACGCAAGTTCTGCAAGTTCCGGAACCTGACTCTGAATGAATATCGTAGTTTTCTCAGGATCGAGACCCGCCGAGAGGTAGTCAAGAGCCACCTCGATCACATTCTGGCGCACCTTCTCGGGATTGTCGGCATTATCCGTCAGAGCCTGCGCATCGGCGATCATCACGAAAATCTTGTCATATAGACCTGAGTTCTGCAGTTCCACACGACGTTTCAGCGATCCCACATAGTGACCAAGATGAAGTTTTCCGGTCGGGCGGTCACCCGTAAGTATGATTTTCTCCATAAGTAGGTGAGAAGAATTTTTGTTAATCGACACAAGTGCTTTTTCAGCATTCAAAATTAAGAAAATGAAGCGACTTAAAAAAGTCACCGTAAAAAAACATCAGGCAATCCCCTTGAGGGTGATTGCCTGACCAAAACAAGTGTTAGTATATAGTTTTTTCCCTTGTTTTGTTTTTATTTTTAAGTCAGATTATGTTTCAACCTACTTTACCTCCCATGTCTCTCCCGAGAGAATCATGTCGCGCATAGTATCAAATCCCTTCTTTGCACGCACTTCGGCAACCTGCTCGCTCACCGAATCATTGTAGGTAGGAGCGGCATAGTCGCGGATCACGCCGATAGCAAGCGGCAGCGAGTGGCCGTCCATCATGGCAAGCTGCTGATGCAGGAAGTTGCTCTCGCAGTGTGCGTCGTGCACCAGCACATCCTCCATCGTGTAGCCGTCCTTGCCCACTTCAACGGCTTTCAGCAGAAAACCGTCGCGCACAAGTCCCTTCTCATTGTTTTTGCCGAAAAGCATCTTCTCACCGTGGCGCAGATGTATGGTGCGGTCGGCTCGCACCTCGCGGTCGGTGATGAAGCTGTGTATGCCGTGATTGAAAATCACGCAGTTGGTCAGTATCTCGCAGACCGATGTACCCTTGTGGCGGGCGGCTGCCTCAAGTATCTCCTGCGACGTTTTCAGCTCCACGTCAAACGAGCGTGCGAAGAAATTGCCGCGTGCGCCAAACACAAGCTCCGCCGGGATAAACGGATCCTCCGTCGTGCCGTAGGGCGACGACTTCGACACAAATCCGCGGTCCGACGTCGGCGAATACTGCCCTTTGGTCAGGCCATAGATCTTGTTGTTGAAAAGAATCATGTTGATATCCACATTGCGGCGCACAGCGTGGATAAAGTGGTTACCGCCGATAGCAAGACCGTCACCGTCGCCCGACACCTGCCAAACCGTCATCTCTGGGTTAGCAACCTTGAAGCCGGTGGCTATGGCTGCCGAACGTCCGTGGATCGTGTGGAAACCATAAGTGTTCATGTAGTAAGGCAGACGCGAGCTGCAACCGATGCCCGATATAACAGCCGTCATGTGGGGAGCCACACCGAGCGATGCCATAGCCTTGTGCAGCACATTGAGCACAGCATGGTCGCCGCAGCCCGGACACCAGCGCACAGGCTGGTCGCTCTTGTAATTTGCCGGTATATATTTAAGCTCTTCCATGATTATGAAAAGACTCTTTTTCTATTTTACTTTACGATCTCCTTCACCTTGTCCACAATCTCCTTCACCATGAACGGCTGCCCCTGAATCTTATTGATGCGTGATATGTTCACGTCGGGGAACTTAGCCTGAAGATAGTCGGCAAACATGCCCGTGTTGAGCTCGGCCACGATCACCTTCTTGTAGCGGCGCAGGATATCGCCGGTATTTGCGGGAAGCGGGTTGATGTACTTGAACTGCGCGAACGCCACCGGAGTGCCCTCGTTGCAGAGCTCCTCGGCAGCCGTGTAGAGATGTCCGTAAGTGCCTCCCCAGCCCACAAGCAGAGTATCGGCATTTTCATCGCAATGCACCTCCTGAGCCGGGATATCGGCGGCTATGCGCTCTATCTTCTCGCGGCGTATCATCACCATGCGCTCATGATTTACCGGATCATTGGAGATAGCGCTCGTCACCGAGTCCTTCTCAAGACCGCCTATGCGGTGCATCAGCCCCTCGGTGCCCGGGATAGCCCAGTAACGCGCCAGAGTCTTTTCGTCGCGCATGTAAGGTTTCCAGCCGTCGTGAAGCTCAGCCGGGACATACTTCACCTTGATTTCAGGATAATCCTCAGCCTCGGGCACGCGCCAAGCCGACGATCCGTTGCCGATGAAAGCATCAGTGAGAAGTATCACCGGAGTCATGTGCTCCACTGCGATGCGGCAGGCCTCGAAAGCCATCGTGAAGCAGTCGGTGGGCGACAGAGCCGCAACCACAGCCAGCGGCGACTCGCCGTTGCGTCCGTAGAGAGCCTGCATCAGGTCGGTCTGCTCGGTCTTGGTGGGCAGGCCGGTCGAGGGGCCGCCACGCTGCACGTCGATCACCACGAGAGGCAGTTCAGCCATTACGGCCAGTCCGATGCCCTCGCTCTTGAGAGCCAGACCCGGCCCTGAAGTCGACGTCACGGCAAGATTGCCGGCAAACGAAGCACCGATTGCCGAGCACACGCCTGCGATCTCATCCTCCATCTGGCACGCCTTCACCCCGAGATCCTTGCGCTTTGCAAGCTCATGCAGGATGTCGGTGGCGGGAGTGATAGGATAGCTGCCGAGGAAAAGCGGACGTCCCGACTTCTCCGAAGCCATGATCAGGCCCCATGCGGTAGCCGTGTTGCCGTTTATATCGGTATAGACACCCGGCACGATGCTTTCAGTCTCGACGCGGTAGGTCGACACCGAAGCGTGCACATTGTGTCCGAAATTATAACCCGCCTCGATCACCTTGGCATTCGCCTCAAACACGGCAGGTTTCTTTGCAAATTTATTCTTCAGCAGATGAAGCGCACCTTCAAGCGGACGGTCAAACAGCCAGCACACCAGCCCGAGAGCAAATATATTGCGGCACTTCAGCATCGCCTTGTTGTCGAGACCCGAGTCAGCGAGAGCAGCCTTGGTCTGCGACGTGATGGGAGCCTCCACCACCTGTGCGGTGATGCCGAGTTCCTTTATAGCATCGTCGGTGGCATACTGCGCCTTGCTCAGCCCGTCGGCATTAAACGTGTCGGTGTCTATGATGATGACTCCACCCGGTTTCAGGAACTGCACATTACGCTTCAGAGCCGCGGGATTCATGGCCACAAGCACGTCGCACTCGTCACCCGGAGTATGCACTCCGCGTCCCACACTCACCTGAAACGCCGATACACCGCTGAGTGAGCCCTGCGGCGCACGCATGTCGGCAGGATAATCCGGAAAAGTAGAAACTGAGTTGCCAAGACCGGCAGAAACATTTGTGAAGATGTTTCCCGCCAGCTGCATACCATCGCCCGAGTCGCCCGAAAATCTGACGACGACCTTGTCAAGCGATTTTACGCTGGTTTTCTCCATCACTGTATAACTGAATTTTATTTCTTTTATAGTAGTATATGGTCTGCAGCCCGGTCATGAGCGACTGCCCTGATGGTAGTCCTGCAGGGACATTCCCGCAGTCAAACATACAAATTTATTCCTTTTTACCTTACCGACAAAATATAACCCCCTAATTTATTTTCATAAATCACACCTAAATCACACTTTGATAGAAAAAACTCAAAATCTCCTATTATTCTATCCCCCATATCAAAAAGAAACAGAGTACTCTGAGTGCTCAGAATACTCCAACTCCTGCTGATAAAACCCAACACCCGGCAACATCCAGATGAAACCGGGTATCAGGATATATCTGCGTTTTTTATTCGCTCAGATTCTTGTTTTTGAGCTTGATCTCGGTTATAAATGCAATCACAAGTCCGAGACCGCCGAACAGAAGTGTGCAACCACCGTAGATCACACCGACAAGCTCGCGGGACTCCCAATCACCAAGCTGTTTATAGGTCATTGTGCTGATACTGATAAAATATGCCACTACCAGACCGAGACCGATGCCGAGAATGAATGCACCCCACTTCAGAGCCGAGAACGACAGGTTCAGTCCCAGCTGGTTGTAGAACTTGCTGTCAATACCGTTGACCGAGAAATCCTTTGCGTGCTCGATCATATATAGACGCTCCTTCTTGCACACAAAAAGCTCAAAAAGTTTGTAGATAAAATAGCCGATCACAGTCAGCACTGCCGGGATAGTGATAAAATCCATCATAATCTTGTAGTTTTATTGTTTTTTTAAGTAATTTGCATTGATGTCGCGGGGCACCACGTGGCCGGTTTTCTGCCCGTTCATCCCTTTAGACGCCACCCTGCTGCAAAGGTTACAGCCATTGCCCAAAAAAAATTCACACAAAATTCATGCACGGAAACTGTAACCTTTCCCCACACATGGCGTCAAAAGATATGCAATGACAACCACAGCTTCCGACCAGACCATTATCGCCGACGTCCTCAGGGGCGACACCCGCGCCTTCGCTTCAATCATGGAGCAGTATGCGCCACGTGTCTACTCTCTGGTAGCCGGCATGATGGGCGACGGCGAAGATGCGGCCGACACCACGCAGGAGATATTCATCAAGGTATTCAGTTCCCTACCCTCATTCAAGGGCGACGCCTCATTCTCCACATGGATCTTCCGCATAAGCTACAACATGGTTGTCTCGCGTCTGCGCCGACCTCCGGCGCCCGACTCCGCTGCCGGCGACGACCGTTTCTGGGATAACATAGCCGACAGCACCCCCGACGCCGACGACACCCCCGACGGTGCTCCCACAGTCGAGATGCTCTATCAGGCACTCGACCGGCTTCTCCCCGACGAGCGCACGCTCATCTCACTCTTCTATCTCGACGGAAAATCGCTTGCTGAAATAGCATTCATCATGTCGATAACCGAGACAAACGCAAAAACACGTTTGTTCCGTACACGTAAAAAACTGCAAAAAATCATTTCCGATGAAATCAGACAATAAAGACTTCTCTCCCGAGCTGCGGCAGGCACTCATGCGCTACAACGCCCGCTTCCCCCTCCCTGTCGACTTCATCGCCGATACCATGCTCGAGATCAACCGCGTCGCCGAGCGTCGCGCCTACGTCCGCGGTCTCATCCTCATTTCCCTTGTGGGCCTGCTCATGGTAGCGCTCGCAGTCGTGATGTTCAGCTTTGTCGGAATTAAACTCAGCATGGGTCTCCCGATACTTAGCACCCTCATGCACTCATTCACCTTTGTCGAGAACGTAATCACCTCCCCCATCATAGTCATGCTCGTTGTCGCATCGGCTATTCTCCTCTCCCTCGACCATCTCATGCGGCGCCACTTCGCCATGCGCCATCCCCGCCACGCATCCGTCCGCTAAAACAATTCAAATCCTGTTAAAACGGCAAAGGCCGTCTTGATCCACTCGGGATCTCGACGGCCTTCACTGTCTTTATTACTCTTGCCCTGATTACTCGGCGGCAGGAGCTTCAGCTGCGGGAGCCTCGGTTGCAGGTGCCTCTGCGGCAGGAGCAGCCTGAGAGCCGCTGCCGCGACGTGAGCGGCGGGTGCGGGCCTTCTTGGCGGGAGCAGCATCCTTGAGCATGTTCTCATTGTAGTCCACAAGCTCGATCATTGCCATCTGAGCGTTGTCGCCCAGACGGTTGCCGGTCTTGAGGATACGTGTGTAACCACCCGGACGGTCAGCGATCTTCTCGGCGATCTCGCGGAAAAGCTCTGTGACGGCATACTTGTTCTGGAGGTGGCTGAACACATGGCGGCGATTGGCCATCGTGTCCTCCTTAGCCCGGTTGATCAGGGGCTCTGCATACATGCGGAGAGCCTTGGCCTTGGCCAGCGTGGTGAAAATGCGCTTGCGCTCGATAAGAGCAATGGTCATATTGGCCAAGAGCGCATCGCGATGAGCCTTCTTGCGGCTGAGGTGATTGAAATTCTTATTGTGTCGCATCGCTGTGTTTTACTCTTTGTCAAGTTTGTACTTTGAGATATCCATCCCGAACGAGAGGTTCAGACGGTTGAGAAGATCGTCAAGCTCGGTGAGCGACTTCTTGCCGAAATTGCGGAACTTCAACAGATCATTCTTGTTGAATACCACAAGTTCGCCCAGAGTCTCCACCTCGGCGCTCTTAAGGCAGTTGAGAGCGCGCACCGACAGATCCATGTCGACGAGCTTCGACTTCAGGAGCTGACGCATTCTCAGCACCTCCTCGTCAAACTCCTCGTTGGTCTCCGTCTCGGGAGCCTCGAGAGTAATCTTCTCGTCAGAGAAGAGCATGAAGTGATAGATCAGCACCTTGGCAGCCTCCTTGAGGGCATCCTTCGGGTGGATGGAGCCATCGGTAGTGATCTCGAGGAGAAGCTTCTCATAGTCGGTCTTCTGATCGACACGGAAATTCTCCACCGTGTACTTCACATTCTTGATCGGCGTGTAGATCGAGTCGATGGCGATCACGTGGATATCATCGATACCCTCCGCATTCTCGTCGGCCGGAACCCAGCCGCGACCCTTGTTCACAGTAAGCTCGATGTTAAACGAAGCCGAAGGATCAAGATGACAGATTACCAGTTCAGGATTGAGCACCTCAAATCCGGTAAGCACCTTGCCGATATCACCGGCCTTAAACACCTCGCCCGAGACAGGGATAACCACCTTCTCAGTGTCGACGCCCTCGGTTGTATGCTTCAAGTCGACCTTCTTAAGGTTAAGGATGATGTTGGTCACATCCTCCTTAACACCCGGGATAGTGTCAAACTCATGCTTGACACCGTCGATCTTGATCGAAGCAATGGCATATCCCTCCAAAGCCGAGAGCAGAACGCGGCGAAGCGCGTTGCCCACAGTAATGCCATAGCCCGGCTCCAACGGCTTGAATTCAAACTTGCCGAAGAAGTCATTGGACTCCAGCATGAGAACCTTGTCGGGTTTTTGGAATGCTAAAATAGCCATTGAGAGGGAATTTGTGAGATTATTACTTAGAGTACAGCTCGACGATCAGCTGCTCCTTGATGTTTTCAGGGATATCCTCGCGTGCAGGCACGTGGAGGAACTTACCTGACTTGGCAGCCTCATCCCACTCGATCCAGGGATACTTGCTGTGGTTGAAGCCGGCCAGATGATCGGCGATTACCTCAAGGCTCTTTGACTTCTCTCTCACACCCACCACGTCGCCGGGCTTCACCTGATACGACGGGATATTAACTACCTCACCGTTTACAGTGATGTGCTTGTGAAGCACGATCTGACGGGCTGCGGCACGGGTCGGGGCGATACCCAGACGATACACCACATTGTCGAGACGGCTCTCGAGGAGCTGAAGAAGAAGCTCACCGGTGATACCCTTCATGCGGGATGCCTTCTCAAACATGTTGCGGAACTGCTTCTCAAGCACTCCGTAGGTGTATTTTGCCTTCTGCTTCTCGCGAAGCTGCACGCCATACTCCGACGTCTTGCGACGCTTGTTCTGACCATGCTGGCCCGGGGGGAAATTGCGGCGAGCAAGCACTTTGTCTTCTCCGAAAATCGGTTCGCCGAATTTGCGGGCGATTTTGGACTTTGGTCCTGTATATCTTGCCATTTTGGGTCGGTTATCTTTTGCGCTTCGGTTATATTGGCCGGGCCTCCATGCCGCGCGACACGTTCTCTCCTTTATCGATAGACAGTCGCTGTCAGGGTAGATGCCGATTGCCGGCTGAAAATCTCCAATTCCTTTCGTCAGCGCGACACTTCACCACTTAAAACTCCCGCGGGGCTTCGTCGAGTGCAGCCGCGGCCATAGAGAGGTGATCTTGATTATGGCCCATTCACTCCGGCGGTTCCTCCGGTCGATGAGGTTGGCAGTATTGTGTCGCTTTATCGATTTTCGTCTGTGGTGCCGGCCCGGACGGTAGCTTCTGTCAGCATCGCGGGCACATAGCAACACGGCCTTATTCCTTGCGCTTATTTAAGATTTGATTTCTTTCACATCATGTCGTCATGCCATTCTCTGAGCTCCGTGAGCCAGCCGAACGCCACGACGCAAATGCAATATTTTAATTACACACGACGACGCTTGGGAGGACGGCAGCCATTGTGGGGAAGCGGAGTCACATCGATGATCTCCGTAACCTCGATGCCCGATCCGTGGATCGTGCGGATAGCCGACTCACGTCCGTTGCCCGGACCCTTCACATAAGCCTTCACTTTGCGGAGACCCAGATCAAATGCAGTCTTGGCGCAATCCTGTGCTGCCATCTGAGCTGCATAGGGAGTGTTCTTCTTAGAACCCCTGAAACCCATCTTACCTGCCGATGACCAGGAAATAACCTGACCCTCACTGTTGGCGAGGCAGACGATAATGTTGTTGAACGACGAGTGCACGTGCAGCTGGCCTTCGGCGCCCACCTTCACGTTTCTCTTCTTCGCTGCGACTGTTTTCTTTGCCATATAAGCTCAAGAATATGTTACCTTACAATTTACTTCGTTGCCTTCTTCTTGTTGGCCACGGTCTTCTTGCGGCCCTTGCGGGTACGCGCGTTGTTCTTGGTGCTCTGACCGCGCACCGGCAGACCGATACGGTGACGGATGCCACGGTAGCAGCCGATATCCATCAGACGCTTGATGTTAAGCTGGATCTCGCTGCGCAGGTCACCCTCGACCTTATAGTCCGAACCGATCACTTCACGCACTTTGGCGGCCTGGTCATCCGTCCAGTCCTTCACCTTGATGTCCTTGTCGACACCGGCCTTCTCAAGAATGCTGCTTGCCGCGCTTCTGCCTATACCGAAGATATAGGTCAAGGCGATTTCACCTCTTTTGTTCTGGGGGAGGTCAACTCCCACGATTCTTACTGCCATTTTCTAACTTGACTGTAGAGTTTGGAATTTGCGGTAACCCCGGTCAGCCCTGACGCTGCTTGTTTTTGGGGTTCTTCTTGTTGATGACGTAAAGACGTCCTTTGCGGCGGACAATCTTGTCGTCGGCCGACCGCTTTTTGATGGAAGCTCTTACTTTCATATCTGTTTTTAGACGTTGTCTTGTTCAGTAACGCGCGCACACAGCGCCGGCTGCCGTCAAGCGCCCGCGCCGACATCACGCTTATTTGTAGCGGAACGAAATCCGCCCCTTGCTCAGGTCATAAGGCGTCATTTCCACCTTGACCCGGTCACCCGGCAGGATTTTGATATAGTGCATACGCATCTTGCCCGATATGTGGGCAGTCAGCTGATGCCCGTTCTCAAGCTCAACGCGGAACATTGCGTTGGATAATGCCTCGACGATTACACCGTCCTGTTCGATTGCTGTCTGTTTTGCCATGCTTTCCGTTGCCGTCTGTGTTGTCAGCCCGTAGTTTATGTGATAATCTGATTCAGGTGCGCCTCAGATAAACCTGTCGCCAAGCGCCTCCGCGATATAGTCGAAAGTAGTCAGCACCTCAGTCTCACCATCGTGCACCGCAAGAGTGTGCTCATAGTGAGCCGAAGGCTTCCGGTCACGCGTGCGGCACGTCCACCCGTCGCTCTCGATCACCACATTCTTGCTGCCGAGATTGATCATAGGCTCGATGCAGAGGCACATGCCGTTCTTGATCAGCGGCCCCGTTCCGCGGCGCCCGTAATTAGGCACCTCAGGATCCTCGTGCATCTTACGCCCGATACCGTGACCACACATCTCACGCACCACAGTGTAGCCGCGACGCTCCACATAAGTCTGCACAGCGTTGCTGATATCACCGATGCGGTTACCCGGCTTGCACGCCTCGATACCCTTGTAGAGCGAATTCTTCGTCTCCACACAGAGACGGCGCACATCCTCGGCGACATCACCCACCATGAAAGTGTAGCACATATCACCGTTGAAACCGTCAAGCTCGACCACCGTGTCGATACCAACGATATCACCCTCCCGCAGGCTGTAGCCCGACGGGAAACCATGAACTACGGTCTCATTCACCTCGATGCACAGAGTGCCCGGGAAACCACCGTAGCCCAGACACGCCGGCTTGCCGCCGTTGGCAAGCATGAAATCCCGTGCCACACTGTCAAGATGACGCGTTGTGACACCGGGAGCAACCTGCTTAGCGACCTCGCCCATCACACGACTGACAAGGTCGCAAGCACGGCGCATCTTTTCGATATCGTCTGGAGTTTTCAGATAAATCATCTGCTCCTGTCAAATTCAATAAGCCATCGAGCCGGTCGTGCGGCCCTTGATCTTGCCCTCCTTCATCAGACCGTCGTAGTGGTGCATCATCAGGTGAGACTCAATCTGAGTCAGCGTGTCGAGAACGACACCCACCAGAATCAGCAGCGACGTGCCGCCGAAGAACTGCGAGAAATTCTGGCTGATGCCGAACATCCTTGCAAAAGCAGGGAGAATAGCGACAACGCCAAGGAACAACGAGCCCGGAAGTGTGATACGCGACATGATCTGATCAAGATACTCCGCCGTCTTCTTACCCGGCTTCACACCCGGGATAAAACCATTGTTGCGCTTAAGCTGCTCGGCCATGTCGTTCGGACGAACAGTGATAGCCGTGTAGAAATAAGTGAAAGCAACAATCATGACGAAGTAAACGAGATTATACCAAAATCCGTTCACATCTGCAAAGGTACGGAAAAATCCCGAACTTCCCTCATTTGTGCCGAAACCCGCCAGAGTAATAGGAATGAACATGATAGCCTGGGCAAAGATAATAGGCATCACACCCGCGGCATTCACCTTCAGCGGAATATACTGGCGCGCGCCGCCATACTGGCGGTTGCCCACGATGCGCTTCGCATACTGCACAGGCACCTTGCGCGTACCCTGCACCAGAAGCACAGCACCGACGGTAACAGCAAAAAGCAGAAGAAGCTCGACGATAAACATCACAAGACCGCCCTCGCTGCCCGAAGCACCCGGCAGACGGCTTGTGAACTCATAGAAGATCGCTCCCGGCAGACGCGCGATGATGCCCACCAGAATTATGAACGAAATACCGTTGCCGATACCACGGTCAGTGATCCTTTCACCAAGCCACATGATAAACATCGAACCGGCAGCCAGAATGATCGTCAGATAAGCGATCGTCCAGAAGCCCATGTGGATCGCTCCACCAGCCTGACTCACCTGCACCTGCAGGTTCACCAGATATGCCGGACCCTGAAGCAGGAGAATAAGCACAGTCAGATAACGAGTGTACTGATTCAGCTTCTGGCGTCCGCTCTCACCCTCGCGCTGCATCTTCTGGAACGAAGGAAGCACCATCCCCAGAAGCTGGATAACGATCGAAGCCGTGATATACGGCATGATACCGAGAGCAAAAATAGAAGCCTGGCTGAATGCTCCTCCCGAGAACATATCGAGAAGCTGCATCAGCCCGCTGCTGCTCGTAAACTTCGACAAAGCGTCAAGATCGCTCGGCGAGATACCCGGCAGAACGATATAACAGCCAAGTCGGTATACAAGCACCAACAGGAGTGTCGCAAGCAGACGCTTGCGCAACTCCTCGATGGTCCAGATATTCTTTATAGTTCTAACGAATCCCATTGTCAACGCTTAGAGTTTGGTTACTGAACCGCCAGCGTCAACGATAGCCTTTTCAGCAGCAGCCGAGAATGCATTTGCCTCAACCGCAAGCGCACGTGAAACCGCTCCGTTGGCCAGCACCTTCACCAGCTGCTTCTTGTTGATGATTCCGGCCGACACCATGTCGCCGACAGTGATCTTATCAAGATTCTTAGCCGTGGCGAGAGCATCGATCACGTCAAGATTGACTGCCTTGTACTCCACACGGTTGATGTTCTTGAAGCCGAACTTCGGCAGACGGCGCTGAAGCGGCATCTGACCGCCCTCAAAACCGATCTTGCGGCTATAGCCCGAGCGCGACTTAGCACCCTTGTGGCCACGGGTTGATGTACCACCCTTGCCGCTACCCGGTCCACGGCCGATGCGCTTGCGGGTGCGCACACTGCCAATCGCCGGCTGAATATTACTTAAGTCCATGATATAGTGACTGTTTTAGGTTTATGCCTCGGTCACTTTGACCAGATGACGCACTACGTTGACCATTCCCATCACCGACGGAGTGTTCTCATGCTCCACAGTGTGGTTCATCTTATGCAGCCCCAGTGCATCCAGAGTGCGCTTCTGCACCTCAGGGCAGTTGATGCGGCTCTTGGTCTGGGTAATCTTGATTTTTGCCATTTTCGCTGAGTCTCTTTCGATTGTTCAACAATTAGACCTTGCCACAAGGCTTAGCCCTTAAACACCTTCTCGACGCTGACTCCGCGATGCTGAGCCACACGGGCCGGCGAACGCATCTCGCCAAGAGCGGCGATAGTAGCCTTCACCAGATTGTGAGGATTGGAAGAGCCCTTGCTCTTGGCAAGCACGTCGGTGATACCGACACTCTCAAGCACTGCACGCATTGCACCGCCGGCCTTCACGCCGGTACCGGTCGAAGCCGGCTTAAGGATGATGCGCGAGCCGCCGAACTTGGCAGCCTGCTCGTGAGGGATAGTGCCCTTGTGCACCGGAACCTCGATAAGGTTCTTCTTAGCAGCCTCAACACCCTTGGCGATAGCTGCCTGCACCTCGTTGGCTTTGCCAAGGCCCCAGCCCACAATACCATTCTCGTTTCCTACTACCACGATGGCAGCGAATGTAAACGTGCGGCCACCCTTCGTCACCTTCGTCACACGGTTGATAGCGACAAGCCGGTCCTTCAGGTCCAGATCGTTGGTCGTCTTTACGCGATTGTTCTTGTTTGCCATTGTCGGTTCAGAATTTTAACCCGCCTTCGCGCGCTGCGTCGGCAAGCGATTTTACTCGGCCATGGAAAAGATAGCCGTTGCGGTCAAACACTACTGTGGTGATACCAGCCTCAAGAGCCTTACGGGCGATCTCGCCGCCAACCTTGGCCGCGATCTCACATTTCGTACCCTCAGCCTCCAGTCCGCGCGACGATGCCGACACAAGAGTCTTTCCGGCAAGATCGTCGATGACCTGAACATAGATCTGCTTGTTGCTGCGGAACACAGTCATGCGCGGACGCTCCGACGTGCCCTCCTGCTTGCCGCGGATGCGGGCCTTGATCTTATTTCTTCTTTCTATCTTGGATTTCATGATGAAGTCGATTTATGCCCGTTGTTTTACTTCGCTCCTGCCGACTTGCCCGACTTGCGGCGGATTACCTCGCCCACAAAGCGGATACCCTTGCCCTTGTAAGGCTCAGGCTTGCGCAGCGAACGGATCTTGGCACACACCTGACCCAGAAGCTGCTTGTCGTCACTCTCGAGGATGATGAGCGGGTTCTTGTTACGCTCTGCCTTAGCCTCTACCTTAACCTCGGGCGGAAGTTTCAGATAAATAGCGTGGCTGAATCCGAGCGAAAGCTCAAGCACCTGTCCGTTGGCGCTGGCGCGGTAACCCACACCCACGAGCTCCATCTCCTTCTTGTAGCCCGTCGACACACCCACAACCATGTTGTGGATCAGAGCACGGTACAGACCATGCTGAGAGCGGTGCTCCTTGTCGTCGGTCGGACGGGTCACGATCACATGACCATCCTCAATCTTCACATCGAGGTCAGGGTTAACAGCCTGCTCCAGCTGCCCCTTCGGACCCTTCACCGTCACAACATTGTCCTTGACGGTCACCGTAACACCGGCGGGTATTTCAATCGGCGCTTTACCTATTCTTGACATAATTGAAGTCCTCCCTTAAAATCAATAAACATAGCAAAGCACTTCACCGCCGATCTTCTCCTCGGCAGCCTTCTTGTTAGTCATCACACCCTTCGAAGTCGACAGGATGGCGATACCAAGTCCGTTGAGCACTCGCGGCATATCTTTGTAGCCGGTATACTGCCGAAGACCCGGACGCGATACACGCTTCAGACCTTTGATGGCATTAACGCGGTCTACCGGATCATATTTCAGCGCTATCTTTATCACGCCCTGCGTGTTGACACCGTCTATAAACTTATAGTTAAGTATATAGCCCTGGTCAAAAAGGATCTTTGTGATCTCTTTTTTCAAGTTTGAGGCAGGCACCTCAACCACACGGTGACCCGCGTGGATGGCGTTCCTCAATCTTGTCAGATAATCTGCTATGGGATCAGTCATTTTGATTTGTTTGTTAAATTGATCGGGACACTCATCGCTCCCGACAATATTTAATTGCCTTAGCCTTCCGTGACACAACGTCAACCGGTCGGCACCCCCGGCCCGGGGCTACGCCTGCCTGTTCTCCACATCTGGAGCATGACCGGCATATTTTAGTCTAACTCAGTTGCTCCGCTTCTCTCGGCGTCCCGGGAACCCGTTGCGAAATCCCCGGTTGGCCTCGATAATGCCTGTCCGCCTTACCAGCTTGCCTTCTTCACACCGGGAATCAGACCAGCCGATGCCATCTCGCGGAACTGAATACGCGAAATGCCGAACTGTCGGATATAGCCCTTGGGACGCCCGGTGATGCTGCAGCGGTTGTGCAGTCTCACGCTCGAAGCGTTCTTGGGAAGCTTCTGCAGACCCTCGTAGTCACCGGCCTCCTTAAGAGCAGCCTTCTTGGCCGCATAGCGGGCTACGAGCTTCTGACGCTTCACCTCACGAGCCTTCATCGATTCTTTTGCCATAGTTCAGTGCTCTCTTATTTAGCGTTCTTGAAGGGAAGTCCAAACTGCTTGAGAAGAGCATAACCCTCCTCGTCCGTGTTGGCCGAAGTCACAAAAGTGATGTTCATGCCCATGAGCTTGGATATAGAGTCGATGTTGATCTCCGGGAAAATGATCTGCTCGGTCACACCCAGAGTGTAGTTGCCGCGGCCGTCGAGCTTGCTCTCGATACCCTTGAAGTCACGGATACGGGGCAGAGCCACTCTGATCAGACGCTCCAGAAACTCATACATCTTCTCGCGACGCAGAGTCACTCTCACACCGATCGGCATCTTCTTTCTCACCTTGAAGTTCGAGATATCCTTGCGCGACAGAGTTGCCACAGCCTTCTGGCCGGTGATGGCAGTCAGCTCGTTGATAGCGGTCTCGATGATCTTCTTGTCCTGAGTGGCGGCACCCAGACCCTGATTGATTACGATTTTCTCAAGGCGGGGAACCTGCATAGGAGTCGTGTAGCTGAACTCCTTGGTAAGAGCCGGCACGATGCGCTCCTGATAGTCTTTCTTTACACTGTTCTGGCTCATTGCTTGATCTCCTCTCCTGATTTCTTGGAATAACGCACCGTGTTGCCCTTCTCATCCTTGCGGAAACCCACGCGCGTAGGCTTGCCGCTCTTGGGATCCAGCAGGCTCAGGTTGGAAATATGCAGCGGAGCCTCCATCTTGATGATGCCTCCCTGCGGATGCTTGGCGCTCGGCTTGGCGCTCTTCGAGACAATGTTTATGCCCTCAACGATAGCGCGACCCTTCTTGGGAAGCACCTCGAGGACGCGGCCCTGACGGCCACGGTCCTCGCCGGAAAGAACATAGACAGTGTCGCCTTTCTTTATCTTTAACTTGCTCATTTCTTAGCTTGCTTCTTGATGGGGATGGTTCGACGTCTGTCTCTTTCTCAAAGCACCTCGGGTGCCAGCGACACAATCTTCATGTTGGTCGCACGAAGCTCGCGCGCAACAGGTCCGAAGATACGGGTGCCGCGGAGCTCACCGGCATTGTTGAGCAGCACACAGGCATTATCGTCGAAGCGGATATAAGATCCGTCGGGACGACGCACCTCCTTCTTGGTGCGCACTACGACGGCCTTCGATACCGTGCCCTTCTTGATGTCAGACGACGGAATGACACTCTTCACCGACACCACGATGATGTCGCCTACCGATGCATAACGGCGTCCGGTGCCTCCGAGCACATGGATGCACAGTGCCTCCTTGGCGCCGCTGTTGTCAGCTACCGTAAGGCGGGATTCGGTCTGTATCATGGCTCGTTATTTTACTTTTTCTATGATTTCGACTAAACGCCATCTCTTGGTCTTGCTCAAGGGACGCGTCTCCATGAGGCGCACCGTGTCGCCGATGCTGCACTCGTTCTTCTCGTCGTGGGCGTGGAACTTCTTGGTCTTATTGACAAACTTGCCGTAGATCGGATGTTTCTCCTTCCACTTCACTGTCACAGTGATAGTCTTGTCGGCCTTGTTGCTCGACACCACACCGATGCGCTCTTTACGCAGATTTCTCGTTTCCATATCGATGCGGCTTACTTATTGTTGATTTCACGCATACGGAGTTCTGTCTTCACGCGAGCTATAGCCTTGCGGTCCTTGGTGATCTTGGCCGGGCTGTCGATAGGGCTCACGGCATGCTGAGCCTTAAGCTGGCGGTACTCCTTCTCCATCTGGGCCAGACGCTCCTTGAGGTCGGCCGTAGCCATCTCCTTAATTTCTTCCTGCTTCATGGCGGCTTAGACGTTTTGAGTGGGGTCATAGTCGCGGCGCACCACAAACTTGGTGGTCACGGGAAGCTTCTGAGCGGCCAGACGGAGCGCTTCCTTAGCGATGTCGTAGCTAACGCCCTCAACTTCGATAATCATACGTCCCGGTGTAACAGGCGCTACAAATCCTTCGGGCGAACCCTTACCTTTACCCATTCGCACCTCGGCAGGTTTCTTTGTGATGGGCTTGTCGGGGAAGATTCTGATCCAGATTTGTCCCTGGCGCTGCATGTAACGGGTAACAGCAATACGGGCTGCCTCAATCTGGCGGCCGGTGATCCATTTGGCTTCAAGAGTCTTGATGCCAAACGATCCGAAAGCCAGCTGATTGCCACGCTGCGCGTTGCCCTTCATGCGGCCTTTTTGCTGTCGGCGAAACTTTGTTTTCTTTGGTTGTAACATTTTCTGCTATTGTATATTCAATGCAATATTGTTCAACGATTTCCTCCGCGGGGCTTACGGAAACCACCGCGACGCTCCTCACGACGCTCCTCCTTCTGGTTTGCACCGAAAGCAGGCGCAAGGTCACGCTTGCCATAGACTTCGCCACGGCAGATCCACACCTTCACACCGATTACACCAACCTTGGTGTGAGCCTCGACAAGTGCATAGTCGATGTCGGCACGGAATGTGTGAAGCGGAGTGCGACCCTCCTTAAACATCTCAGAGCGGGCGATCTCGGCACCGTTCAGACGGCCCGAAACCTGAATTTTGATACCCTCTGCACCGGCACGCATCGTCGATGCGATAGCCATCTTCACAGCACGGCGGTAAGCGATCTTACCCTCGATCTGACGGGCAACATTGGCAGCCACGATCTCAGCGTCGAGCTCCGGACGCTTCACCTCAAAGATGTTGATCTGAACCTCCTTGTCGGTGATCTTCTTCAGCTCTTCCTTGAGCTTGTCAACCTCTGTGCCACCCTTGCCGATGATAAGACCCGGACGCGAGGTGCACACTGTGATGGTGATGAGCTTCAGAGTGCGCTCGATGACGATACGCGACACGCTCGACTTTGCGAGACGCACATTGAGATACTTACGAAGCTTTGCATCTTCGAGCAGAGTATCACCGTACTTCTTGCCGCCGAACCAGTTGGAATCCCAGCCGCGGATGACGCCAAGACGATTGCTGATCGGATTTACTTTCTGTCCCATATACTATTAAGCTTCGTGTTTTTTAACATCATTGTCGATGGTGTCAACCACCACGGTGACATGGTTGGCACGCTTGCGTATACGGTAGCCGCGACCCTGAGGAGCCGGACGAAGACGCTTCAGCATAGGTGCCGGATTGACGAATATAGTGGTGATGTAAAGCTCCCCTGCCTCAGCCTTGCGCTCATTCTTGGCCTCCCAGTTGGCGATGGCCGAACGCACCAGCTTCTCCAGACGGGCAGCTGCCTCCTTATTGGAGAACTTGAGGATACCAAGCGCACGGAACACTTCCTTGCCGCGCACAAGGTCGGCTACAAGGCGCATCTTGCGCGGCGACGACGGAATGTTGGTGAGCTTCGCGAAAGCTATGTGCTTCTGCTCTTCCTTCCGCTGGTCGGCAGCCTCTCTTTTTCTTACTCCCATAGTTGCGATGTAAGCTTTTAATTATTCAGTTTATGATTTGACCCGTTCCGGCATTATTTCTTCTTATTGCCGGCGTGGCCGCGGAAGGTGCGCGTGGGCGCAAACTCACCCAGCTTGTGACCAACCATGTTCTCCGTCACATAGACGGGAATGAACTTGTTGCCGTTATGCACAGCAAATGTGTGGCCAACAAACTCGGGCGCTATCATCGAGGCACGGCTCCAAGTCTTGATTACCGACTTCTTGCCAGTTGCATCCATGTCGGATACCTTCTTCTCCAGCTTGATGCTGATAAAGGGTCCTTTTTTCAGTGAACGACTCATGTTGATTCAGATAGTCAAGATTGATTATTTCTTCCTGCGCTCGATAATATACTTGTTGGAGAGCTTCTTCGGTGCGCGTGTCTTCAGGCCCTTTGAGTAGAGACCCTTGCGCGAGCGGGGATGTCCGCCCGAAGCGCGGCCCTCGCCACCACCCATCGGGTGATCGACAGGGTTCATGACAACACCGCGGTTGTGCGGACGGCGACCCAGCCAGCGGCTGCGGCCTGCCTTGCCCGAACGCTCCAGAGAGTGCTCGCTGTTGCCGACAACGCCGACAGTAGCCATGCACTCGCCAAGGATGCGGCGAGTCTCGCCCGAAGGCAACTTGACTATCACATAGGAGCCGTCACGCGAAACGATCTGAGCGAAAGTGCCGGCCGAACGCGCCATGAGCGCACCCTGTCCGGGACGGAGCTCGATGTTGTGAACCACGGTTCCCACGGGAATCTTGTTGAGCGGAAGTGCGTTTCCTACCTCGGGAGCAGCCTCGGGGCCGCTTACCACCTTCTGGCCTACCTCAAGGCCGTTGGGTGCCACGATATAGGCTTTCGCTCCGTCCACGTAGTAGAGGAGAGCGATACGGGCCGAACGGTTAGGATCGTACTCGATCGATTTCACTACTGCGGGCACACCTGTTTTGTTTCTCTTGAAGTCGATGATACGGTACTTGCGCTTGTGGCCGCCTCCGCGATAGCGGGTGGTCAGATGACCTTCGGCATTACGGCCGCCCGTGCTCTTCTTTCCGACTGTAAGAGATTTCTCTGGCGTGGTGGCAGTTATCACTCCTTTGAACACGCCAATAACCTTGTGTCGCTGCCCAGGTGTGGTGGGCTTGAATTTTCTTACTGCCATTATGATTTGATCAGATATTTCTGTCAGATATTGCTATAAAAGTCGATCGTGGCTCCTTCAGCGAGCGTCACCACAGCCTTCTTCCAGCCGGCAGTCTTGCCGCGGAGAAAACCGCTCTTGGTGTAGCGCGACTTGTTCTTACCGCGCACGACCATCGTGTTGACAGCCTCGACTTTCACGCCGTAGAGCTTCTCCACGAGATCCTTGATCTGAAACTTGTTGGCCGACTCCGTCACACGGAAAGTGTAACGGTTGAGCTTGTCGGTAAGGCCGTTGGCCTTTTCCGTCACAACGGGAATAATCTGTATGTCCATTGTCTTCTACTTCTGGGCCTTAAAGTTTATTAATCACATCGAGGCTACCCTCGGCGAGGAGGAGAGCCTTATTGTTGAGAAGCGCATACGTGTTGATGTCCGTTGCAGTAGTAACCTCTGCACCGGGCACATTTCTCGACGACAAATATACGTTTTTATCCTGTGAAGGTAAAACCACCAGCACCTTCTGACCCTCAACTTTAAGATTTTTCACAATATTTATGAAATCTTTAGTCTTCGGAGCCTCGATGGTGAAGTTCTCAACCACCACAATCTCACCGTCACGTGCCTTAAGCGAGAGAGCGCTCTTGCGGGCAAGCTGCTTAACCTTCTTGTTGAGCTTGAAACGATAGTCGCGGGGACGGGGACCGAACACACGGCCGCCACCCACCAGAACCGGGGAGTTGATATCGCCGATACGGCTGCCGCCGCCACCCTTCTGCTTGTGCAGCTTACGGGTAGAGCCGGAAACCTCGCTACGCTCTTTTGATTTGTGAGTACCCTGACGCTGATTGGCCAAGTACTGCTTCACGTCCAGATAGATGGCGTGCTCGTTGGGCTCGATGCCAAACACCTCGTCGCTCAGCGTTACCTTGCGGCCGGTGTCTTCGCCCTTTATGTTATAGACTGCGAGTTCCATTTCCGTTTACTTCTCGATCATTACGATTGAACCCTTGGCTCCGGGTACCGAGCCCTTAATCATCATCAGGTTGTGCTCAGGGATGATCTTCACCACCTGCAGGTTTTGAACCGTCACACGCTCGTTGCCCATCTGGCCGGCCATGCGCATACCCTTGAACACCTTAGCGGGATACGAGCAGGCGCCCACCGAACCGGGAGCACGCAGACGGTTGTGCTGGCCGTGAGTGCTCTGACCGACACCACCAAAACCATGACGCTTCACAACGCCCTGAAAACCCTTACCTTTCGAAGTGCCCACTACATCGACGAAATCAGACTCGCTGAACATGTCGACCGTGATGGTGTCACCCATCTTGTAGTCACCCTCGAAACCTTTGAACTCGGCCAAGTGGCGCTGAGGAGCTACTCCGGCTTTCTTGAAGTGACCGATCTCGGGCTGCGTCAGATGCTTTTCCTTCTGAGCGCCAAAACCGAGCTGGAGGGCATTGTAGCCGTCGGTCTCAACAGTCTTGACCTGAGTAACCACGCAGGGGCCAACTTCGATAACAGTGCACGGCACATTCTTGCCGTCGGCACTGAAAACGGATGTCATTCCGATTTTCTTTCCAATTAATCCTGGCATTTCTACGTTTACTGTTGGGATTTATTATTCATTTTCTCAGCATCGCGTCCGCGGGCGGGAACCCCGTCACCGGCATTCCCGCCACGGCTCACGACGATTGATCTCTTGAGTAAAATTTAAGCGATCCGTGTTATATCAGACCTTGATTTCCACTTCTACGCCACTGGGAAGCTCGAGCTTCATGAGAGCGTCCACGGTCTTGGCCGTCGAATTGTAGATATCGATCAGACGCTTGAATGAAGAAAGCTGGAACTGCTCACGGCTCTTCTTGTTGACAAACGTCGAACGGTTAACCGTGAAAATGCGCTTGTGGGTGGGCAGGGGTATCGGACCTGAAATTACAGCCCCGGTCGACTTCACGGTCTTCACGATCTTCTCGGCCGACTTGTCCACCAGATTGTGATCATAGCTCTTGAGCTTGATACGTATTTTTTGGCTCATATAATAGTGTGTGAGAAGTTTACTTATTTGATGAGGTCGACACGTCCCTGGCACTCAGTGAGCACGTTCTTGGCGATCGAGTTGCTCACCTCGCTGTAGTGACTGAACGACATTGTTGAAGTGGCGCGACCCGAAGTGATCGTGCGGAGGGCGGTCACGTAACCGAACATCTCGGCGAGCGGAGCCTTAGCCTTTACGACACGGGCACCCGAGCGCGATGTCTCCATGCCCTCTACCTGACCGCGACGCTTGTTAAGGTCACTGATCACGTCACCCATGCTCTCCTCGGGAGTAACAACCTCAATCTTCATGATAGGCTCGAGAAGCACAGGACCTGCCTTCTCCGAAGCCTTCTTGAAGGCCTGAATAGCACAAAGCTCAAATGAGAGCTGGTCGGAATCGACGGGGTGGAACGAACCGTCGAGCACCGTAACCTTAAGCTGCTCTACAGGGAAGCCGGCGAGAACACCGTTCTTCATAGCAGTTGTAAAGCCCTTCTGGATCGAGGGAATAAATTCCTTAGGAATGTTACCACCCTTAACCTCGTCGACAAACTGCAGACCACCTTCGAAGCCCGGATCAACCGGCTCAACGCGCACGATGATATCGGCAAACTTACCGCGACCACCGGTCTGCTTCTTGAATACCTCGCGGAGCTCAACCGGCTTGGTGATAGACTCCTTGTAGGTAACCTGCGGACGACCCTGATTACACTCAACCTTGAACTCGCGGCGCAGACGGTCGATGATGATGTCGAGGTGAAGCTCACCCATACCCGAAATAACGGTCTGGCCGGTCTCCTCGTTTGTCTGAACGCGGAAAGTGGGATCCTCCTCAGCGAGCTTCTGAAGGCCAACGCCGAGCTTGTCAAGATCCTTCTGAGTCTTAGGCTCTACGGCGATACCGATCACGGGATCGGGGAAGTCCATAGCCTCAAGCACGATGGGTGCATCCTCTGCACACAGAGTGTCACCGGTGCGGATATCCTTGAATCCTACGCCAGCACCTATATCGCCGCAACCGATCTGCTCCTTGGCATTCTGCTTGTTGGAGTGCATCTGGAAAAGACGGCTGATACGCTCCTTCTTGCCCGAACGTGAGTTGAGCACATAAGAACCGGCATTGACGTCGCCGGAGTAAACACGGAAGAAGCAGAGACGGCCTACATAGGGGTCAGTAGCGATCTTGAATGCGAGAGCACACATCGGAGCATCGCTCGACGGCTCACGGGTGATGATCTTGTCGGGATCATCCACTGCATGACCCTCTACAGCACCGGCATCAAGCGGGCTGGGCAGATAAGCGCAGACAGAGTCGAGCAGGCACTGCACACCCTTGTTCTTGAACGAGCTGCCGCAGATCATGGGCACGATGTCCATCTTCAGCGTTGCAGCGCGGAGAGCCTTCTTGATCTCGTCCATGGTGATGGTCGAGGGATCGTCGAAGTACTTGGCCATGAGATCGTCGTCATACTCGGCGATTTTCTCAAGCATCTTGTCACGCCACTCTTCAGCCTCATCCTTGAGGGTAGCGGGGATTTCCTCCTCAGAGTAGTCGGCACCCATTGTCTCGTCGTGCCAGAAGATAGCCTTCATCTTCACGAGGTCGACAACACCCTTAAAAGTCTCCTCGGCACCGATAGGTATCTGGATGGGCACAGGGTTTGCACCAAGCACCTCACGCAGCTGACGCACTACCTCGAAGAAGTTTGCGCCCGAGCGGTCCATCTTGTTGACATAACCGATACGGGGCACATTGTACTTGTC
>CAMWSY010000005.1 GCA_947176995.1 uncultured Porphyromonadaceae bacterium | reverse complement strand
GGCATACGCTATGTGTGTGACACCCTCGCTCTCAATCTCGACCGTGTGATAAGCGAAAAGCCGCTCAACCAGTCAACTACAAAAGCTGCCTGCGAATATATCAAGTCGGCCAAACCCACTCTGCTCAACATCGTTTATGACGAGCCAGACCATGCCGGACATGTCGCAGGGCACGACACACCGCAATATTACGCCAAGCTTCATGAACTTGACTCATGCGTGGCCGAGATCGTTCAGGCAACTAAGGAGGCCGGAATATATGACAATTCAATCATCATAGTCACTGCCGATCACGGCGGTATCGGCAAGGGACATGGCGGCAAAACAATGCAGGAGATGGAGACTCCGTTTATCATTCTCGGCAAGGGAATACGCAAAGGAGGCAATGAGATTCCCGAGAGCATGATGCAGTTTGACGTAGCCCCCACCATCGCCCGCATCTTCGGACTCGAGACTCCGCAGGTGTGGATCGGACGCCCTGTTCTCTCGATTTTCGAATAAGGCCACACAATCCTGAGCAACTGAGGTTTGGCAAAGTTTAACAAAATTAGAAGGCTTTTAATAGCCGGAAATTGTTAGATTTTTCGTAATTTCGCACGTTTAATATCCGCGAAAAGAAAGAGACGAACCATGAGACAGCTGAAGATTACACGTTCAATCACAAATCGCGAGAGCGCATCTCTCGACAAATATCTCCAAGAAATAGGCCGTGAGGACCTGATCACCGTAGAGGAGGAAGTCGAACTCGCTCAGCGCATTAAACAGGGTGACGAGAGAGCTCTCGACAAGCTCACACGCGCCAACCTGCGTTTCGTGGTTTCTGTGGCCAAACAGTACCAGAATCAGGGACTCAGCCTTCCTGACCTCATAAACGAGGGTAACATGGGGCTGATCAAGGCCGCTCAGAAATTCGACGAGACGAGGGGTTTCAAATTTATCTCATACGCAGTGTGGTGGATCCGCCAGTCGATCCTTCAGGCACTCGCCGAGCAGTCGCGCATCGTGCGTCTGCCGCTCAATCAGGTAGGAACCCTCAACAAGATAAGCAAAGCCCTGTCGAAGTTCGAGCAGGAGAACGAGCGCCGTCCCTCTCCCGAGGAACTCGCCGCCTCGCTTGATGTGCCTGTGGACAAAATCGCCGACACGCTCAAGGTCTCGGGACGCTCGATCTCGGTGGACGCTCCTTTTGTAGAGGGCGAGGACAACAGCCTGCTCGATGTGCTGTCGAACGACGACTCCCCCTCGGCCGACGCTTCGCTGAATCAGGAATCACTGTCGCGCGAAGTGGAGCGCGCACTCCGCCAGCTTCACGAACGCGAGCGTGAGATACTCAAGATGTTCTTCGGCATAGGCTGCCAAGAGATGACCCTCGAGGAGATCGGTGCAAAATTTGACCTGACACGCGAACGCGTCCGCCAGATCAAGGAAAAGGCAATCCGCCGCCTTAAAGGCCCCCGCAGCAAGCACCTGAAGGCATATCTGGGACAGTAACAGACTTCCTCACAAAGCCGCATTGTAAAAAAGATATTACTGAGAACCATTTTCTCATAATTTTTCATAAAACCCGCCGTGATTAACGGCGGGTTTTTGTTATATTTGCTACAGAATCATCATTAAGAAAATTCTCAAAAACTATCTATATTTCTATATCATGGACAGCAAAATCAGAGCAGAGTTCAAAAACCGCTTCGGCGCCGAGGGCGTCCGCTACGCATCGTCAGGCCGTATCAACCTTATCGGCGAACACACCGACTACAACGGCGGGTTTGTGTTTCCCGGAGCTATTGACAAAGTAATTGAAGCAGAAATCAAGCCTAACGGTCTTGACAAAGTGCGCGTTTACTCGGTTGACATCGACGAGTATGTGGAATTCGGCCTCAATGAGGAGGATGCTCCCGCACAGCAGTGGGCACGCTACATCTTCGGTGTATGCCGCGAGATCATCAAGCGTGGCGGCAAGGTCGAAGGTTTTGACGCTGTTTTTGCAGGCAACATTCCTCTTGGCGCAGGCCTGTCGTCGTCGGCAGCCCTCGAGAGCTGTTTTGCATTTGCGCTGAACGATATGTTCAACGACAACAAGATCGACAAATTTGAGCTTGCCCGCATCGGCCAGAGCACCGAGCACAACTACTGCGGTGTGAACTGCGGCATCATGGACCAGTTTGCCTCGATCTTCGGCAAGAAGGGCAACCTGATGCGTCTGGACTGCCGTTCAAGCGAGTTCGAGTACTTCCCGTTTGATCCCGTAGGCTACAAACTCGTGCTTCTTGACTCAGTGGTCAAGCATGAGCTGGTTGACTCACCCTACAACAAGCGCCGCGAATCATGTGAGCGCGTTGCCGCCAAACTCGGTATCGAGACTCTGCGCGACGCCAACATGGAAATGCTCGATTCAATCAAGGATGAAATCAGTGCGGAGGATTACAGCCGCGCAAAGTTTGTGATCGGCGAGAAGGAGAGAGTGCTCGACGTGTGTGACGCTCTCATGCGTGGCGACTACGAGACAGTGGGCAAGCGCATGTATGAAACACACCACGGTCTGTCGGCTGACTACGAGGTTTCATGCGAGGAGCTAGATTTCCTGAACGACATAGCCAAAGAGTGCGGCGTGACCGGCTCGCGCATCATGGGCGGCGGTTTCGGCGGCTGCACCATCAACCTCGTCAAGGATGAGCTCTATGACAAGTTCATCGCCACAGCACGCGAGAAGTTTGCCGCCAAGTATGGCCACGAGCCCCGCGTGTATGACGTTGTGATCAGCGACGGCGCACACCGCATCGGCTAAAAAGCCGCTCCCCTACTCTTTCACCAACGCTTAACACACATGGCAGTAAAAATTGAAAAGGTAGCCTCAAAATTTGGGGAAATCACACTTGCCACCATCACCAACTCCAAGGGAGCGAGCGTAGTGCTCAGCTCCCTCGGAGCAGGAGTGACGGAAATCAATGTCCCTGACGCTACCGGCAACATACAGAACGTGATCACAACCTATGCCGATCCCGCTGACTTCATGGCCGACGGCCCGTGCGCAGGCAAGACACCGGGCCGCTATGCCAACCGCATAGCCAACGCCACATTCTCGATCGACGGCAAGGAGTACAAGCTCAAGGCCACTAACGGCCCGCACCATCTGCACGGCGGCCCCACGGGGTTCCAGAACAGAATATGGGACACGACGGTAGAGGATGACGACACGGTGGCATTCACACGCATCAGTCCTGACGGCGAAGAGGGTTATCCCGGCGCACTCGACGTGAGAGTGGCGTACACATGGAATGACGACAACGAGCTCACAATCCACTACACCGGCGTGACGGACGCTCCCACGATCCTCAACCTCACAAACCACACTTACTTCAATCTGGCAGGTGAGAACAGCGGCGACATACTCGACCATGAGCTGAAGCTGGCTTGCTCGCGCTGGCTTCCCACCGATGAGGGACAAATTCCCACCGGCGAAATCGCTACCGTAGAGGGCACACCGATGGACTTCACAACAGCCAAGCCAATCGGCCGCGACATCAACGAGGATTTTGAGGCTCTGCACATAGGGCGCGGATATGATCACTGCTTTGTAGCCGACAACTGGGTACCGGGCCGACTCGCACCGATAGCATGGCTGCGTGACCCGAAGACCGGCCGCGAGCTCACGATCTCGACCACCCAGCCGGCAGTGCAGCTATACACAGCCAACTGGTTTGGCGGAGAAACTCCTCTCAACCCCGAAGGACGCCCCTACCAGAACCGCGAGGGTGTAGCACTCGAGTGCCAGCATTTCCCCGACAGCCCCAATCATCAGAACTTCCCCAACACGGTGCTCCGCGAGGGAGAGGTGTTTGATGAAACAATCGTATTCAGCTTCAAAGCTTAATATAAAATCTCAAGATGAAACCTACACTCTTTGTGCTGGCTGCCGGTATGGGCAGCCGCTATGGAGGTCTCAAGCAGCTCGATCCGCTCGGGCCTTCAGGTGAGACTATCATGGACTACTCGATCTACGACGCCATCAAGGCCGGTTTCGGAAAGATCGTGTTTGTAATCCGTAAAGACTTCGAACAGGACTTCCGCGAGAAAGTTCTCAAGAAATATGAGGGACATATCCCTGTTGAAGTAGTGTTCCAGTCGACCGATGCTCTCCCCGAGGGCTACACCTGCCCGGCAGACCGCACCAAACCGTGGGGCACAAACCACGCCGTGCTGATGGGTAAGGATGTGATCAAGGAACCGTTTGCAGTAATCAATGCCGATGACTTCTACGGCCGCAATGCCTTTGAGGTTATCGCCAAAGAGCTTTCACGCGAGCATGACCGCAAGGGTGACTACTGCATGGTAGGTTTCCGCGTAGGCAACACGATGACCGAGAACGGCTCTGTGGCACGCGGCGTGTGCGAGACCAAGGATGGTCTTCTCACATCGGTTGTGGAGCGCACAGCCATCTCCTACAATCCCGAGCATGAGATCGTCTTCACCGACGAGGATGGTAAGGAGCAGAAACTTGATCCCGCCACCCCGGTATCGATGAACCTTTGGGGCTTCACTCCCGACTATTTCGACTACTCGGAGCGCGAGTTCAAGAAATTCCTTGACTCAAACATCGAGAAACCTAAGGCGGAGTTCTTCATCCCGCTTGCCATCGACACTCTCATCAACAGCGGCGAGGCAACAGTGAAGGTGCTCGACACCGACAGCAAATGGTTTGGCGTGACATACGCAGCTGACCGTCCCTCGGTAGTGGAGAAATTTGCAGAGCTCACCAAAGAAGGCGTGTACCCCTCACCTCTCTTTGCATAAACAACGATCTTCCAGAGCAATGACCAACGACGACCTTCAAAGGCTTGAGAATGCGACAGACGGGCTGGCAGCCTACGAGTATATCGCCAACCACATTGACCGAATCGATGCCGCAACACTGGGAAAAGTGATTGATCTGCTCATGCGAGCCGATCTGAACGGCCAATTCAGTGTCAGTGCCGCGCGATATCTCAACGCTATCAATCCCGTGGCAAACGCCGAGCCTATAGACCGGCTCGTCAAAGGTGCCATAGAGCGTGACCGCGAACGCCGCTACATAGGCGATCTTCTCGAAAGCATCTGGGGAAAAGACTACAAGGAACGTGCCGCGGAGCTGACGGCTTCGGACGACAATTTCCGCCGCATATACAAGCGTGTCTTCCCTGACCGGCTCTGAGAAACTCTTTCCACTGACACGACACAATGAACAGATTTCAGCGTTTCGGGTTTCTATGCCTAACCGTGACAGCTCTGTCGGGCTGCGCCGGGAGCGGCAATTCAGGGAAAACCGAGAGCGACAACTCTAACGACATGACAACGACACAGCCAGCAGACACTGCCGCCAAGCAGGATGACATCCTTGTCGACATCAAGACCACGATGGGCGACATACAGGTGCGTCTTTTCGGCGACACTCCGGGCCACCGCGACAATTTCGCAAAACTCGCCAAAGAGGGATATTACGACGGCACACTGTTTCACCGCGTGATAAACGACTTCATGGTGCAGGCAGGTGACCCCGACAGCCGCACGGCTCCTGCGGGAAAGATGCTCGGCGAAGGTGATCCCGGCTACACTCTCGCCGCCGAGATCGACTACCCGAAGCACTACCACAAGCGTGGCGCTCTGGCCGCCGCACGCACCGGCGACAATGTGAATCCCGAGCGCCGCTCGTCGGGCTCGCAATTCTACATCGTGACTGGCAAGGTGTTCAATGACTCGACCCTGACACAGATGGAGCGCAACATGCAGATGCAGCAGGTGAGCACCATCTTCCAAGAGCTTGCCCAAAAGCAAGCCGACAAGGTGAAGGAATTGCGCAAGAACCGCGATCAGGCCGGCCTCCAGAAACTTCAGGAGGAGCTTATCGCCGAGGCAGAGAAGAAGGCTGCGGAGAATCCTGCGAAGCTTTCGGATCAGGCCCGTCAGGACTACACCACTATCGGCGGCACACCGCATCTTGACGGTGCCTACACCGTGTTTGGCGAAGTCACCAAGGGTATGGACGTGGTCGACAAGATCCAAAAGGTCGAGACCGACCGCAACGACCGTCCGAAAGAGGATGTGCGCATCATATCGATGAGCGTTGTGAAATGAATGAGATCAACCGCGCCCGGCTTGCCAACGGTCTGCGCGTCATACACTCCTACGACAGTGCCACCACAATGGTGGCACTGTCCGTCATCTATGACACCGGTTCGGCCGACGAACGGCCAGAACTGACCGGAATCGCCCACCTGATGGAGCATCTGATGTTCGGCGGATCGGTGAACATCCCGTCGTTCGACCGGGAGATAGAGCGTGCCGGAGGAACTGACAATGCGTGGACGTCGCCTGACCTGACCTGCTACTACGACCTCGTGCCGGCACATAACGCCGAGACTGCTTTCTGGCTCGAGAGTGACCGGATGATCTCGCCCGCATTCTCGCAAAAGACGCTCGATGTGCAGAAGGGGGTTGTGATAGAGGAATTCAAACAGCAATGCCTCAACCGCCCTTACGGAACACTCGGGCATATCACCCGGTCAACGGCATTCAAGGAGCATCCCTACCGCTGGCCTGTGATAGGTCTCACACCTGATCACGTGGCGGCGGCAACGCTTGAGGATGTAAAGGACTTCTATTTCACACATTACTCCCCGTCGCGCGCTGTGCTGTCGGTGTGCGGCAACATATCGTGGGAGGAAACATTGCGGCTGGCCGAGAAGTGGTTTGCACCGATTCCTGACCGCCCGACCACAGCGCGCTGTCTGCCTACAGAAGCGCTGCCCGATGCACCGCGGCAGGCAGAAACGACCGGTAATGTGCCGTCGGCTCTTGTGGCAATAAACTACCCCATGCCGGGTCAGGATTCACCCTACTATGTGGCTGCGGATATTCTCTCGGATATTCTCGGCACAGGCACATCGTCGGTTCTCTATGACCGGCTTGTGAGGAGAACCAAGATGTTTCACAACATCGATGCATCAATTGACGGAAGCCGTGATCCCGGACTGCTGCACATAAATGCCAAACTGCGTGACGGGATCAACCCGGAGGAAGCGACCGAAGCTATTGAACATGAGGTTGCCTCACTTGTGGCAGACGGGGTGGACGATGCGACTCTGCAACGCGCCATAAATCTCTATGAGAGCGCACGGACTCTTGACAATCTCGGTTGCCTGCCACGCTGCATCGACATGGCTCAGAATGAAATATACGGCCGTGACACACGAGAGGTCATGTCGCGATATTTCACATTGACGCCCAACGATATACAACATGCAGCGAAGCTGATACTCAATCCATCGCACCAGATAACGGTGAGATTCATGCCGTCGAAATAAATCGAGTGGCCAATTTCGCAATTTCAAGTCGTTTTTTTTGTGTAAATTTGCGAGAAAGAAGTTATTAAATTAAATCTCTCCATCAACGACTTGTTTTGAAACTGATCTACCGATATATCTGCGCTATAATGCTGTTGCTGACGGCCGTATTGACCGCCAACGCCCAATCGGGTGCCGGGCGGCCGGGCGAAACGTCGCACAGCCACACGGAGGCTATCGAGCCGAAGGTGTACGCATGGAAGCTCGTGGAACCACTCGGCCTTCAGGAGCCTGCGGTTGTCGACACCAACTACATCAATTACTCGATGCAGTCGGTTCCGTCGGCAATCAGCCCTGCATACGCCACGACCGGTAATCTCGGTGGGCCGGGTATCAACATGATCTACACTGACCGAAGCAGCATGAGCGATTTCTTTTTCAAAGACGCTCTTGAAGCATGGTTGCCGTCGCAGTCGAAAATGCGTTACTACAATTCCCGCATTCCGCTGACTTTCCTGAGCTACAACTTCGGCGGCGGACGCTACAACTCGCAAGACCGACTGAAGGGAATCTTCTCGGGTAATGTGAACAAGCGTCTGCAAATAGGGGCAATGACGGATTATCTCTACTCAAAGGGAAGCTATGACAATCAGGCCGCAAAATGTTTCACATGGGGATTCTCGACATCGTATATCGGCGAAAGATTTGACATTCAGGCTTACCAGTACCATTACAACCTCCTCAATAAAGAGAACGGCGGCATAACGGATGACCTGTATATCACCGACCCGGCAGAAATGCAGGGAGGTTCAACGGCAATAGACCCCAAAACCATACCGACCCGGCTCAACCGCGCATCAAACCGCAACAAAGGAACGGATATCTATGTCAACGGCCGATACAAACTCGGTTTCTGGCGAGATGTGACAACTGAAGAGGATACAGTGGATAGAGTGGAGTTTGTGCCTGTCACAGCAATCATCTACACTTTCAACTGGAAGGAGGGTAAACACCGTTTCCGCAACACAAATGCCTCGCAGGATCAAAGTTTCTGGGAAAACACCTATCTCAACGAGGATGGATCGCAAGACCTGACAACCTACTCGTCGCTAAGCAACACGGTGGGTCTATCGCTTCTCGAAGGTTTCAACAAGTATGCCAAGTTCGGATTGTCGGCGTATGCAACTTTTGACCTGCGGTCGTACAAACAGAATGCCGACTCCGCGCTGTTTCTTGAGAACCGCGGCTCACTCACCGATTACGACGGCCCCATACCCGCGGCAAAGAAAAAGGACGGCCGCCTGACCATAGGCGCGCAACTGACCAAGCAGCAGGGATCGATACTGCATTACGGAGCTACGGGCGAGCTCGGTATCTCGGGGCGCACGGCAGGGGATGTGCTCCTCGACGGTCATGCCGAAACCCGCATTCCGCTCGGACGCGATTCGCTGGATGTGAACGTGAGAGGACGTTTCACAAATTCAACGCCTTCATATTTCGCCGAAAACTATATTTCAAATCACTTTATCTGGGAAAATGATTTCGGAAAAACAAGGCGCGTGAAATTAGGTGGTGAAATTGCTTTCCCACTGACAAAAACACGCATCTCGGCCGATGTGGAGAATATACAGAATCTGGTGTACTTCAACAACGAGTGCCTGCCTACACAATACGGCGGCAACATTCAGGTTCTCACTCTGCAACTCTATCAGAATCTTGCTTACCGCGCCCTGCACTGGGACAACCGCGTAATCTGGCAGAAGACTTCGGATAAGGCGATTCTGCCGATGCCGTCGATAGCGATAAACAGCAATCTCTACATACTTTTCAAAATCGCACGTGTGCTGGCCGTGCAGATGGGTGTGGACTGCGACTTCTACACCAAGTACAAGGCTTACGGCTACCAGCCCGCAACAATGACATTCTATACGCAGGACGAGACTGAATGCGGCGGTTTCCCGTTTATGAACGCCTACCTGAACATGAAACTCGGACGCACACGATTCTATGTGATGATGTCGCACGTCAATCAGGGACTTTTCGGCAAGCCTGACTATTTCTCGCTTCCGCATTACCCGCTCAACCCACGACGTTTTCAACTCGGCCTGTCAATAGAGTTCCGCAACTGATGAGGCAACCTAAATTTTCCTTTCATTCGGTCAAGACGGTATCAAGATATCGCCTGCTACGGATTATACTTACCGTAACCGCCGTGTGCGCTGCCGCCACGGGCACATCTTACCTCATGAGGCTGTGCAGCGTGCCTGTGATGACTGTGAGTGACGTTCCCGCCGGTGGGGACACTCTTAATGTGGCTATCGAACTGTCGCCAATGACACTGTCGACGGCCTCAGACTCGCTTGACGGTTTCGGATATGAAATGCTGATGGAAATTACCCGCGCCCATGATGTGCCGGTAAAAATAAACGCTTTCAGCTCGCTCCCCGAAGCTCTGTCGAAACTCACCTCTGGAAGATATGACATGATTGTCTCTGACATGCCTGTGACCGCATCGCTCAAAGAAAAATATGGTTTCACAGTGCCGGTGTACCGCGACAAGCAGGTGCTGGTGCAACTGGCAGACTCGGCCGGCAACGTGGCACTGAGCTCCCAGCAGGAACTCGGCGGAAAGGATGTGTGGGCTGCTGCCGGAACACCTGTCGTGGCGCGTCTGCACACCTTAGGCCGCGAAATCGGTGATACCATCCATGTGCACGAGGATATGAACCACACCGAGGAACAACTTTTAATCTCAGTGGTCTTAGGGGACATACCGCGCGCGGCAGCGGGGCAATTTGTGGCTCAACGCATGGCGGCCGATTATCCGCAACTCGACACGTCGGTCGACCTGTCGTTCTCACAGCTCAAATGCTGGACCACCAATAAGGGGGATTCTTTGCTTCTCGACTCAATGAATCTGTGGATCAGCGATTTTGTAAAGAGCAAGAGTTATAAGGAGCTGGTGAGCAAGTATGTGGGTAATAAATGACTTCCTGCGAGGTCATTTTGCTTTTGACGAATGAGTCACACGCGTTGCGTGTTGATAATCAGGAGGACGCACGGGCCGTGCGTCCCTACTCTATGGCTGTTTCGCAGCTCCGCAGCTCACACAAAATGCACGACTTACACCCGGTTCCCTCCGGTCACCGGGTGCTGGCACTTGTTTCGCCCGTTACACGGGCTTGAGGGGAGGACGCGGAGATATCGGAGGACTCGGAGAACTCGGAGAGCTTTGAAGGTTTAGGGGGCGGAGAATTTGGTGGAGGCGCCGTGAGGGGGATGGTCAGTGGTGGAGAAGGCGGGAGATTTCGTTGATGAGGTTGCTCGGGGTTACGGGCAATGTGAGCACTGAAACAAAGCTTCTCCTGATCCTGACATCGACGGTATTGAGCGAGGTAGCATGAGAGGTTATGGCTACGGCCGGCACATCGGGATAACGGGAATGTATGGTATCCAATATGCTCATTATATCTTCTTCATCCTCGGTGTCGATGTTGATTATCACAAGCCCGGGAACGACATCGGCAAGCAACTGACGTGTTTCGTCGGCCGATGATACGCGATGTGTGGTGTATTTCTTTGAAAGAATGGCATCGTAAAGGATGTAGTTGCTCTCATAAGGCTCCACTATAACTATGTCGCTGCTGCCTGTACCCAAGGCAATAGCAGCCTGAGAGGATGAGGACGCTACGGCATTTTCCTTTGCGTGATTTTCTTCAATGGGCTTGTCGATGAGTAATGCACCGCTTATGGTAAGGACTCTGCCATTTTCATCGGTCTCAAGGGCAAGAGCAGTGATCCTGGCATTGTGATATAGTCCCGGGACGGATGCCGTGGTGTCGGCAATGCGCATATATCCCTCCCAGCGCTTAATTTTGCCGGAAGCAAGGTCGTTGAAGTTTCTTGCAAGCTTGATGCGATCGTCGGGGTGAATGAGGTTGACAAGACGACGGTTATCGATGTAGCCACGGCGTGACACTGTCACTTCGCCGACTGAACCAGCCCGATTATGTGTGGCACGAATGCGGTCATAGGCAAGCCGCTTGCCGGCTATATCCCATACCCACGGGATAAGCCGCGCGGAAAGGAGGGCTATCTCCAACTGACTCTTGGTTGCAGCCAAGTTGCGACGTGATGCCGCAAGCTCGCTGATATCCACTCCATAGACATAGCATCGCGGCAGCTGCGGGTCGCGCTTGAAGAGCCACTCGTAGGTCTTGCCCGACCTCTGGAAATACTTAGTGTAGGTGACGGCTTTATTGTCGGGGGCGTCAAACGCAGCCTGAACCTGCGATACAAGTAGATCGCGTGTGTCTTCATAAAACTTGCCTTTCTTAATGGCGAGATTGTTTTCAAGGATCACATCGCGGTAACGCTCGTTGGTCTGCTCAAAGCTTGAGGAAATAATCCTGTTGTTCTCATCCAACTTTACATCCACTGTCATGAAAGCTACCGGCATCCCTTGAAGAATGGTGTCGAGCTGCTTGAAGAACTTGGCTTTTGCTCTCTGATCTCTCGTGACAATGTGCATGATAAGCATGATTGATGCTATCACAATGAGGGCAATGATAATGATCCACTTGTAGCGTTCCCAGAAGGATGGCGGCTCATTGATAATCTCCACATCATCGGGTATCGGCTCAAAGGCGTGTCTTGTGCCGACATAACGGTCGTAATTAATCATGTTGGCCCCTCGCTCAACAGTAATATTGGGAATGGTGTCAAGATAACTGTCGGTCACCAGATGATCTATCGCACTCCTGATATTATGGCTGAAAATATCCTCGTCATAGAAATGACCGCCAACAGCCCCAAGCTGCAAATACATGGGTGTAAGCGCAAATATAGGATTAGGTGATGTGGCAATTGAATTATAATCCTGAGTGACGAGCACAGGGAATCCAAGCAACGACGGACGCTCGTAGCTCCATGTGCTCAGAAGCAAGCCACGCCCTTTCTTATAATCGGCAATAAGCCTATCCATTTCCTCGCGCTTCTCAGCACTATTGCAAAGCATCCACCTGAAGTTCAATTTGGGATATTTTTCCTTGATGTAGGTGCGCAGCTTATTTTCGAGATAACGGTTTATCCACTTATCATCGCCGATAAACACTATCTCTTTCAAGCCGGATATGGTCTCAGCCATGAGATCCACCGTTTTTTCAGGGAAATAAGGCTGCGAGACATAAAGCAGATTGGCCCCGGTGTAGACGGAATCGATATGCTGCCATGTGGAGTAATCCACAAAGTTCTCTGTGCCGGTATAATAGTCGTCGCGATCACCGACATACTCGGTCACTCCCACAAACACAATAGGAATCTGGTCACCCCACTCCTGACGTATGCGATCTATGAAGGTCGTGCCCATGCCTCCGACTATCACCACATAGTCGGGCTTCTCATCACTATATTTATCAAAAAGGGCATTGGCGGTTATATCATAAATAGAATCGTTGCGCACGCGCGCGATCTCGATATGCTCAATATTCACCCGCACCTTATGCTCACTGGCCGCTTTCACCACCGGCTCAATATCAATCACTCCCTGCCGGGCCTCGTTGTAGCTGTTGAGCACCACAAGAAGCGGACGGGAATCAACCTCGGTTGTATCGGATGCAACCGAGTCAGTCAGAGCAACATTGTCGTCTGCAACCAGAGCCACCGGCAGCAACAACAGGGCTGCCATGAAAAGGAGCAGACGGCGATATATGGCGGTTATAACAGATGTGGTCATAAGATGGGTGATATTTGTCATGCTTGTAAAGATAACGTAATTAAATTGTAATGACAAATAAAAAGCGGAATCCACGCCTAAAAAGGGTGGATCCCGCATATTTTTAACACGCCTGAGCGTGACGCCGGTATTTTATTCCTGAACCGAGAAGCTGAACACGGTGTGGCTCGAGTAGGGCTTCTCAGGCGAGATAGCAGCCGAAGGCCACTCGGGTTTGTTGGGGGTGTCGGGGTACTTCTGAGTCTCAAGGCAGATAGCGTTACGGGGATTGTAGACAATGCCGTTTTTACCTGTCACGGTCGAGTCAAGGAAGTTGCCGGTGTAGACCTGAATGCCGGGCTCGTCGGTGAGCACCTCAAGAACGATGCCGGTAGTGGGTGAATAAAGTGTGGCAGCGGGAATGTTGTCGTTGCCGGGGTTGTCGAGCACCCAGTTGTGGTCGTAGCCAAGACCGTTCTTGATCTGCACGAAGTCGAAGTTGTCGATGTCGTCACCGATAACGCGACCCGAAGTGAAATCCATGGGAGTGCCTGCAACGGGAAGAATCTCACCTGTGGTCATGAATGTCGAGTCAACCGGAGTGTAGTTGGCAGCAGCAAGAGTAAGGGTGTTGTTGGTGATAGCCTCGTTGGGGTTGCCGTTGAGGTTGAAGTAGGAGTGGTTGGTCATGTTGATGATCGAGGGAGCATCGGATGTTGCCTCATACTTTATATCGAGCGCATTGTCGGGGGTAAGTGTGTAGGTGAGCACAACATCGATCTTACCGGGGAAGTTTGCGTCGCCGTCGGGTGAAGTGAGGGCGAGCTTCAGGGTGTTGTCGGTAGCCTCGAGCACGTCATAGACGCTATACTGCCATCCGTCGGGACCACCGTGGAGGCAGTGGCCGTAGTTGTTCTGGGGAAGCTGAATGGTGTCGCCCTCGATAACGATGCGTCCCTGATTGATGCGGTTGGCGTAACGGCCGATTGCAGCGCCGAAGTCAGTGCGGTTGTTCTCGGGAAGATAGTCGTTGATATTGTCGAATCCAAGCACAACGTCGGTCATATTTCCGTCCTTGTCGGGCACCATGACAGAGACGATGCGACCGCCAAAGTTGGTGATGCACGCCTCCATGCCCTTGTCGTTCTTGAGTGTGTAGAGCGCAGTCTTCTTACCATTGACGTCGGCCACGAAGTTTTCAGGGTCAAGACCTGAGAGGGTTGTCGCCTGCTTGTCGGCTGAGTTGCAGGCAGCCAAAGCCAGAACAGATGCAGCGGCAATGGCAGAATAGATTTTTTTCATTTGATATAAGATGATTTGTTGATGTGATTCAAACCTGTTACACAATGCTAATCACGAAGTGAAATGAGCCACGGCATTTAAGCTTAAATCACTTCACTGAGAATTATGTTGCAAAAATAAAAACATTTTCAGAAAAAATTTTGGGAATATAGAAGAAAGATTTTACCTTTGCAGTGCATTTGCGGGAAAAACGCCTGTGATTGCATCAAAAAAGGTTCCTTGGCCGAGTGGTTAGGCGCCGGTCTGCAAAACCGTTTACAGCAGTTCGATTCTGCTAGGAACCTCCCAATCAAGCGTAAGGGGCATCCCATAAAAGGGATGTCCTAATTTTTTTAATCAAGAGTATGTTTTCAGGCAATGGATAGAGGATACGGAAATTTATATTTTGTTTTTCTCATGCTGTTTCTGGGTCTGATGTCGGCATTCGGGCCGTTTATCACCGACATGTATCTGCCTTCGCTCCCCGCCATGTCGGAGATATTCCATGCCTCGGCCTCGGCAGTGCAGAGCGGCATCTCGACAGCACTTCTCGGGCTTGCGCTCGGTCAGGTATTCTTCGGGCCCGTGAGTGACCGCTACGGCCGCAGGCCGGTAATGATGGTATCGCTTGCCCTTTTCTCAGTAGCTACTATCGCCTCAATATACTGCACTTCAATAAGCATATTCAACACTTTGCGTTTCTTCCAAGGACTTGGAGGCGCGGGGTGCATAGTCCTGTCAAGATCGGTGGCAACCGACTGCTACTCGGGGCGTGATCTTGTGAAGATAATGACTCTTATCGGCGCAATAAACGGCGTAGCGCCCGTGACAGCACCGGTTATCGGCGGCTTTGTCTCGGAGGCCGCGGGGTGGCAGGGTGTTTTCTGGACTCTGCTCGGAATCGGCATCGTGCTGCTGGTGATGACTTTGTTTTTCAAGGAGTCACTTCCGGGTGAAAAGCGTTTCAGGGGAAGCTACAAGGGGCTTTTCGGGCAGTTCGGAATGATGCTGCGCGACAGAAGATTCATGCGGTACATTGTGCTGTATGCCCTTGCAATGGCCCTTCTTTTCGGCTACATATCATCGGCATCGTTCATCGTTCAGGAGAAATACGGCTACAGCGAGATAGCATTTGCGGTAGTGTTCGGGGTGAACGCTCTGGGCACTATGCTCGGGAGCGTGGCCGCGCTGAAGTTCCCGACTCTCGAGGCGGCCACACTCACGGGTGCAGTGATGCTTACCGCAGCGAGCGCGGGACTTGTGGCTAACGCTTTTCTGATGGAAAACTTCTGGCTTTATGAAAGCTGCACATGGGTTGCCATAACGGGGTGCGGATTTATTTTCCCGTCGGTGACAACGCTCGCCATGAATGCCGGACGTAAGGCAATAGGAGCTTCGTCGGCAATCGTGGGAGCGTCGGGATTTATCGCAGGAGGAATCGTATCGCCGATCGCCGGAATCGGTGACATGTCGCAGACTTCGGCGTTTATCATGCTTGCCTGCGGAATCTTATCGTGGATGTTCTCGCGGCGGATGTGAAATATATTAAACAGGACGCACGGTTCGTGCGTCCCTACTCTTAAGCGCGGCCTATCGATTGCAAAAGCATATCCACGGCTTTGTCGGGGTCGCCATCGGCCTTGTCAAGACACTTGATGAAGTGTGAGCCGATAATCGCGCCCGATGCACTTGCCTGAGCCTGACCGAATGTGACAGGGTTGGATATACCGAAACCGATGAGGCGATGATGCTTGAGATTCATCGCGTTGATGCGGTGGAAGTAATCAAGCTGCTCTTCACTGTAACGGTCTTTAGCACCGGTTGTCGATGCCGCCGACACCATATAGATAAATCCGTCGCAATGGCTGTCGATCAACCTGATACGCTCGGGTGAGGTCTCAGGTGTGATAAGCATGATCATGGGTATATCGTAATGCCGGCTGAGTTCCTTGAAGTCGGATAAATAGTCGTCGAACGGAAGGTCGGGGATAATAACACCATCGACACCCGCTTCATGCGCGTCACGGAAAAAGTCTTCTATACCGTAGTGCATCACGGGATTCAGATATCCCATGAGGATGAAGGGCATGTCGGGGACTTTAGCCCGCGCCTCCTTTACCTGACCGATAAGGCGTCGCAGTGTCATGCCACCAGCAAGAGCCTTTGAGCTGCTTGCCTGAATAACAGGGCCGTCGGCCATGGGGTCGGAGAACGGAATACCGATTTCGACCATATCGACTCCCTTGCTGGCAAGAGCTTGTATGACGGGCACAGTGCTGTCGATATGCGGATATCCGGCGGTGAAGAAAACAGAAAGAATGTCGTTATGCTTTTTCCCAAAAAGGGCGGTCAATCGGTTCATTTTCGTTGAGTTTGCGTAGTTGAAGAATGAAGTTGGCGAGTCGGGTGACGTCCTTGTGGCCGGGTGCGGTCTCAAAGCGGCTGTTGAGATCAATCCCGGCAAGTCCGGGCTTCATGGCCGCTTTTACCGTCTCCACATCATCGGGACCTATGCCACCGCTGAGCATATATGGTATGCCAAGGGTGTAATCATCGAGAACCGCCCAGTCAAATTTACTGCCATTGCCTCCGGGCTTGCTTCCTGAAGTGTCGAACAGTAGCATATCGACACACCCGCGATAAGGCTCAAGCAGTGACAGGAAGAACTTATTGGCTCCGGCGGGCACTTTCACTGCTTTTATGACGGCATAACCTCTGTCGCGCAATTCCTTGCAGCACTGCGGGGATTCCTCACCGTGGAGCTGAACGACGCGGATGCCGTAGCGCGATGTGGTATCAACAATCTCCTCAAGAGGAGCGTTGACAAAAACACCTACGGAGCGCACATAGGGGGGAAGGGTGTCGAACACGTCACGGGATATGCCTATGGCATTGCGCGGGGAGCCTTCCCAGAATATAAATCCCATGAGCATGGGAGTGAGACATGCAACCTGAGCAATATTGTCAGGATCGCACATTCCGCATATTTTCAGCATCATGTCAGCATGACGGGGTGCCGACGGATTTTCAGACTGTTGCATTGATAAATTTTTTTAGTGTTGCACCGGGTTCCGGAGTCGACATGAAGGCCTCCCCTATCAGAAATCCTGTAAATCCGGCATCACGCAGTCGGCACAGGTCGGCAGGCGTCTTGATTCCGCTCTCAGCTACCAGCAGGGTGTCGGCGGGGAGTGATGCGACAAGTTCCATCGAATGATTCACATCGGTGTGGAACGATGATAGATCGCGGTTGTTGACTCCAAGCATGTCGGGGTGGAAGTTGATTTTATCGAGCTCGCTTATATCGTGTATCTCCACAAGCGCCTCCATGCCGAGTGTATGGGCAAGGTTATTGTACTGCTCCAGCTCATCGGGTGTAAGAATAGCCGCAATAAGGAGAATCGCGCTCGCCCCAAGCAGACGGGCGTTATATATCTGCGCCGGGGTGACCACAAAGTCCTTGCGCAAAAGCGGCACTCCGCCGGCCAATGTGCGCGCGACAGCCAGATCGGTTGAAGCCCCTCCGAAGTAACGGGTGTCGGTAAGCACCGAGCAAGCGGCTGCACCGCCCTGAACGTATTGCGGAATCACCTCGGCAACGTCGGCCATAGGGAAGATCTCACCCTTGGATGGAGAACGGCGCTTGAACTCGGCGATAATACCGCCGGGAGTAGAGCGCAGACTGGCCGCCATGGAATGCGTATCGGGCAGTTTGTCATAGACAGCTATGAGATGCTGGAGCGCTCTGTCGCCCGGATCAATGGCTGCGACTTCCCGACGCTTGTTAGCGGCTATTTTCTGAAGGATATCGTTCATCGGTTTATCTCGCAGAATTTGTTGAATACTTTGCGTGCCGCGCCCGAATGGATAGATTCCTCGGCAAGCGCACGAGCCTCGGCAATGGAGAGACGGGGCTCAAGGGTGACAAGCGCAAAGGCACTGTTGGCAACCACACAATTTTCCTGCGCAGGAGTTGCATTGCCGTCGAGCACGTCATCAAAAATCTTTGCAGCCTCGGCTATGGTGTCGCCTCCCCACAATTCCTGCTGCGATGCAGTTGCCCAACCAAGCTCCTCGGGACGGTAGATGCGCTCCCCTGTCGGGCCCGACACCTTGAACGGCGATGTGAGCGAGATTTCATCGTAGCCATCGAGCGAATGCACCACCGTGCAGGCTATGCCCTCGTTCTGGGCTATGTAGGTGTAAAGCCGCATGAGCTTGAGGTTATATACCCCGAGAAGCTGATGACGCGGAAGAACGGGATTGACAAGCGGGCCGAGCATGTTGAAGAAGGTGCGCACGGCAAGGGATTTCCTCACCGAAGCCACGCTCTTGAGCGCAGGACTGAAAAAAGGTGCATGAAGGTAGCAGACTCCGCTCTCGTCGAGGGAACGCGACAGTTTATCGATATCGGAGGAGAACTTCACTCCATGATGCTCCAGCACATTGGATGCACCCGAGACGGAGCTGGCTCCATAGTTACCATGCTTCACGACCTTGCGCCCTGTGCCGGCCACGACAAAACAGGATGCGGTGGAGATATTGAAGGTATTTTTGCCGTCGCCGCCAGTGCCTACAATGTCGATAGCGTCGACATCGCCGAAATCAACGGGCAGACGACGCTCAAGTATCGCATCGCGGAACCCGGTAAGCTCATCGGTAGTGATGCTGCGCATGAGAAAGACTGTCATGAAGGCTGCAAGCTGAGAGTCGTTGTAGCGTCCGTCGGCGATATTGAGCATAACATCGCGCGCTTCGGTGCGCGACAGGTTGCCATGCTCAAACATGCGGTAAAGAAGATTTTTCATAATTCGCAGTATCAGTGTCTAAGCCAGTTTTCAATGATTTTCATGCCCTGCGGGGTCAGGACGCTCTCGGGGTGGAACTGCACTCCATGTATGTCGAGCCAGCGGTGGCGCATCGCCATGATCATGCCGGATTCATCGACGGCCGTGATCTCAAGCTGATCGGAGGGGAAATTCTCACGGTCGACCACCCATGAGTGATAACGGCCGACTTCTATCTCAGTAGGAAGTCCATCGAAGAGATAATCGGTTGTGTCGGTCACAACAACGGGGGTTGCCACACCATGAAACACGTCGGTGAGATTGTGGAGACGTGCGCCGAAATGCTGACCTATAGCCTGATGGCCGAGACACACTCCCAAAATCGGTTTGACGGAGGCGTAGCGTTCAAGCATGGGCATGAGCAAACCGGCCTCCTCGGGTATACCGGGTCCCGGAGAGATTATGATTTTATCGTAAGCGTCAATTTCGTCGAGAGTTATTGCATCGTTGCGACGCACATCGGGATTGACACCGAGCTGACGCAAAGCATGGACTATGTTGTAGGTAAACGAGTCGTAGTTGTCGAATACAAGTAGTTTCATTTGAGCAGTCGGTATCATGGGTTGAAACGTGAGGCCATATCGACGGCACCGCGCAGAGCGCCGAGTTTATTGTTTGTCTCCTGCAATTCGGTTGCGGGTGAGGAGTGCGCAACGATTCCCGCTCCGGCCTGCGAGTAAAGACGTTGACCGGTGCTGATAAACGTGCGGATGGTGATCGCCTGATTAATCGAGCCGTCGAATCCGAGATAGCCGAGGCATCCGCCATAGATCTTGCGGGCATGTGGTTCAAGGGAGTCGATGATCTGCATGGCTCTCACTTTTGGTGCGCCGCTAAGAGTGCCGGCAGGGAAAGTCGAGGCAAATAGCGCAAAGATGTCAGCATCGGCAGGAAGCTCGGCACGTACTCTCGACACCATGTGGATCACATGGGAATAGAACTGAATCTGCCGCATGAACTCGATATCGACTTTTCCACCTGACCGGCTAAGGTCGTTGCGTGCAAGGTCGACAAGCATGATGTGTTCGGCATTTTCTTTCTCGTCATGAAGGAGAGCTTCGGCGAGCTCGCGGTCGCGGGTATCATTGCCGGTGCGTCGGAACGTTCCGGCTATCGGATCAATATAGGCCTTGCCATCCTTAACGCGCAGATGTGTTTCGGGAGATGAACCGAACACCCTGAAAGAGGCGAAATCGAAGTAGAAAAGATAAGGGGAGGGATTGATTGAACGGAGAGCACGATAGACGTTGAAATCATCGCCCTTGAAGCCCTGAGAAAACCGGCGAGAAGGGACAATCTGAAACACATCGCCACGCTTGCAGTGAGCCACACACTTCTCGACGATAGACATAAAGCCTTCATCGGTAAGTGTGGAAGTGACGTCATCGGCAGCCGTAAAGCCATAGAGGGGCATATTGTTGTTTTTCAGGATGCTGATGAGCCGGGGAGTTTCGGACACGCCGCCATCGGGTATATTCTCCACTATGGTCATCTCGTTGCGGAAGTGATTGACCTGAATTATGAAGCGGTAGAAAATATAGAGTATGTCGGGGATGTGGGCGAACTCGGGAGCCGGCTTGCTGACAGGAACTGTCGGCTCAAAATAGCGCACGGCATCATAAGCAGTGTAACCGAGAAGCCCATTGGTGACACCGGGTACAGCCAGAGCGCTGAATGAGGCTGTGTAATTGCGCAGCTCGCGAACCACGGTGGTGTGGTCGGCCTTCATGCTTGTGCTCCGCCCATCGGGCCATGTCTGCTCTATTTCATCATTGCGCACCATGAAATGAGCTACCGGATCCACACCGATAATCGACACGGAGTTCTGCGTGGTGTGGTAGTCAGAACTCTCAAGCAGTGCCGACTGCGGGTATATATCCCTGACTTTAAGATATATCCCCACCGGGGTCTCCAGATCGGCCGGGAGAAGTGTGGTTATTGTTTTCATTTTTCCAAATGGCTGATATATGTCGACATATCTTTGTCGCCGCGTCCCGATAGGTTAACCACGACAATATCATCTTTGTTGAACTTTATCTTTTCAAGCCCTGCAAGCGCGTGTGCCGACTCAAGGGCTGGAATTATTCCTTCGTTGCGGGTGAGGAAGTAGGCAGCCGCAAGCGCTTCGTCATCGGTCGCCGCAAGCACCTTAGAGCGTCCCGACTCAGCAAGGAACGCATGAAGCGGACCTACACCGGGATAGTCGAGACCGGCGGATATAGAGTAGGGTTCGATGATCTGACCGTCGTCGGTCTGCAACAGTAGTGTGCGCGAGCCGTGGAGTATGCCCGGCGTTCCGGTAAGAATCGAGGCGGCTGTCATGTCGGTGTCAGTACCAAGCCCGGCAGCCTCCACCGCAACTAATTTCACCTCAGGGTTATCAATAAAATGGTAGAATGCTCCGGCAGCATTGCTTCCTCCTCCGATGCAGGCTATCACATAATCAGGATTCTCACGCCCTTCCTTGGCCAGAAGCTGCGCCTTGATCTCGCGGCTTATCACCGACTGGAAATAGGCGACCATCTCGGGATAGGGATGCGGACCGACTGTGCTTCCGATAACATAAAATGTGTCGGCCGGATTGCAGCACCAGTCGCGGATAGCCTCATTGGTGGCATCTTTCAGGGTCTTGTTGCCGGAATGAACGGGGCGCACCTCGGCACCAAGCATACGCATACGCTGCACGTTGGGTTGCTGACGCTCCACATCGGTCGCCCCCATATATACCACGCACGGCATACCCAGCAGCGCCGCAACAGTCGCCGTGGCTACTCCATGCTGCCCCGCCCCGGTTTCGGCGATAAGACGTGTCTTGCCCATGCGACGTGCCAGAAGCGCAGACCCGATTGCGTTGTTTATCTTGTGGGCGCCTGTGTGATTCAGGTCTTCGCGCTTCAGATAGATCTTAGCACCATAATGACGCGACAAGGATTCAGCCTTATACAATGGCGATGGACGCCCCACATAGTCGGCGAGCAACGTCTCAACCTCGCTGATGAAAGCGGGGTCGTCAATGGCCTCAGCAAACGCCTTTTTAAGATTGGAGACGTTGCTATAGAGAATCTCAGGAATATAGGCTCCTCCAAAGCGTCCGTAGAAGCCTTTTTCGTCGACCGGAAGTGTTGTTTTGTATTTCATTATATTATAAATGAAGTGATCTAAACTTATTACAAAGTATTAATCACGAAATGAAAAACCATCGATGGTCAGTGTCTTACCGGATCCATCGATGGTTTATTTATTTTAATTTTAATTTATGGTGCTTATATCAAGTAAAATCGCACGTCAACGCCATCGAAAGAGATCCTTCCGACGCCACCAATAAAACTTGCTGTTGTAGTTTGTGGTCGTTGACATAATTACGTTTTTGTTTTTACAAAGGCAAAAATATATTTTTTTATAAATCCCTGCAAATTTTTATTTAGATTTTTTCAAAACAAATCCTGCAGTGAGACCATCATAGGATGTAAGCATCGATGAAACAGTCTTCATGGATGAATTACCGGATATTTTTGCCACTGTCTCGACAAGCGAGATGAGTTTGGAAACGTCAAACGTGAGTTTTATCTGACCTGTGGCTGTCTTCGACACATAGGCGTTCACCTTGCCCATGTTGATCTTGTTTGCAGCCTTGAACTGAAAGACAAACTGGCCGTCGGTCTCCGATGCCACGATCTGCCCTGTGAGCGGAATCTTGCCAACAGACATCTTGAATGTAGCGGCAGAGTCGACCGAAAGGGTCATTTTATCCATGCCCACTTTCTGATAGTAAGGTTTCAGCTTATTGACTATCGTTGTGGATGCAACCGATCCACCGGCCTTTTTCAGCAGATTGTCGCTCTTGAACTCCACCGCAGGCTCCACATAGCTCCATGTGCCTTCAAGATCGGCAATTGTGACTTTTCCGGAGCCAAGCACATTGTTTGCCACAGTTCCGAGTTTTGAGAGAATGTCGGATGCCGACTGAGCCGATGCCGCGCAGGGAGCAAAAAGTATCGCTGATATCACAGCGAGAAGGGTAAGAGCCTTTTTCATAATAGGGGGCGTGTTAAAAGTTATTTCTTCTTATATAACCACTCGGAAGCACTTTTTGTCGGAACAAGACTAAAATTTTATTGCAAGACAGTTATATAAATGTCGATTGCCTCGCGCAGCTCGTCAAGAACAATGTACTCATCGGAGGAGTGGGATCGTGCAGAATCACCGGGACCGGCTTTGAGCGACGGCCACGGCATGAGAGCCTGATCGGAAAGCGTGGGAGACCCGAACGGCTCGAGCCCAAGCATGGCAAACCGCATCACAAGCTGATCATCGGACGCTATGCCTGACGGATTCAGCCGCGTTGAACGAGCCTTCACATCAACGTCGGGAAGAGCACGGCATATCATTTCGAGCGTTTCGACGTTGGAATAGGCGTCGGTCGTGCGAACGTCGGCAACAAAACGGCAAAGGTCGGGAACAACATTGTGCTGGGTGCCGGCCTCGATCTGCGTTACAGAAATCTTGACTGGGCCAAGCATCTCTGACACAACCGGGAAGCGAAGCGAACGCAAGGCCGATATTGCGGGAAGTGCTTTATAGATAGCGTTGACACCCTCGTTTCGTGCGGCGTGTCCCGACACACCATGCACCTCGCAATCAAGCACCATCAATCCCTTTTCGGCTATGGCGGGACGCATCCCAGTGGGTTCGCCCACAAGGGCTTTGTCGATATGAGGGAGCAAAGGCACCATCATCTCCATACCACCTTTACCGCTCACCTCCTCCTCGCAGGATGCAAGAAACAGCAGGCGATAGGATGACGGAACTTCGGAATATAGAAAATGAATGAAAGCGGCAGCCAGAGAGACAAGCGATGCTCCTGCATCGTTGCTTCCTATGCCGTAGAGCCGACCGGTTGACTCATCAATCACTGGCGTGAATGGGTCACGTGACCATCCGGCAGCCGGCTTCACCGTGTCGATATGACTATTGAGAAGAAGCACCGGAATGTCGGTGCGATCATCATGACCAACAGGGACAGCAAGGATATTGTTACCGTGACGGGTGACAACGGCCCGGCTGCCGCACTGCTCACGCATAAAGTTCTCCACAAGATCGGCGGCGGCAGTCTCGTCGCGACTGATGCGTGGAATTGCAATCAAGCCCTTGAGCAAGTCAAGGGCCTGATAAAAGAGTTCATCGCGGTTATCACTCATTTTCCAGTGATTTCGTTGACAACAGCTATTATATCCTCGGCAAGTTTCTGAGCCTCCTCCATGGTGTGAGCCTCAGAATAGATGCGTATGATAGGCTCGGTATTGGATTTGCGCAGATGCACCCACGCATCGGGGAAATCAATCTTCACACCGTCGATATCGGTTATCTTCTCTCCTGAATATTTACCCTTTATCGCCTCAAGAATGGCATCGACATCAATGCCGGGGGTAAGCTGAATCTTGTTCTTGGCTATTGCATAGGCCGGATAACGCTTCTTAAGCTCGGTAACCGAGACTTTCTCATGGGCGAGATGCGAAAGGAAGAGAGCCACCCCCACAAGAGCATCGCGGCCGGCATGGAGGGCGGGATAAATTACTCCACCGTTGCCCTCGCCGCCGATAACGGCACCAGTGCGACGCATTTCAGTAACAACATTAACCTCACCCACGGCGGCAGCAGAATAGGTGCATCCGAGCGCTTCGGTGACGTCACGCAGGGCACGCGACGAACTGAGGTTGCTGACAGTAGCACCGGGAGTGTGACGCAGCACATAATCGGCAATAGCCACCAAGGTGTATTCCTCGACAAACATTTCACCGTTTTCCATCACTATGGCGAGACGGTCAACGTCGGGGTCAACAACAAAACCGACATCGGCAATGCCGGTGCGCATGAGGTCGGAAATCTGGGTGAGGTTTTCAGGAATGGGCTCAGGAGTGTGTGCAAAGCGTCCGGTGGGATCGCAGTTAAGTTCAACTACCTCCTTAACGCCAAGCGCACGCAGAAGAGCGGGTATCGCCACTCCCCCGATTGAATTGACTGCATCAACAGCCACACGGAATCCGGCTGCCGCGATAGCCTCACGGTCGACCAGCGGAAGGGCAAGCACGGCATCGATGTGGCGGCGCAGCCAAGTGTCGTTGGTTGACACCGATCCGAGTTCATTTATTCCGGCAAAAGAGAAATCTTCTTCAGCTGCAATGCGAAGCACCTCTTTTCCCTGCGCATCGTTCAGGAACTCGCCGTTGGCGTCAAGAAGCTTCAGAGCATTCCACTGAGCGGGATTGTGGGATGCGGTTATGATAATACCACCACATGCTCCCTCACCTGTAACAGCGATCTCTGTGGTCGGGGTTGTGGCCAACCCGATATTAACCACATCAAAACCCATTGCTGCAAGCGTGGACGTAACGAGGTTGGAAACCATCGGGCCTGAGAGACGCGCATCGCGTCCGACAACCACGCGGCGGGGCTTGTCGGCAGGTGTTGACTTGTCGATGAAAGCAGCATAAGCTGCCGTAAACTTCACTATGTCGACAGGAGAAAGCCCTTCGCCAGTTTTCCCGCCGATCGTTCCGCGAATACCGGAAATGGATTTTATTAAAGACATTTGTGCAAAGAAGTAATGAACGGAGGGAGAGACAGATTTCTATAAATTATTTCAAGCGGCACAGAATCAGGTCTGTGCGCGGAAGTATCGCAAATTGTAGAGGAACGGCACCACAGACGCGATCTCACTTGTGAGACCAAGCTGCGACTTTACTACCAGATTTACGCGACAGTCGATACCAAGGAACTTGAGAGGTTCCTGAATACCTGTACCATAGGTGGTGTAGGACTGGAGGGTGAAGTTCTGATACCTGAAGCTTGTGGGCTCGATAGACATGTCCACATCGTTGCCCTCGGGTATTGACTCACCTGTCTGCCACAGTTCGCTGAGATTGGTGCGCATGAAGCGGAAATAGATCAGCTCATCATAGACAGCCTTATCGGTGCGAGTTCCGGGATCAAGTACCTGCATATAAAGAGTGCCCTCCTCGTTAAGACGATAATATGGCGCATTCTCACCATACTCAAACACGGAGTCGGCAGGAATGGAATTTATGACCCTATGATTTGCAAGGAAAGCGTTGACAGCGTAGTTTTCATCATTAAGCAGCTCGGCATAGCTCTTGCGTTTCGAGCAGGATGATGACATCATCGCCGCAAATAGCGGAAGCAGCAGAGCGATGACAGTGAACAGGGATGATTTGCTTTTTATCATGACCTTATCGTGGAAGAGTGAGATTTCAGTGATCGGTTTATATTGGATTGTTAACTAATTTATTTTTCAACTATGGGAAGATACTGCGCATAATCGGGAAGGACTTTGCGGAGTGTGTCGACAGCCTCGCGCATGTGTCCCTTAAACTCGCCTCCGGCTGCGTTCAGATGACCGCCGCCACCAAAGTGCGCGGAACAAATTTTATTTACCGGAAATTCTCCCTTGGAACGCATAGAAACCTTTATGAATCCCGGTTCCTGATGCATAAAGACGGAAACCGCAACCTCGGGAATAGTGAGCGGAACGTTCACAAGCCCCTCAGTGTCGCCCTTAACATAATCATAGCGGGCAAGATCGTCGGAATTAAGGGTGATGAGTGCGGCACGTCCGTTCATGAGCAGCTCCATGCGGCTGTCGACTGCAAACGCATTAAGACGAAGCTGACTCTGAGTCTTTATGTTAAGCCGCTCCCACAGACGCACTTTATTGACTCCAAGGCGCAAGAGATCAGCGACTATGATGTAAAGATCGGGGTCGTTGGCGTTGTAGGATAAATTGCCCGTATCGGTCATTATGCCGGTCATGAGACACATGGCTGTCTTTTTGTCGATTATCGGGCGCAGCCCAAGCGCACAAATGACTTTGAACAGCAACGCACATGTCGAGGACTCAGCAGGATGCGAGATAGTTATATCGGCAAACGACTCGGGATCGAGATGGTGGTCAATAAGAACCTTCTTTGCTTTCGCCCGCCTGATGTAGGGAGCGAGCCGGTCAATGCGGTTTAGGGCGTTAAAGTCAAGACAGAAGATGAGTTCCGCCTTGCTGACAAGCGAGCGACAAAAATCTTCCTGAGAGGAGACTGCAACAACATCCTTACATCCGGGCAAGAAACGGAGTGAACGTGGCGGAGAATCGGGAGTGACAATGTGCACAGCCTTCCCGAGCGTGGATAGAATGTGCATCAGTGCAAGCGTCGACCCCACCGCATCACCGTCGGGCTTTACATGACAGGTGATGACCACTGTGTTGCACTGCTCGATAAGCTGCGCCAGTGTCCTGACCGATTTCTTGTCTATGTCGTTACCTATCATGGCTGGATTACTATTGCAATGCTCAATTTTGTTAGGAATATGCAAAGTTACAACAATTAAGCAGTTTTGCAAACGAAACCTTGAAAAGCATGGTTCAGGGTGTGAAAGAAGGGGGCTTTATGCGTCCTGAAGGCACGCCACGAAAAAAGGATGAGACGTGGCAAACCCGGCAGAATGCCATGCACATAACGGATATAAGCTCCCTGCGATGCCGCAAATCCACCGTCGGGAGAATAGGGACGCTCCCCGGATGAAAGTGACGGCTGACTACATATACCGACGGGAATCATATCGACCGACAAGCCAAGACGCAATGCGTCGGCTATAAAGAAGGCTTCCTCAGCCGCCGTGAAGCGAGGCGCGCCCAGCCCGAAACAAGGCCGAAAACGGAGCTTGCCACAGACAGAGCTGGTGCGAAATGCAATCTCGGAGGATGTGACCCAATACCCGCGCGGTAAACGGTGGCCAATCCTGAGAGGGTATGACGGGTATTTCTTGTTTTTACCGACTATGCGGAATAACGCTATGTCAGGAGCATCACCGACCTCAAACACTTCACGGATACGGGCAAACGCCTCGGGCAAAATCACTGTATCGTCATCGGCAATCAGGCATATATCAGAAGCGGAGGTGTCTATGGCAATGTTGCGCGACACGCTCAATCCACGTGAATCTGAAATGATTACACTAATGTCAGGACGATTAAGTTCAGGAGGGACGATAGCCTCACGAGTCATGTCGGGCATCTGCCACACAACGAGATAGCTCACGCCGACAGCGGGCGGGAGTGCCATCGAAGCAACGCGGGCTATGCCGTCATTGCCAATAGTGGATATGAGTACGGCGACTGTGAGCAGACCTGCGAAATGAAGTGATCAGGAAATAAATTCGGGGCGGAAGCGATGTCCCTTGATTTTCTGCGGCTGCGAGGACTCGGCAAGCTGCTTTGCCGCTGCGGGGGTGAGCACTACCGTGGAGAAACGATCGTCGACCTCAATGCGGCCAACATCGGCACCGTCAAGTCCCGCCTGCTTGGTGAGAAAACCGAGTATGTCGCCACGGGAAACTTTGTCACGCTTACCGAGATTTATCAGCAATGTGACAGGAAGGGAAGCCGAGGCAGCTATGCCCTCGGAATGAGGGGGCGCCCAGACGCGGTCGGCATCCATAAACTCTGGACGGTCATCCTTGTCGGAGAGAATCGTGTAGACCTTACCCGAAGCCCCCGCACGTGCCGTGCGGCCGTTGCGATGTGTCCACGCTTCGGGCGATACCGGGACATGGTAGTGAATCACAGCATCAATATCGGGAATATCCAGACCTCGGGCCGCAAGGTCGGTAGCTGACAGAACCGGAGTCGTGCCGTTGCGCAGAAGCGAGACTGCAAGCTGCCTATCCTGCTGCTCCATGCCGCCATGATAGAGCCCCGCCGGGAGTCCGGCCTTGCGCAGTTCCTGATGAACACGCTCGGCGCTCTCACGATGATTTGTGAAGATTATGGAACGTGTGCCGGGCTCCAATGCACGAAGCAGATCAATGAGTGTCGCCAGTTTGTCGGGCAACGGCGAGGGCACCTCGATAATCTCGATATCGGGCTTTGCGGCAGCCTCCTCCTTGGTGTCCTCGCGGTAATCAAAGGTCACGATATTCTCAAGCGAGACTTCCTGAGGAAGGCTCTCGATAGCCGTGGCTGAGGTGAGTATGGTAAGACGCGCATTCTTTATCTTGTGGATTATGCGCTTCATCTCCTCCATGAAACCGAGCTCAAGGCACTTGTCGTACTCGTCGATGACAAGCGCCGAGACCGTGGTCAGGTCGATATTGCGGCGTCCGATGTGGTCGAGCAGACGACCGGGAGTGGCCACAATTATGTCGGGAGTGTTTGAGGACATGGAATTGGACTCATCGCGGAATGAATGTCCGCCGAAAAGCGGCGTTGTGCGATAGGCCGGAGCAATTTTCTTCAACACTCCTGCAATCTGCAACGCCAGTTCACGCGAAGGTGCAAGAATGATCGCCTGCGTGCCAGAACCGGGGCGGCGCATGAAACGGAGAAGTCTTATCGAAAATGCGATTGTCTTGCCCGAGCCAGTGGGAGCAAGCATAATTATCCGCCTGTCGTCGGTCTCAGCCATTTTAAGCTGCATCGGGTTCAGTTTCTGAAACCCAGTGAGTGACAATATCTGTTTCTTTATAGTAGAAGAGTCTGACATATATTCAGTTAAATAGATTAAAGAGATGTTTTACCGAAGCGGGTCCACAATGATTTTACAAATTTAACCCAACTCAAAAATAAGAACCATCAAGCCGGGTTAATAGTTGTTAACATATCTATCAAAACCTTGCACAAAGATGACGCCTAACGTAAAACTTTGCCACCGTGAACATTGCTCACTTTAAGACATAGTGTGCAATAGGTTAAGAAAGTGTTAAAAGGTGTGTAACTCAAAAAATAAATCCTTAGTTTTGCATCAGAGTAAAGGGTGCGGCATAAAATCGCCGTGCCGACTTCAAAGCAGAAAAGGAACTATTATGGCAAAAGTATATGGGGCGGTCGAGATAGACCGCGAGCGTTGCAAGGGTTGCAGCCTTTGTGTGGTTGCCTGTCCGTGTGACGTGTTGGCACTCCAGACCCGCGAAGTGAATGACCGGGGCTATCTCTATGCCTATGCCAAGAATCAGGCGGCATGCATCGGATGTGCGGCATGTTCGGCAGTATGCCCGGACGCCTGCATTGAAGTCTACCGCGTGATCGACCGCGGTGAAATGCCTAAATGAAAAAGATAGAGCGCACGCATGAGTAATAACGGAACAAAAGGAGATGTAGTGCTGATGAAAGGCAATGAGGCAATCGCCCATGCCGCAGTGCGCTACGGATGCGACGGATATTTCGGATATCCCATCACCCCGCAGAGTGAGGTGCTTGAGACTCTTGAGGCCCTGATGCCGTGGGAGACCACCGGAATGGTTGTGCTTCAAGCAGAAAGCGAGCTTGCATCCATCAACATGGTATATGCCGGAGCAGCTACCGGCAAAGCGGTGTTCACTTCGTCGAGCAGCCCCGGCATCTCGCTGATGCAGGAGGGTATCTCCTATATAGCCGCCGGCGAGCTGCCGGCTCTGATTGTGAACGTGATGCGCGGCGGCCCGGGACTGGGCACCATACACCCGTCGCAGAGCGACTATTTCCAAGCCACCAAGGGTGGAGGTCACGGCGACTATCACCTGATCGTGCTTGCACCGAAATCGGTACAGGAGATGGCGGACTTCGTGGGGCTCGGTTTTGACCTCGCCTTCAAATACCGCACTCCGGCAATGATACTTGTCGACGGCATGGTGGGTCAGATGATGGAGAAGGTGGTGCTTCCGCCGCAACGACCGCGCCGCACCGATGAGGAGGTGCTCGAGCAGTGCCCGTGGGCAGCCACGGGGGATGCCGACAAGCGCGGCCGCAACAATATCATCACCACGCTTGAGCTTGACTCGCATGTGATGGAGAAAAACAACGAGCGTTTTCAGGAAACCTACCGCCGCATCGAGGCTAACGAGGTGCGCTATGAGGAATATATGACCGATGATGCCGAATGGCTGATGGTGGCTTTCGGCTCTATGGCACGCATAAGCCAAGCGGCTATCCACACCGCGCGCGAAGCGGGCATAAAGGTGGGTCTGCTACGACCGATCACCCTCTGGCCTTTCCCCTACGAAAGAATCAGCGAGCTTTCACGCCAAGTGAAGGGAATACTTGTGCCGGAGATGAACGCCGGCCAGATGATCGAGGATGTGCGTCTCGCCACCGAAGGGCGCGTGCCGGTGAAGCACTGCGGCAGAATGGGTGGAATCATCCCGAGTCCCTCGGAAGTGCTCACAGCTCTTAACTCTCTAATTGAAGTGAAGTGATGAATCGCGAAGATATAGTCAAACCGGAGAATAAGGTCGTTTCGCGTCCGCGACTGCTGAACGACAATGTGATGCATTATTGCCCCGGCTGCGGTCACGGAGTGGTGCACAAACTTGTCGCCGAAGTCATCGACGAAATGGGACTTGACAAGACCGGTGCCGTTGCAATCGCTCCGGTGGGTTGCGCAGTGTTTGCCTACAACTACATCGACGTGGACTGGATCGAGGCCGCCCACGGTCGTGCACCCGCAGTGGCTACGGCAGTGAAACGCCTTTGGCCCAAGAAACTGGTGTTCACCTATCAGGGCGACGGTGATCTGTCGGCTATCGGCACAGGCGAGGCAATCCACGCGGCCAACCGTGGTGAAAATATCGCCATAATCTTCATAAACAACGGTATATATGGCATGACGGGAGGCCAGATGTCGCCTACCACGCTTGAGGGGATGAAGACTTCAACAACTCCCTACGGGCGCCGGGTGGATCTGAATGGTTACCCACTGGCAATCACCGATATTTTCGCCCAACTTGACGGAACGTGCTATGTGACGCGTCAGGCAGTGAACGATGCGGCTGCCGTGCGCAAGACCAAAAACGCTATCAAGAAGGCTTTTCAGAACTCAATGGACGGGCTGGGCACGTCGGTTGTCGAGGTTGTGAGCCAGTGTAATTCGGGATGGAAAATGTCGCCTGTCAAATCCAACGAATGGCTTGTGGAACACATGGAAGCAAAATACCCGCTCGGGGATCTCAAAAATAACACGCCGAAAAAATGAAAGAGGAAATAATCATGGCAGGTTTCGGCGGACAAGGGGTTCTGTCGATGGGTAAGATTCTGGCTTACGCCGCTCTGCTCGACGGCAAGGAGGTGACATGGATGCCTTCTTACGGACCAGAACAGCGCGGTGGCACTGCTAATGTGACTGTGATTCTGTCGGATAACGAAATCAGCTCGCCGATACTCGACGAATATGACACGGCGGTGATACTCAACCAGCAGAGTCTTGATAAATTTGAGAGGACTGTGAAACCGGGGGGCACGCTGATCTATGACCCTTACGGTATCCACCACAAGCCAACACGCACTGACATAAATATCATTCCAGTCAACGCGATGGAGGCAACGTTTGAGTTAGGTAACCCGAAAACCTACAATATGCTGCTCCTCGGGGCACTGATCAAGGCCCGCGGAATAGTAAGCGTGGAGGATGTGATGAAGGGACTGAAAAAGACTCTGCCGGAGCGTCACCATCATCTGCTCGGCGACAATGAAAAGGCCATACGCCGCGGCATGGAGCTGGTGGGGTAAATCGAATTGTAACGAAATGAAGGAATGACCTCTTGCGAGGTCATTTTTTTGTAGAAGGAGAACTCGGAGAACTCAGAGTACTCAGAGACATCGGAGAGGGAAAGGAAGGGAGGTGAAAATGCAGAGTCAGGAGGGGCGGGAGAGGATGTCGAAGGTGTCGACGATGATTTCAGTGATGTTGTGCTTGATGGCGTTGGCGTCCTGCCAAACGCGGGTGCGTAGTTTTCCTTCAATGAATAGTTTGGTGCCTTTGTCGATGTAACGCTCGGCTATCTCAGCGGCGTGATCCCACATGACGATGTTGTGCCACTCGGTGCGGTCGGGAGTCTCAGTTCCGTCGGGAGTGCGTCGGCCGCGCTCAGTGGTGGCAAACGAAAATGTGGCAACCGGACGTTGCCCGATATAGCGAATGTCGGGTTTACGCCCGACATTCCCTACAAGTATGACTTTGTTTACTGACACTTATGGAGAGATCTTAACTTATAATCCTTTCTCGAGCTGACGGGTGAATTTGTCAAGGAACTCGTCGGCTTCGGCACGGGAGAGACAGAGGGGCGGAAGCAGACGAATGATGTTGGTTCCAGCTGCTCCGGTGAAGACGTGTTCGTCGAAGATGAGACGACGGCGCAGGTCTTTGGCGGGCTGATCAAACTCAATGCCGATCATGAGGCCACGGCCGCGCACTTCTTTTATACCGGGTATCTCTTTCAGGCGGGATATGAGGTATTCACCGATCTCATGAGCGTTATCGACAAGTTTTTCATCGTCCATGATGTCGAGTACCGCACAGGCTGCCGCGCATCCAAGATGGTTTCCGCCGAATGTGGTGCCGAGCATACCGTAGACGGGCTCGAATTTCGGAGAGATAAGGACGCCTGAGAAGGGGTAACCGTTGGCTATGCCTTTTGCGACGGTGATAATGTCGGGACGGATGCCTGCCCACTGATGGGCGAAGAATTTGCCTGAACGTCCGTAGCCGCACTGAATCTCGTCGGCGATAAGAACCGTGCCTGTCTGCTCGGTGACTTCGCGCAACTGACGCATGAAGTCGTCGGTAGCCATGCGTATGCCCCCCACGCCCTGAATAGGCTCGAAGATGACGGCTGCCACGTCGCCCTTGGCGAGCTCGGTCTTAACGGCCTCAATGTCGTTGAGCGGAAGGAAGGTGACATGACCGGAATGGTTGACAGGAGCCTGAATCTTAGGATTGTCGGTCGCCTCGACTGCAGCCGATGTGCGGCCATGGAAAGCTTTGTCTAAAGCGATGACACGGCTGCGGCCAGTGTGGAAAGAAGCGAGTTTTATAGCGTTCTCGTTGGCCTCAGCTCCTGAGTTGACGAGGAAGAGGGCGTAATCGTCGTAGCCGCTTGCCTTGCCGAGACGGTCGGCGAGTTTCTGCTGAAGTGAATTAACTACTGAGTTGGAGTAGAACAACAGTTTCGACGCCTGATCGTTGAGTGCCTCAAGATAGCGCGGATGACTGTGTCCGACAGAAATCACAGCGTGGCCGCCATAGAGGTCGAGATATTCACGATCCTGCGCATCCCACACGCGGCAACCTTTGCCACGGGTTATCTCTATGTCGAACAGAGGATAAACGTCAAATAGTTTCATCTTAAAAGCGTGTTGATTTTTTGATGGGATAAAATTAATATTTTATGGCCAATTTCGCAGAATTGCAAGGAATGAATTTGCTAAATTTGCGATTATGATAGCCCGAATAACAACTCTGCTTGCCGCTCTGCTTACCGCCCTGACAATCGCTGTCGAGGCGAAAATGACCGTAAAGGTGCATGACGGCAGGGTGGGATGCGTGCAGTGGCGCAACGGTGACATGGCGGCCACGACACCCGTGACAATGGCGGGAGAGAGCGACGGGCTGCGCCTGACGTTTGACCTGATAGCTCCCGATGGTGAGGATGAGTCGTGGATGCCCTTTCTGCGCTGCCGCGTGCGCCACACTGATGCCGACGGACTGGATGACGGACTGGTGGAAAGCGAATATCTCGACGGTTTCAATCTTGCTGAAATTGGTTACGGGGAGGCTTCGGAACCGGGAATGACGACGGTGCTCTACCGGCACTACAGCGTGAAGGTGCCACCGGCTGAGGTGAAAGCAAAGCTGTCGGGGAATTACGTTCTTGAGGTCTATGAGTCGGAGAAGCCTGACAAGGTGATGATAACCGCTCCTTTTGCAATCGAGGAAGGGAGCGTAGGGATCGGCGGAGGGGTGACAAGCCGCACTGACAGCGACTGGAACGGTGAATCGCAACAACTTGAAATCGAGGTGACAAACCGGGGGCTTGACCGACGAGTGGCACTGCAAGACCTGAGGGTGGAAACGGTGCAGAACGGTGATGAACCGACACGCCGACGACTCCCCCACCCATCGCAAACAGCGGGAAACAAAGCCACATACGCGCATCTGCCGGAGCTGACCTACAAAGGTGGAAACGAATACCGCCGCATGGAGACGGTAAGCCGCAAAACGCCGGGGATGAATGTGGCTGAAATCGTTTGGGACAATTCGATCTATCACGAAATACTTAATCCCGATACC
>CAMWSY010000004.1 GCA_947176995.1 uncultured Porphyromonadaceae bacterium | reverse complement strand
CAGCTTCGTCGGCGATCTACGGTTCACGTGCCGCCAACGGTGTCATCCTCATCACAACAAAGCAAGGACAGGAGGGCAAGGTACGTCTTACTTATACCGGCAACCTGTCAGTTGAGACTGTCGCAAAACGCTTCAATATCGTGACTGACTATGCTGACTTCATGGAGTATCAGAATCAGGCACGTCTTAACAATGGTAACGCCATACAGTTCCCTCAAGAAGAAATAGATAAGTGGCGTAACGATGCAGGCAGGAATCCACGTGTATACCCCAATACCGACTGGCAGGATCATGCTTACCGGGATCCGACCCTTGTTCAGACCCACAACATCAATGTCAGCGGTGGTTCGAAATCAGTCCGCTACAATATGACGTTAGGATACGTGCACAATCCCGGTATGCTTAACTGCACTGAATATACCCGCTATCAGATGCGCTCCAATATCGAGGTTGACATCACAAAGTGGCTCACCGCAGGAATGAACACTTATGGTTATCTGGAGACAGTAAGTCCGTCAAGCGACAATGCCACTCAGGGCGGTGACGCAATCTGGGGCGGTGGCGGTCCGTTCAACACTACTCCCGGCATGAACCTCTATGATAAAGAGACCGGCACCTACGGTGGTGTTCAAAGTTCTTATGAGGCAGGCGTCACCAACTATAACCCATATCGCCGTCAGTGGTTCTGGCGCACAGATTTCCCCACACAGAGAAAGCGCATAATGCCTAAGTTCTTTATCCGCATTACTCCGGTCAAAGGACTTACTCTTCAGGGATCATACACCTATAAATTCAATTACGAGTACACTAACCTCCAGATCACGGACAAACCTCTTTACAGATATTCGCTTGAACCGGATAACACTGTTTCATTAAGCAAAATCACCACCGGGTATGTGACCGGTCAGGTACGCCATTATTTCTGGGTTACAAATTTCCGTACATCAGACCTCACTGCCAACTATAACTTCAAAGCGTTCAATAATCGCTTGGAAACAAATGTACTTTTAGGTACATCTCAGGAGTATGAGCACTACGACTACACCTACGCTTTCAAGAATGGCCAGCCCGATTATGACAACCAGACGACTTTGGATTCCGCTCCCAATATGCGTAACATCTCAGGTTATTACACCGAATGGGCAATGCGCTCTTACTTCGGTCGCCTGAACCTGACATGGGATAACAAGTATATGCTTGAGGCAAATGTTCGTACTGATGGCTCATCACGTTTCTCTCCCGAAAAACGTTGGGGTTGGTTCCCCTCGGTATCTGCCGGCTGGCGTATTTCGGAGGAAAAATTCATGAACGAGAATAACGACTGGATCAACAATCTTAAGCTCCGTGCTTCTTATGGTTCACTGGGTAACAACTCCGGTATTTCAGCCTACAACTGGCAGAGTGTGTACAATGCCCAGAACTATATTCTTGGAACTGGCAATGCACTTACATCCGGACTTGCTCAGACCGCCATATCAAACTACAACCTGACGTGGGAATCAACCTATGTAACTAATGTAGGCGTAGACTTTAGCATGCTCAACAGCCGCCTGTCAGGTTCTCTGGAATACTACAATAAAGACACAAAAGGCATTCTGTTATCTGTACCGGCCTCACTTGAACATGGAACAACAGGCATACCTGTGACTAATGCCGGCCGCGTAGTCAACAAGGGTGTGGACTTCGATGCAACATGGACCGATCGCATCGGTGATGTTACCTATACCGTTGGTTTCAACATGGGTTATGTAACTAATAAGCTGAAAGACTACGGTGGTCAGACCTCAATCAGCGGCGTGTACAAGAAGGAGGAAGGCAAACCTATCGATCAGCTTTATCTCATGGATGTGGATCGCATCGTGCGTAATGATCAGGATCTCGCTCTTGTCGAGCAACTCGCCGAATCTGCACATCAGAAACATCTTGCAGATCCCAGTTTCCCGGAGTACTTCTCGACTTTTGCAAAGCCAGAACTCGGTGACTTCCTCTACAAGGACTCAAACGGTGACGGCAAACTCGACTACAACGACCGTATTGAAAAGGGGCATGGTACAACGCCGACATTTACTTACGGTATTAATCTTGGTGCACAGTGGAAAGGTTTTGACCTCTCTATGCTCTTCCAAGGCACAGGCAGTCACGATGTGTTCTACTCCAATGAGCATCTTCGCTTCGTAGCAGTACACGGATGGACACTTATCAAGGATGTTGTGGAGAACCAGTGGACCCCTGAGAATCCCAATGCAAAGTATCCTATTCTGCGTAACAATTCTAACTCAAAGAACCAGATCAACTCAACAGCATTCCTCAGCAACGCGGCATATTTCCGCTGCAAGAACCTGCAGTTTGGTTATACCATTCCGCGCAACATAACTCAGAAATTCTATGTTGAGAATCTGAAAGTTTACACTTCAATCGACAACCTGTTCACAATTACCGATTTCTTCGGTCAGGATCCTGAGATTGCACGTGGCGTGGGTTATCCTTTGGTACGTCAGTTCTCGTTTGGTCTTAACTTGTCGTTCTAACTCTCCCAAAGTGAAAAAGAATATAGCAATGAAAAATATAAAAATAAGTAGCATTCTTCTCGGAGGAGTTCTCTTGCTGAGCGGATGTGAGAAACTTGAATACTACAACCCTACGTCGCTTGTAGAGCAGACATTCTGGCAGACAGAAGAGCATGCCAAGCAGGGTATCGTGGGATGCTACACTCAGATGAAATATAACTGGTGCATGGGATTCACATTCGCCCTTGACCAGTGCAGCGATCTGGTGACATCAACTACCACCATTTACGGCAATGCCGCCCGTGGTGAAAGTTCGGCATTTTCTGTAACAGATGGAGCGGTACAGAATCACTGGACTTACCTCTATGAGCTTGTTCACCGCACCAATAATGTCATCCGCAATGTCAGCAACATGGACATTAGCGAGACTGTTAAAAATAATGTTGTTGGTGAAGCAAAATTTCTGCGTGCGATGGCCTATTTTGAGCTGATCAACTGCTGGGGAGATGTCCCTTATTATGCAGAGGATTTCATTCTGGCAGAGAGCTATCTTGATGCCGTACGTCCACGTGAAAGCAAGGATGTCGTTCGTCAGCATATCATCGAAGATCTCACCGATGCGGCAGCAAAACTTCCCGTTAGCTGGGACGCCGGTAACTATGGCCGTGCCACTAAAGGTGCCGCAATATCACTTCGTGGCAAAGTCTATCTTTACAACAAAGAGTGGCAGAACGCCATAAACGACTTTGAGGACATAGTTTATAACAAGACAGAGAACTATGGATATGAGCTTGACCCGGATTGGGAAAAGATGTTCCACATGTATCCCGGAATCCAGAGCAAGGAATATATCTTCTCTATGCTGTCGCAAAATGACAACGGCAGCTATGGTAACGAGCTCAACACATACCTTGGCGGTAAGCAGACCTACGCTAACATCTCAGGTAACCCCCTTGTTCCCTCGGTTCGTCTTATTGACATGTATGAGAATAAAGATGGATCGAAGTTCAAATGGACTGACATCTTCCCCAAATGGAATGAGAGCTACGACTATCGCAAATCTCTCTACCTTGTCTGCGTAAGCACGCCGGAAGGGAAAGACCCCGAATATTCCTATATAAGTGACTACCTTGATGCTGACGCCGAAAACGTGATTCGGGCATACGAGGACCGCGATCCGCGTCTTGCAATTACAGCAATCACACCCTTCTCACACACTTTGGGCGTATTGACGGACAAACCTTGGGATATGCAATATGTCTTCCCCGGCGAAGGATCAATTCCCTTGCATGCTGCCACCACATTCTTCCCCAATGAGCAGAAATGGTTTTCCTACCTCTTCCGCAAATTTGTGCCGAAGGGAACATGTGACGGACATTTCCAGCAGTATCAGAGCTGTCCTTATGAGTTCCCCTTCATCCGTCTTGCCGATGTAATCCTTATGCTCTCAGAAGCCTACAATGAGGCTAATCAGCTTGACAAGGCAATTGTAGAGCTTAACAAGGTACGTAGCCGTGTGGATATGCCTACCATCAACAATGGTGATGCATGGATGCAGGTCAGCAGCAAGGATGAAATGACACAGCGCATCCGCAACGAGCGCGCCTATGAGCTTGCAATTGAAGGACACCGCTTCCACGACCTCCGTCGCTGGGGTATCTATGAGACTGCATTTGAAACTGAAAATGACATATTCGGTGGACTCATCTACGCACGTAAGTATCAGGAGCGTTACAACCTGTGGCCGATACCTCAGGTCGCAAGAGAGCGCAACCCGAATCTAACTCAGAACCCAGGTTGGTAAAACATATTTTATTTGAGTTTAATACTTGTGTAGGAGGGTGCATGTCGTGATGACATGCACCCTCCTGTGTATTTAATAAATAATAGATCTCGGAGCGCTCAGAGTGCCCGGAGGACTCAGACGAGCAAACACAGAGAGCATATTAAACAAAAGGCTGCGCCGGAATGGCACAGCCTTTGTTGGTTTTGTTTCTTTCGTGAAAGTGACGTGATGAGGTTATGCCTCTGCTACTGTCTCGAAAGGAACGATGTTGATGAACTTGCGTCCGTTCTTGCCCGTGGTGAACAGCACAGTGCCGTCGATGAGGGCGTAGAGGGTGTGGTCCTTACCCATGCCCATGTTGCGGCCGGGGTGATGTGCGGTGCCACGCTGACGCTTGATGATGTTGCCGGCCTTCACTGCCTGACCGCCAAACTTCTTGATGCCGAGTCGTTTGCTTTCTGACTCGCGACCGTTCTTAGAACTGCCGACTCCTTTTTTGTGTGCCATTGGGTTTTGGTGATTAGGGGTTAAGCGGGAAGTTCTCCAGCTACGATGTCATTGATCGTAACCTTTGTGAAATACTGGCGATGACCGTTTTTGCGGCGATAGCCTTTGCGGCGCTTTTTCTTGAACACGATGACCTTGTCACCCTTCACGAGGGGCTCTGCGATCTCGCAAACAACTTTTGCACCTACGACAGTGGGAGCACCTACTGTTACGGCTCCGTCATTGTCGATGAGGAGGACACGGTCAAACTCAACCTTGTCGCCCTTCTTGCTCTCTTCGCCCAGATAGTGGACATAGAGGAAGCGTCCGGCCTCAGCTTTGAACTGCTGGCCCTGAATTTCTACGATAACGTACATTAATATAACCTTTTAAGGTAAACCCGACCAAGGCGAGCCAATGGCTGCACGCAGCATATTGTGGCTTCTTTGAATGCCCGGAGCGGAAAATTCGGTGCGAAATTACTGAAAGAGTGGCAATAAAGCAAATTTATTTTCATAATTTCAATCTATTAAGAAAACAGGATTGTTACAGGCTTTGCAAACTATTTTATAATTTATATATTTGCAAAAACCATCATTATATTACTTTCAATGTCTTAGATTATGAAATTTTTTGCTTCAATCATGATTATGCTGGCCTCGACCGTGGCTGCTATAGCATCTGTGCCGTTTAACGGACGTCTTGTTGATTTCAATGGTAAACCGATAAAGGGTGCCAAAGTATATGTTCACAATCCGAAGCAGTATGCTAAGTCGGACAAGGAGGGTAAATTTGGCCTGACCGATGTAAAACCTACCGACACAATCCATGTCATGATCAAGAAAATGACATACGACATCCCGGTGGATGGCGCGAAAGGAATGAGCATCACTGTCGGAGAACTTAAAGCGACCGGCACTGAAGATCAGGAACTGATAAGAATGGGAGCGGGATATGTGAAGAAGAGAGAATATCTTGGCCCTCGCAGCGGTGTGACCGGCGAACAGCTTGCCGCAACCGGCGAATCAAATCTTATCAAGGCTATGCGCGGAATGATTCCGGGGGTCAGCGTTTCAAGTGACGAGTCCAACCTCATCGTCCGCAACAGTGCATCTGTCAACTCTAATTCTGATCCCTTATGGATTGTCGATGGATCGGAATCAACGACCCCTCCGTCGCTCACCGTGATGGAAGTGGAGCGAGTGGAGGTGCTGAAAGATGGGGCAATGTACGGCACGCGCGGTGCAAACGGAGTAATAATCGTGACACTGAAGGGATCAAATTAAGAGCTACCCACATCGACCATGAAAAAACATATACTGCTTTTTACCATAGCCCTGTTGTTGTCGGCCATACATTCCAGCGCCGATGAAAAACTCCGAGGCACGTATATCGGTTCGGGGTGCTGGGATTACAGTGTGAACGGTATCGTGAATAACGGGCAGCAACGTGCTTTCGACGGCAACGGTAACACCTACTTTGCCACTGAGGAGCGTTCGTATGGCTGGGTGGGTATGGATCTCGGGCAGAAGTATGTGATAACCAAGGTCGGATGGCAACCGCGCAATGAAGCGAGTGTCGGGGCTGCCAGAGTGAAGTTCGGGGTGTTTCAGGGGGCCAACAACGCTGACTTCACTGATGCGGTGCCTATCTACATGATCACGGAAACCGGCACGATAGGAGTGATGGATCACGCCGATGTGGACTGTTCACGCGGATTCAGGTATGTGCGCTATGTAGGGCCGTCGGGATCGCGATGCAATATCGGCGATCTGGAGTTCTACGGTCACGCCGGCGCAGGTGATGACTCGCATTTGTGGCAACCTACAGGACTGCCCACGGTGTGCATAAACACACTCAACTCAAAAGAGCCTTTTGACAAGGAGACGGAAATAGCGGGGAGCGTGGTGATAATTGACGACCACAAGATCGACACTGACAAGCCGATGACGGTGAGGGAACGCGGCAACGCAAGCCGCGGTTTTCCCAAGAAACCGTGGCGCATAAAGTTCGACAAGAAAACGAGTGTGCTCGGTGCTCCTGCCGAGGGCAAAAAGTGGTCGCTGGTCAATAACTATGGTGACAAATCCCTGATGCGAAACATCGTTGCCTTTGAGATCGCGCGCAGGGTGGGTATGGCCTACGTGCCTTTCTGCAAGCCGGTGGATGTGTTTCTCAACGGTGAGTTCAAGGGGTGTTATCAGCTGTGCGACAAGATAGACATACGCCCCGGGCGCGTCGACATAACGGAAATGAACGCTACGGACACCTCGAGCGACGCGCTGACCGGCGGCTACCTGATGGAAATAGACGCTTATGCTTCGGGCAACGGCATGGAATGGTTCACCAGCAGCAAAGGGCTACCTGTGACACTTCATGAGCCTGACATGAACCTGTATCTGCAATACCGCTACATCACGACCTATTTCAATGACTTTGAGAAAAAGCTGTTCAGCACACTGTTCACAAGCCCGACTTCGGGCTACCGCACGGTATTTGACATCGAGTCGTTTCTACAGCATTTCATAGTGAACGAACTCTCGGGTAATCCCGACATATACTGGAGCACCTACATGTATAAGCAGCGGCAAGATCCGCTGATCTACACCGGTCCGGTGTGGGATTTCGACCTTGCATTTGACAATGACGTGAGGTCGTACCCGATGAACAACATGAAGACTTTTCTTTATCAGGGCAACGCAATACTGTTTGCCGGAACGATGAAGAACACGGCAACGCGTATTCTCGTGGATGACCGCCAGACCAAGAGCGATCTGAGCCAGATGTGGTCGCGTCTGCGCAACGGGGGCAAGCTTACCGCTGAGTCTCTCCGCAAGTTTGTGGATGACACAGCAGACAAGATGCGTGAGTCGGCAGAACTGAATTTCGAGCGTTGGCCTATCCTGCACAGTATGGTTCACCAGAATCCGCGAGTGCCAAACACATACGATGACGAAATCACATTTGTCAAGAACTTCATAAGCGAACGCATCAATCTGCTCGACGGCGCATCATTCATGAATCTCGACCCGACGGTTTCGGCTATGGACGAGATTACGGCTGACGCCGATGCTTCGGGAATCTATGTGAACGGGCGGAGCATCAGAGTTGACGGGGACGTGCCTTTCAGAGTGGTGACAACTTCGGGCGTAACGGTATTCAACGGCAGCGGGAGCACGCATGAACTTCAGCCGGGCATCTACATAGTGAGCCGCGGAGCTGCGCCGGCTGTCAGAATACTGGTGAGATAACCCGCTCTATACGAGAAAAAGCACAAGCAGACTCGAGAAGACAAGAGAGACGTTGGCAACAGCATAGCAGACCGTGAAGCCGAGATTGGGGACGTCGCTCTCAAGGGTGGACTGTATGGCACCCATAGCTGCCACACAACAGCGGCCGCCGGCAACGCATCCGAGAGTCTGAGGAGATGAGAATCGGAACACCTTGTGCGCCAAAAAGACATTTATAACAAGCCCCAGCAGCGTGAGCAACGCTCCGACGAGAATTATCATCACTCCGGCTTCTTTAAGTCCCTGAATGAGTGCCGCACCGGCAGTGAGGCCTATAACGGCAATAAACATGTTGATGCCGAGATTATTGAATATCCACAACGCCGACGAAGGTATATGACCGAACGAGGGGCGGCGTGCACGCAACCATCCAAGCGATAATCCGGCGATAAGCGCGCCTACGCTTGTGCCGAGAGCCATCGGTATGCCGTGGATGCGAACCGACAGAGCGCCAATAATGCACCCGAGAGCGATTCCAAGTCCTACGAACACCATGTCGGTCGTGTCGGTATCACGGTCGGCATAGCCGATCGCCGCAGCCGCTTCTGCAACATCACACGGCCAGCCGACGAGTGTGAGCACATCGCCCCCGTGGATCTCTGTCATGCTTTTCGCTGGAATGCCCATGCCGTTGCGTTTTACCGACGCAACCATGACGCGCTGCATGTAGGGCTGACTGCGGAGCATGTCAAGGCTCATTCCATCGATTTTTCCAGATGCAACGGTGACAGGCGTACGCTCAGCTCCGAAGTTCAGCAGTTCGGAATCGGCAATTTCAGGACCGGGAGGGTTGGCGAGCGAGATTAGATCATCGGCACGGCCACCCAACACAATACGGTCGCCCTTGGCTATAGTCATTGAGCGGGAGGGATCAAGCACAGCTCCCCCGATGCGTGCTCTCTCCACCACGACCCTGCTTCCGGCGGCATTGTAGTACCGGCATATATCATCGGGTGTGCGCGGAGTGTCGAAAAACTCGTTCTGCACCTCATAAGCGCGGAAAAGGACGTTGCGGCGTGCGGGGATTATGCCGGGAGCGAGAGTCGCATCAGCGGCGTCCATGTCCTGCTCGATACGCGCCACTTCTTCCTTCACTTTTTTCATTCCACCCATCATTGCGGGGGCAACTCCTGAGAGAAACCAAGTCGTTCCTATCGTGCCGAAGACGTAAGTAACGGCATAGCAGGCAGGAATAATGAGGAGCAAATGACTGCGTGCATCTTCATCGAGAGGCATCTCCCGCACGGTGTCGGCCAGTAGACCGAGAGAGGCCGATACGGTCTGTGAACCGGCGAAAAGTCCTGCCGCAACCCCATTGCCATACCCCGTGATCCACGCGGCCACAATCACCAGCGACGCACAGACAAGAGCTTCGACAACGGCAAAAAGGAGCATACGCACTCCCGCTCCCTTAAATGACCGGAAGAACTGCGGGCCAACGCCATAGCCTGTGGAAAATAGAAAGAAAAGAAAAAAGACCGTCTTGAGTATATCGGGTACCGCAATCTTCATCTGCCCGATAACCACGCCGACAATAAGCGTCGCCGCAACGGGCCCGAGGGTAAATGATTTTATCTTCAGCTTACCAAGCCAGAATCCAAGGCCAAGTGTAAGAAAAACCGGAATGACCGGATGTTTCTGTAGAAATTCTATCAACCACTCCATGATCTGCCGTGAGTTTTATCAGTTGCATTATGCGCAAATTTACACTTTTCCATGGAGTGGCCGATCAGTTTTTCATGAAATAGCGGAATCTGCAAGAACGTTTTTGCATTGTCGGTCGTTTAATTGTTAAATAATCTTTTTATCTCTACTTAACATGAGACTTGACGGACGGCGCAGAAGCAACAATGTGGTTGACAAACGGGGCATCTCGGGCAGGAGTATCGGCATGGGAGGCGGCATCATAGGCTTGATAATCGCCGCATTGATCACCCTGATGTCGGGCGGCGACATAGGCGACATAGCGCAGTCGGCCCTAAACGAGTTTTCGCAGAGCGGGATGGGCCAGCAGAGCTACACCCCCGATGCCGAGGATGAACGGCTTGCCACAATAGCGTCGCAAGTGCTTGCAGGCACAGAGGATGTGTGGACCCGTGAGTTTCAGCGTCAGGGTTGGGGGACTTATGAACCGCCGCAGATGGTGCTGTACCACGGCGCGATACAGACCGGTTGCGGACAAGGGTCGGCACAGATGGGGCCGTTCTATTGCTCGGCAGACCAGACGGTATATATCGATCTTGATTTTTTCAGAAACATGGAGCAGACGATCGGGGCTTCAGGTGACTTCACCTACGCCTATGTGATCGCCCATGAGGTTGGGCATCATGTGCAGTATCTGTTAGGCACTCTTGATGCCGCCCACAACAGGATGGCGGAACTCAGCGACACAGAAGCCAACAAGATAAGCGTGCGCCTCGAGCTACAGGCCGATTTCTATGCAGGTGTGTGGGCTCACAACGACAATGAGATGTTCGGCTCAATAGAACCGGGCGACGTGGAGCGGGCCATAAACGCTGCCTCGAAAATCGGCGACGACTATCTACAACGCAAAGCCACCGGACGCGAGATGCCAGAGAGCTTCAATCACGGCCGTTCGCAGTGGCGTGTGAACTGGCTGACAAAGGGGTTAAAGACGGGCGACCCTACACAGGGCGATACGTTTTCAGTGCCCTACGGACGATTTTGAACCAGTCACCGGCAAAATAGCGTTGCAAGGCGAACCAACCGCAGGCACAATTTGTTAGAATTAAACAAGATAAATTATATAGTTTCAACCTTAAATTACCTCACTATGGCCTACAAGATCATAGCAATCGAAGGCATCGGCAGCACATACGCAGCCAAGATGAACGAAGCGGGCATCATCACAACCGATGATCTGCTGAACCGCGCCGCAACCAAGAAAGGACGCGATGAACTCGCTTCCACCACCGGCATTCCCGAAAAGCTCATATTGAAATGGGCCAACCACGCCGATCTGTTCCGCATCAAAGGTGTTGCCGACCAGTTTGCCGAGTTGCTTGAGGCTGCGGGAGTCGACACTGTGAAGGAACTCCGCCACCGTGTAGCTGCCAATCTCCACGCCAAGATGATCGAGGTAAACGAAGCTAAGAATCTATGCAACCGTGTTCCGGCCGAAAAAGAGATCCAACGCATGATCGATCAGGCCAAGGAACTCACACCGGTAATGACATACTGACAACCGACTAAGCCGCAGACGCTGCCCGAGACGATCAGGCAGCGTCTGCAACGTGATATGACATATCTCGGGAATTAGTTAATTTTGCAGATGAATAAAACACTAAGGTAAAAAGAATATGCAGCACGATATCAAGCCGATAGGCGTATATGACAAGGATCTGGATTTATTTGAGAACCAGTATAGTGTTCCCGAAGGTATTTCCTATAACTCTTATCTGATCTTAGACGACAAAATTGCTCTCATCGACACCGCCGACGAGCGTATGGCCGATGAATGGCGCAAAAATCTCACCGAGAATCTGCCCGTGGGCAAAGCTCCCGCCTACCTCATAATCCAGCATCTTGAGCCGGATCATTCGTCGCAGATCGCATGGGTAATGGACACATATCCCGACTGCCAGCTGATATGCACGGCAGCCGCCTACAAGATGCTCCCCCTCATTGTCGGGGACATAAATTTTGAAGACCGCATCAAGACAGTGGCCGACGGCGAGACACTGTCGCTCGGCAAGCACAACCTGCTTTTCCTGACCGCTCCTATGGTGCATTGGCCCGAAGTGATGATGGTTTACGATGCCTACGCAAAGACACTGTTCTCGGCCGACGGTTTCGGTCGGTTCGGCAATCCCGATCAGACACTGCCATGGGCATGCGAGGCACGACGCTACTACTTCAACATCGTCGGCAAATACGGCAAACCGGTGCAGACTGTCCTCCAGAAACTTGCAGGCAAAGAAATCGACGCTATCGCCCCGCTTCACGGTCCTGTGCTCAAGGGAGATCTGGAGAAATACCTTAACCTTTACAAGACATGGGCAGCCTATGATGTGGAGACGCCCGGCGTTCTCGTAGCCTACGCATCGATTCACGGCTTCACTGCACAGGCCGCCAAACAGCTTGCCGACATACTCCGTGAGGCAGGTGCTCCGAAAGTTTCAATAACCGATCTCAGCCGCGACGACAAGGCTGAGGCGGTAGAAGATGCGTTCCGCATGAGCCATCTTGTGGTCATGTCGCCGACCTATGACGCCGAGATATTCCCGCCGATGCATGACTTCATCCATCACCTGTCGCTCAAAGGATATTGCAGCCGCAGGGTCGCCATTGTCGAAAACGGCCTTTGGGCTCCGGCGGCCGGCAAGAAGATGCGGCAGATGTTTGAGAACATGAAGGACATCACCATCGTCGAGCCGATGGTGACATTGCGAGGCCGACTTACCGAGGAGAAGACTGAGGAGCTGCGCACCCTTGCCGCCAACCTCATGGCAGATGCTTGATTGTTTGGGCGGATTTTCATAACTTGCGGCCACTAAAAGAACAAGTCATGACACAGCTAACAATCAATATTGAGGACAAATCGATCCTGCCGCACCTGAAGAAAATTCTGAATGCCATAGAAGGCGTCTCGATCGCCAAGCCGGAGAAGAAACGCAAATGCGGTCTCGACGAGGCGTATGAAGATGTGCGCGCCGGACGCATTTCGCATTACGAAAGTGCCGAAGACCTCTTCAAAGCATTCGGTATATGAAATATAGAATTGACACTACCCGTAATTTCGACAAAGCCCTTAAGAAATGTATAAAAAGAGGGCTGGATATGTCGAGATTCAAGGAGGTCATCGATCTATTATCAACAACAGGGACACTGCCAGCCAAATATCGGCCTCACAAACTCGTGGGTAAATATGCAGGTGCATGGGAATGCCACATCACACCTGACTGGCTATTGGTTTGGGAACAATATGACGACGAGCTACTTCTGCTCTTGATCGACACAGGCTCTCATTCCGACCTGTTCTGATAATATGGCCTCTGAGAGGTCGGTTAGCCGACGTCTTCGACGCCAAACATATATGACATTATTAGCCCCACACCGTCGCCGCTGAACGCGGCCCGATGTGGGGCTTGATTTTAATTGCTGTCATCCGACAGCGCAGTATGTGTGAAGCACATTGATATCAGACTGCCTTAGGCAGCAAGCTAATATCGTACGTCCTTCTTCTACGGACACTTAGTCTATGAATTCGACGACTGTACCGGTTGCAATGGCCTTAGCCTGATTATGAATCAAGATAAACTTATCCTTGTAAGATACATTGACGTTGATGATCGCCTGAGATCCTTTAAGATTAGCATTCTTGTACATATCAGACATCGCAGATTCTCCAAGAGACTTCTTTGAAAGACCACCAAATCCTAACCAATAGTTTTGTTTGGATTCACCTGAAACCATGCCGACTACTTTGTAGTTTTTCTTGGCAAGTACGACCTCTGTTTGAGTAATGTTACGGTTGTCAGTGGCCTGACGAGATACACCACAGCTTGTCGCAAGCAATAACAAGGATGCTGCAGATGCTATTAAAATTTTTTTCATATTGATGTATGGTTGCCGCAGAGTTCCCCAACCTTGGCGATAAAAGTGTGATTATACAAAAAAGCGCGAGGAACTTTACCTGTTGCTCGTTCCGCTTTCTGAGGCCTTCGCACTGCCCATCTCAGTAGAACGAGCAAACGTGCAGAGGCCTCACGCAGAATATGAGATATACGCGCCGAGAGCCACGCTCGCGCGCAGCCGTCGACGGAATATATATACACATATCCACAAGGCATCTACTGTTTGCTGCATTCTTGACTGAGATTGAAATTTGCGAAGTTTCAGAAAGCCAAGAAAGAGCGTCAAGTAAACGCTTTCTATTATGTCTGTCAACCCCACCCGCATTACCCGTCGTCGGGCCTCTGCTGTGTTGTCGACGTTGCAAAGATATTATTATTTTCCTATTTGCACAAAATCAGGTGAAATAGAAAGAATAAGGTAATCCCCACATCGGGCTGCGTTCAGCAGCAACGGTGTGGGGATTGGTGTTAATTGCCGGTTACACTCGCACTGGGATCTCCGGTTTATGTCTGTGTTTCGCGGCTCCGCAGCTCAATAATAATATACATGTTCTCACCGGGTTCCCTTCAGTCACCCGGTGCCGGCGGTTGTGACGCCCGTTCACGGCCTAAGGATGGCGCAGAGTACTCAGAGCACTCGGAGGACGCGGAGGGATGGTGGCCGGGGCGGATGCGCGGTGGTGCGCCACTAATTTTCAGTGTGCCTGCGGAATGAAGCGGAGGGTGTAGGTGAGGGTGTCGGCGCCCTGATAGTTGCCGGGATAGGGGGTCTCGTACTGCGGGAGGCAGCAGTCGCCTCCGCAGCTGTTGTTGCCTATGCCGCGCTGCCAGTAGTCGAAGTGGGCGAAGAGCTGCGGATGCTTCTCCAGATCATACCAATGCAGCTTGGTGTACTGGGTGGGATGATTCCACTGGAGTTCGTCGTAGTTGGACAGACTGAAGGCTACGGGGCCTTGTGTCTCGATCTTCAGGCTCACGCCGTCCTGCTTATTGACAAGGGTCATGTCGCGCAATGACTGATGGTCGCCGTAGGTCTGCGGATGGGTGTTCTCGTCAACCATGTCGCGAACGGATGTCGTATAGCGGCCGAGATATGAGGCTGTCTGACGATCTTTGTAGTTTGACCACGGGCCTTTGGCGTAGTAGGTGACATCCTCAAAACCGGGCGCAAACTGCATGGCCATGCCGAGGCGGCGCAAACCGCGGCGATTGGGCGTGAATGTCACTTTCATATCCATCACACCATCGGGATAAACGGTGTAGGTCACATCGTAGTCGGCCTTTGATCCTGTGGCTGCCATGGATATGGATGCCTGATTCCCTGACTTGCGCAACGGGGATGTGATGGTATGAGTTTCGATGCCCGTAGCGGCGTAGTCATATCCGGGTGTTCTGTCGTTGGGCGACTCAAGGCCTTGCTTGCCCTCGGTGTCGTTGTCGATACGGCGGAAGTCGTTGTACTCGGGGGCTGCATGAAGAAGCTCGTGTCCCTTGTAGATGTAGCTCTCAACGGCACCATCGGAGTTGAATGTTATGGAGAAGTCCTTGCCGGTGACGGTGTTGCCTTTGACTTTCAGGGAGCCTCGGGCGTTGACAGAGGGTAGCCCGTCCACGCGGGGCTGGATCACAAACTGCTCATCGGCAAGCCTGTAGCCTTTTGCAGCCCACGGGGTGTCATTTTTCAGCGTAAGCCCTACGATAACTGTGTATTCGGCATCATCGGATGGAGTTATGTTTACGGGAAGTGTGACTGTAGCCGTGTGCAATGCGGGAATATCGACAGTGGTTTTACCTGACTCGATCTCAACACCGTCGCGGGCGACAGAGTAAGTGAGGTCAAACATATCGCCGAGATTACTGAAGGGGTATTTGTTGCGTATCGTCAGCTTGTTGCCGTCGAGCGAAACAAAGTCGGCGTTCTGATAGACTTTCTTTACCTCAGTGAGTTTGGCCGTCCACTTGCGATCGGGAGTAATGATGCCGTTGTTGAGGAAGTTGCCCTGAAAAGCCTTGTCGCAGGTAGGACTCGTTTTGAACCACGGATCGTAGTCGCATCCTCCCATCCAGCCGCTGAAGCCGTCGGGTGAGACGGTAGTGCCGTTCTTTATGGCAACGGGGTCAAAGATGGACTGATCGACCCAGTCCCAGATACAACCGCCGACCATGCTTTTGCTCGCTTCGATAATATCCCAATACTCGCGGAGATTGCCTATGGCCTGCCCCATCGCATGGGCATACTCGCACATGATGAATGGCTGACCGTCGCGGCCGTCGGTGAGCTTCCTTGCATTATCGATAGAGGTGTACATCTCGGAATACATATCGGATGCCTTGTCGCCATGACAATGGACGAAACGGGAATCAAGCGCGTGAACCGCGTCGTAGCAGTGCGACATATTCTCGCCTGAACCGTTTTCGTTGCCGAGCGACCAGAAGATTACCGAGGGGTGGTTGCGGTCGCGCAGAACCATGCGAACGTTTCGGTCGACAAATGCGTCGGTCCAAGTGGTATCGCGGGTAAGCTTATTGTTGCCGTGACACTCAAGGTCGGCTTCATCAATGCAATACAGACCATAAGCGTCCATCATGGCATACATCTTGGGCTGACGGGGATAGTGGCTTGTGCGGACGGTATTGACGTTGGCCTGCTTCATAAGCTCCAGATCGCGCAGCATTGTCTCGACATCAACGTAGCGCCCATAAAGCGGATGTGAGTCGTGGATATTGACACCCTTGATAAAAAGACGCTTGCCGTTTATGGTAAAGTAATGCTCATCACCGGAATTGACAAGCCCGATGTTGCGGAAACCGTATTTTGTGTTGAACACCATTTCCTCGTTGCCCTTGTCGTCGAGCTGCGAGATAATCACGTCGTAAAGTATCGGATGCTCAGTGTCCCAAGGAGTGAGACCAGAAAGCTGGCCAGTGGAGAGAGTCACATCGGTCTCCGGCTCTGAGATCTTAACTGTCTTTGTATCGGTGGCTTTCACTTTCCCATCGGGACCGACAAGCTCCATGCGCAAGGTTTTGGATGTGTCGGCTCCACTACGGTTGTCGAGTTTCAGCGCCACATTCATTGTGCCAGAAGTCGCATCATCGCTCTGGTTATCCATGGTGATGTAGTGATCACGGACAAAGGTGCGGGGTGTGGCCACAAGATACACATCGCGGTGAATGCCGCTCATGCGCCACATGTCCTGTCCCTCGAGATAAGAGCCGTCGCACCAGCGATACACGCGCACCGAGAGCTGATTCTCGCCGGGATGCACAAAGCCGGTAAGGTCAAACTCGGCGTCGTTGTTAGCTCCCTGTGAATAGCCAACGAATTTTCCGTTGACCCACACGGCACAACAGCTGTAGACCCCATCGAAATGAATGAATATGTTTTTATCTTTCCAGTCCTGTGGAATATCGAATGTGCGGCGGTAAAAACCGGTGGCATTGTGATCGATGATGCCGTGCTCTTCATAACCTGTCATTGCGCGTGGTGGCTCGTTGACAAATGGATAGCCGGTGTTGTTGTAAGTGGGGAGATTATATCCGGGCTGCATTTCCCAGCTCATGGGAACGCGGATATTGTCCCAGCCGGAATCATCGAACGCGGCTGCCTGAAACTCACTGTCGCCGGGCCCATCGGGAGTGCCCGGTACCCACTTGAACTTCCAAGTGCCGTTGAGATCGATCGTCATAGCTTTCTCCGGAGTAAGCCATGCAGTCTTAAACCTCGGATCTGCCATAAGATCAGACTTTGAAGCATAGGGAATATAAGTTGCATGTCCCGGCTCCTTGTTGACCCCGAGTACATGCTGGTCAGCAATCCAGCTACGGTCGAACTCAGTTGCCCGCTCTGCGGCCAAAGCGCTGACAGAAACGGCCATTAGTGACAATGTTATGTTCTGAAAAATATTCATGAGTAACACGATTGGTTATGTTTTTTGTTGTAATGGCAAATTTAACATTATCATTGTAACCCAATGCAGTATTTTTGCGTCAAATTAGATGACACCAAAAAAATTTCTGAAAGATGAATTTCTTAGGCAATATAATCTGGCTTGTTTTCGGCGGCATCATCACTGCCGTGGAATATCTCATCTCAAGCATACTGATGATGCTGACCATCATCGGTATTCCGTTTGGTTTGCAGACATTGAAACTCGGAATGCTCTCGTTATGGCCCTTCGGACACAATGTAGTTGAAACAGGTAACTCAGGCGGCTGTCTGTGCCTGATAATGAATGTGCTCTGGATTATTCTCGGCGGACTGACAATATGCCTGACACATCTTGGACTCGGCATACTGTTCTGCATCACAATAATCGGCATACCGTTCGGTCGGCAACACTTCAAACTGGCATGGCTCGCCCTGACTCCTTTCGGGAAGACGATAGTGTAACAGCTGACTAATTTTGCGTACTTGCTGCCAAAATCTGCTCTACGTCGCACTTCAATGCCGGAATGTGACGCAAAAGCAATCCCCACAAAAATTCTGTCTCAACACTGTCGTAGCCGTGAATGATGCGATTCCGCGTCTTTATGACTTCCTTGATATGAGGTAAAGAAAAAGCCGGATCATATTTAAGAATGCGATTCAACGCTTCTCCCATGATTTCGGTTTTACGCTCAACAGCAGCTATGCGCAGGCGATCTTTCTCAAACACATCAAAACGCCTCGGATAATCAACAAAGAAACTCTCAAGCTCAAGTATTGCATCCAGCACGTCCTGCAGATGCTTCAAAACATATTCATCAGCCATAGACCACTTTTTTAGTGCGATTCACATTGTCGATGAAATATTTATTTCTCAAGCCCTTACCAACCACGAGATCAACCCGGCGACCAAAAAGATCTTCAAACGCCTGCTGCAAATCAAAGTAATTGGAAACATAGTCGAACTTATCATGATCGACCGACTCAAAATCAACGAGCAAATCTATGTCGCTGCTGTCATTGAAACGGTCCGTCAGAACCGAACCAAAGACAGCGAGTGTTTTGACCTTATGCTGCCTGCATAGATCGAAAATACGTTTAAGATTTAACTCTATAAGCTTCATATTGCAAATATAGCTTTTTTGCGACATATTGCAACGACTGGCAGATCAAAGAATCAGAATCAGTAGAGGAGGATAGTGAGGGATACGGGGCCCTGAGCTCCGGTGATGTGGACAGCCTCAATATCGGCAGTAGCCGACGGCCCTGAGAATAGCGACGAATACTGAACTTTGGATAGATCCATCTGCGCATAGGCATCCTGAAGTCCGGGGACGATTTTGCTACGGTCAAGGAGCAGATAAAGGTCTATTGCAAACAGTCCGTTCGCCATCCGGCCGAATGTTTCAGGATCTACCAGCACACTCCCAGTCTCACCTATACCCAAAATGCCGTCGCCCACACATGCCTGCAGAATATGCGCGTCGGCAGGGGAAGGCAGCCGGTCAAGCGTGATGTTGCCCTCATACCCATCGGCAGCACTGTAGACAAGTGATGAATCGGACTGCTTCACGTTTTCACGAAGCCATGAAAGCGCACTCTCACGGGTGTCGACGTCAATTACTTTTCCGTCGAAGCCCTCGACATGGCTGATAAAGTCTTTCAGCGGATCACCGTCAATAGCAAAAACCGGGACTTCGGGGTGCTCAACAGAATTCGGACGGTTGGCACGCACACGGGCCAGAATGCGCTCGCGTGCCGTGAGGGATTTATTATGAGGAGTCATAGGGATCTCATTTATCAGTTTTTTTGTCGTTGTGGCAGGCATTATCCTTGTACCACTCGCGGAACGTCTGCTCGGGCGGAACAGGATTACTGTGCCACTCAGCCCATGGATTTATGCCGCTCTCGGCAATTGCCGAAGGAGTATGACGCAATGCCCAAAGGCCTAACTTCTCTGCGTGCTGAAGATTTGTGGAGTTGCGCAATGCGGCTCCCATAAGTCCCTCCTCAAGATCATGAGAAATGAGCGACTGCTGATTTTCAACCACGACCTGACGCCAGTAGAAAATCAGTTCAGGCAGAGGCACTTTAACCGGGCAGACATCGCCACATGAACCACAATGGGTGCATGAGAACGGCAGACGTGCATAGCGGTGCAGGTCATAGGAGGGCATGAGTGCAAGTCCGAGCGGTCCCATATAGTTGGCGTCGTAGGATATGCCTGATGTGCGGCGGAAGACCGGACAGGTGTTCATACAAGTGCCGCAACGCATACACTTGAGCACCGGCCAATAGGACTGTCCGAGCCGTTCGGAACGTCCGTTGTCGAGCATGACGACGTGAATTTCCTGACCGGGTGCAGGAGCGGAGATGTGGGAGGTGTATTGTGTAATGTCGTAGCCAAGTGAACTACGGGATAACAACCTGAGGAATAACGGCAGATCGGATTGCTTGGGAATGACTTTCTCTATGCCGATGGTGACGATAAGCAACGGAGGCACTGTCGCACAGATATCAACGTCGCCTTCGTTGGAACACATGACTATTGTGCCCGTCTCAGCCACAGCATAGTTACAACCGATCATGCCGGCCTGTGCCTTGACGTAGCGTTTGCGCATATCGGCCCGCATGACGCTGTTGAGATAAGTGGGATCGTCGTTGGCCGGATCGGAGCCAAGTTTCTCGGCGAAGATGCGGGCAACGTCGGTGCGGAGCTTGTGGATCGCAGGCATGACGATGTGACTGTCACGCTGGTTGTCGAGCTGCTGAATGCGCTCGCCGAGATCAGACTCGTTGACCTCAATGCCGTTACTCTCCAGATGCTCACGCATGGCGCACTCATCCATCGTCATGGATTTGCCTTTGGTGAGGGTGGCGACGTGGTGAGAGCGGAGAATGTCGAGGACTATATCGTTGTGGTCTTCGGCCGTCTCTGCCCAGTGGACAATGATGCCACGCGACGCAAGGTTTTCCTCGAATTGAACGAGGTATTCGTCGAGGTGTGACAACGCGTGCTCTTTGATCCCGGATGCAAGATCGCGCATCTGCTCCCACTCGGGTAGTGTGGCAGCGACCTTGTCACGACGCATACGTGCCGCCCAAAGGCAACGGTCGTTGCTCTCGCGGTGGGGAGTGTCGGCTATAAATTCGGCGCCGAGCTTTACCTGATTAACCTGTCTGCTCATGGTGCTCACTTTGCGTCGCCGTTGAGAATCTCGGCGATATAGTAAAACTTGATATCCAATCCAAATTTACGCGCCACGCATGACTGATGAAGCAGGCATGACATGTCCTGGGAAGTGACATAACGGAAGCCGTTGCGGGCGTAATCATTGACCTTGTCGAGTCCCTGCTGACCTGAACAGCTTTTGTCCCAGATGGCAAATGTGCCGCCGAATCCACAACACTCATCGCGCCGGGTGGCATAACCAACTTCAATACCGTCGACGAGATTGAGAAGATCGGCCGCTTTGGAGAAGTCGGGGATCATAAGCTCGGAGGGGCGGGCTTCATTGAGATAACGTAGCGAATGACAACCGTTGTGAAGTGCCACGCGGTGAGGAAACGATGCCCAAGGGAGGGAATCGACACGGATAATGTCGTGAAGGAATGTCACAAGGTCGACCGCAGCGTGGCATATCTGCTTAATTTCAGGAGTCTGCGGGACATCCTCGAAATGGTTGCGGAACTGGTCGGCGCAGATACCCGAGGGCATCACAATGTGATCGTAGCCCGCCATGTGTGACGCTACCGCACCCTCGACTTTGCAGGCTGTGCGTGCATAGCCCATGTCTTTCATCGGCAGACCACAACATGCCGCCGACTCAATGAACTCCGGATCAAGCCCGAGCCGGCGTAAGAGTTTAAAGGACGAGATTGCTGCCTGTGGCGCGATCGCATCGATATAGCAAGGGACAAAAAAACCAATTTTCATGTTGCAGGTGTCGTAAATTTGCGTTTGAAGCCGCGATGAAGTTCCGCAGGGTCACAGGAATAAACCGTGACCGATTTTCATAAAAACAAACACAAAGCGTGATTTGTTGAAAGTGAAAAGGGGAATCTCACTCACGCTCAGCATAAACGCTTATATCGAAAAAACTAAAATATCATGTGGTTCATAGACACACTCCGGCACACTCCCGCACTTGCGGTATTCCTCACAATCGGACTCGGTTTCTGGCTCGGCAAGCTGAAATACAGGGGTATCTCACTAGGCACTGTCACGTCGGTGCTGATAGTGGGTGTGCTGGTGGGGCAAATGGACATAAACGTCGGTGGGCCGCTGAAAAGCGTGTCGTTCCTGCTGTTTTTATTCTGCATCGGCTACAGCGTGGGGCCGCAGTTTTTCAAATCGCTACGCGGCGACGGACTGCGCGAGGTGATCTTCGCCGTGGTAGTGTGCGTGCTCATACTTGGCGTTTCGTTGGGTGTGTCGATGTGGATGGGGCTTAATCCCGGACAGGCTGCCGGAATGATGGCAGGTGCCTCCACTGCCTCGCCTGTCGTGGGAGCGGCAGAGGACACGGTGGCCTCACTCAAAGGTGATGCCGATACAATCAAGGCCATGACTGACGCAATACCGGTGTGTTATGCCATGACCTACGTTTTCGGCACGCTTGGAGCCGTGTGGTTGCTTGGCTACGTCGGTCCCGCTATGATGGGAGGCCTCGAGAAGGTCAAGGCCATGACTCACGAGCTTGAAAAGACTCTGAATCCGGCCGGAATAGGTGACGATCCGGCATACTTCGACGCTTGCCGTCCGGTGGCATTCAGGGCATTTGTCGCCGATGGCGAGTGGATGACCGAGCCCCGCACCGTGGCCGAAATCGAAAAACATTTTGAAAATGAGGGGAGGCGGCTTACCGTCGAGCGGATCGAGCGGGCAGGTGGAGGAATGACCGAAGTTACTCCCGATGCAACAGTAGACCGTGGCGACACGATCGTGCTCACCGGCCGACGCGAGATGATCGTGGGGGACAACAGCTGGCTCGGGCATGAGGTGGCCGGTGTTGGACTGCTGACGTTTGCGGTCGAGGACGTGGAGGTGACTGTATCGAGAAAATGCACTGCGAAGAGCGTGGCCGACCTGATGGCACAGGAGTGGATGGAGGGTGTTGAGATAAAACGCATTATACGCAGTGGTGTCGCCCTAAAGCCGTTCAGCCCCACCACAATCGAGGCGGGAGATGTCATCGAGCTCGTCGGGCAGAAGAAGCACGTGGAGAAAGCCGTGGCACAGATCGGTTATCCCGACCGGCGTACTCTGGCAACAGACTTTGTTTTTGTGGGACTCGGCATACTCATCGGCGGACTAATCGGGGCTCTGGCGATAAAGTGGGGAAACGTGTCGGTGAGTCTCGGAGCAAGCGGAGGGGCTCTCGTCGCAGGTCTCGTAATGGGCTGGCTGCGTTCGAAACGCCCAGTCTACGGTGCCATACCGAAGGCCTCGCTATGGGTGTTCAACAATCTTGGCCTCAACATGTATATCGCCGTCATCGGCATTGCATCGGGCCCGTCGTTCATCAGCGCGTTTGAAGCTGTAGGGCCAAAGATTTTCGTTGCCGGACTTATAGTAACACTCGTGCCGATGTTTCTCGCGATACTTATCGGCCACAAGGTGTTCAAGTTCCATCCGGCAGTGACACTCGGCTGCTGCGCCGGTGCCCGCAAGACCACAGCCGGCCTCGGCGCGGTTCAGGAACGACTTGGCAGCACAGTGCCGGCTCTCGGCTACACGATCACTTACGCCGTTTCAAACACGCTGCTGATAATATTCGGCATAGTGCTCGTGCTCCTGATGGCATAAAAAGCGCCACTAAAAAAATGCCGGGTGTGGATTTTTGAGGGTGTGGATTTTGACGCTACGCAATTTATTATTAACTTTACCGCCTGACAGGATGCGGAGTCCGCACTGAACAACTCTCCCGACATAAGCGTTAATCAGATACCAAATCAGCAACTATGGCAACAAACAACACTCCGAAGATTGCACGAATGATATTTGGCATCTTCATGATTATCATTTACGTAGGGATGGGTATTCTTCTTCTGGTCAATTTCTTTGGCTGGGAAAGCGGTAACTGGGAATGGCTCCGCTGGACAGGTGGTGTGCTTCTGATTCTTTACGGGATCTGGCGTGCCTACCGCCAGTTTGCCGGCATCGACTCCAACATCTGACCATCACTTCCAAGAACAACACCATCAGGCATGAATCTCAATAAAATTTTCAGATCACTTGTCGTGGCCGGAATGACCACGCTTGTGGCAGTCGCTCCGGGGTGCAAGAAATACAGCAAGATTCCGGAGGAGGGTTCGTCGACCAACGGCATAACGCGCCTTGCCTGCGACGCAACTTTTGAGAATATCATGCAACAGGAGATCGAGGTATTTGAGTATATCTATCCTCACGCCGATGTGCTTCCTTACTATATCGACGAAAAGGCCTGCATCGACTCTATCCTCGAACTGAAGGTGAATGCGGCGGTCACGACGCGTCCGCTGTCGGATAAGGAGATTGCCTATCTCCAGTCGAAGAAGAAAAAGGTGTACCAGAAGTGCGTGGCTATCGATGCCGTGGCACTTATCGTGAACAACGAGAACCCCATAGACCGCATCGACCTCAAGGATCTCAACGATATACTGACCGGAAAGATTCAGGACTGGGATCAAATGGGACCGGGAATGAAGAAGCTCGGCAAGATCGATGTGGTGTTTGAGCACGAGGGTGCAAGCACGGTAAATTTCATGCGTGACTCGCTGCTCAACGGAGCATCGTTCGGCGACAATGTGTATGCGCAGGGCTCGAGTCAGGCAGTGTATGATGCCGTGATGGCGCGCAAGAACGCTATCGGTGTTCTCGGTGTTAGCTGGCTGTCGTCGGATCTCGACGGAACACCGGCAGGGTCAACCGAGGAGCTCGCGAGAGCATCGGAGAAGTCGGACACCACGGTGCTTGATTTCACTCCCGACGTGAAGGTGCTCAAGGTGCAGCAGCCCGGCACCCCAACGTACTGGAAACCATATCAGCAATACATATTCGAGGGTAAATATCCGCTACTGCGGTCGATCTACATGATCACGACGAGCGTTCCGGGTGCTCCGGCCCACGGCTTCTACTCGTTTGTGACAGGCGTGCAGGGGCAGAAACTGATGCTCATGACGGGCATACTTCCCTCGCACATGCATGCCCGCAAAGTGAAGGTGGAGTGACAACGCTCCCCCTTTTTCACTGCAACCAATCACCACAGAAACAAAATCACTAAGAAAATAACTAAACACTTTCAGTCATCCAGATGAAATTTAAGCTGCTCCTGAGCCTGCTCGCTGCAGGAACGCTGAGTGTCGCAGCTCAGCAAGGCTACAAAGACGGCGTAGAGTACTTCAAAGCCGACAAGGTCGATGATGCCAAGATCATCCTTGACCGCACCATAAACGATGCCTCGACCGACAAGGCCGAAGCCAATTACTATCTCGGCCAGATCGCCCTGTTGCAGGGTGACGCCGCCGCTGCGAAATCATACTTTGAGAAAGGTATCGCCGCAAATGCCGAAAATCCGTTCAACTATGTGGGTCTCGGTGCTGTCGCGCTGAAAAACAATGACGCCAAAGGCGCTCAGGAACAGTTCAAGCAGGCACGCAACCTCGGCAAGAAGAATGCCGTGATGCTCACCGATATCGCCCGCGCCTACTACAACGCCAATCCCCCCACTTACCAGAAGGATATCGAGAGGGCTCTCACTGATGCCAAGAAAGCCGACAAGCAGTGCCCGGCAATCTACATCCTCGAGGGTGACATGCTCGCTCCCGAAAATGTGGGTGACGCAGTGGGTTACTATGAGATGGCATGGAACTTTGACAAGAACAACCAGTTCCCCGAGGCTTACGTGAAGTATGCTCAGGTTTACTTCCCTGTCAACCCGCAGTTTGCAATCCAGCGCCTGAAAGAGCTCGTGGAGAAGAACCCGAACTCGGCTCTCGCTGAGCGTGAACTCGCAGAAAAATACTACGACAACAACCAGCTCACCATGGCAGCTCAGGAGTACGGCAAGTACATCCAGAACCCCAACCACTTCCAGAAGGACGAACAGCGCTATGTGGGTCTGCTTTACTTCGCAAAGGAGTATGCTCCGTCGCTGAAGCTCGCCAACGAGATTCTCGCCAAGGATCCGGGCAACCACTACATGGAGCGCATGGTGTTCCTGAACAAGGCCGCTCTTGAGAACTGGGACGAGGCTGCCACCGCAGCAAAGACTTTCTTCGGCAATGCCAACGCCAAGGAGTTTACCGGCACAGACTACACCACCTACGGTGACGTGCTCTTCCACACCGGCGACACAATCGCTGCCGTGGCCAACTACGAGAAGGCCGTGAACCTCAATCCCGACAAGGCCGACAACGTGAAATCGCTTTCAGAGGCATACGCTTCCGCAAAGATGTACGACAAATCGGCTGAGAGCTTCGAGAAGTATCTCGGCATGATCGAGCCTTCGACCAACGACAAGTTCACCCTCGGCCGCCGCTACAGCAACGCAGCAGCTATGGCAGAGGATCCTGCCGCCAAGGTGCAGTATGCCGACAAGGCTATCCTCTATCTTGACGAGGTGCTCAAGGTCGTTCCCGACAATTTCTCAGTCGCCAACCAGAAGGCTATCACTCTCTACAACCGCAATGGTCAGGAGATGAATCAGGAAGTCGTTGACGCATTCCTCGCTGCAATCGCTATCCTCGACAAGGACCGCGAGGCCAACAAGACCGCTCACAAAAACGACTACGTGCGCGCCTATAACCTGATCGCCAACTACTATCTTGGCGAGGGTGACAAGGAGACCGCCAAGCAGTATCTCAACCTCTTCCTTGAGGTGGATCCAGACAACCAGCCTCTCCGTGACTACGTAGACAAGATGAAGTAAGCATAAACCGCTCACGCAAAACTCCATACCGCCGGAGGTGTGCCAAATACAGATTTGACGCATCTCCGGCGCAGTTTTATAAACACTCCAATAGAATGACAAAGAGCATCATATCGGTCATAGCACTGACTGTGGCATCAATGTTTTCAGGAAATGACGCAGATGCCGAGAACCGCAAGGTGATATTCAGCTATGGATCGGGCAACGGCGACAGCATCGTGTACCGCATTCCGGCAATAGCATCGACCCGCGACGGGCGTCTGGTCGCCATTGCCGATTACCGTTTCTGCGGTTACGACATAGGCAACGGACGCATCGACCTGCATGAGTCGATATCGGCCGACGGAGGGAGGACATGGAGCACCCCGGCACTGCTGACCGACGCGCATGGCAATGCCGTGAGCCAAGGTAACGGGGAGGGAACTGTAGAGACGTCGATGCAGCATCCCGACTGCGGCTATGGCGACGCAGCTATAGCAGCCGACCGTGAGTCGGACAAGATGGTGCTTCTCGCCGTGTGCGGGCGCACACCCTTTTTCAAAGCACGCCGGGATAATCCCAATCAAGTGGCACGCTGGCGCAGCGACGACGGCGGCAAAACGTGGACTGAGCGCGATACTATCACATCGGAGATCTATGGCCTATTTGACGGCCGTAATGGTGAAAAAACAGCTCCGGGCGGGTGCATTGACGCGATGTTTTTCGGTTCGGGCCGCATCATGCAGTCACGTCATGTGAAAGCGGGTACACATCACCGCCTTTACTCTGCTTTGTCAGGGAGACATGTATCCAACCCCGCCGACACCGACAGCACGGGCACTTACATTGCCAACTGGGTGCTTTACTCCGATGATTTCGGCGACACATGGCATGTGCTCGGAAGCGCCGACATGCCTCCAGTGGCACTGGGAGGTGACGAGCCGAAGGTGGAGGAGCTGCCGGACGGCTCAGTGCTGCTGAGCGCACGCTCGAGCGCCAACTACGGCCGTAATTTCAACATATTCCGTTACAGCGATGCAGCCAAAGCTACGGGCTCATGGGAATCTGCTCCGGCACTCAGCGATTTCGGTGGTGTGCAACCTAATCCGTGCAACGGGGAGATACTTATAGTACCCGTTACTGATAAGGAGAATCCCGGCAACGGGGATGCGTGGCTCGCTTTGCAGTCGATGACTCTGTCGAAGGAGCGCGAGAAGGTCGGGATAAAGTGGAAACCGCTTATGGCCAAGGGCGATTATGCTACCGCCGAAGCTATGGCAAAGGGCTGGGGCGACATGGAATCGCAGACCCTGAAACTGACCGACATGGAGTCGGGGTACTCGACAATGGTGCAGATGCCCGACGGTTCGATAGCTTTTTTATACGAGGAATCGACCTACGGCAAGGACTATTGCATAGTCTTTGAGAAACTGAGTATCGAAGATATAACCGGCGGACGTTTCTCGGCAAGGTGACCCGCATACCTGCGGTATACGGGCCTACAAACATCATATCGCTAACGAGATAATCCAATTCCTGCCGTCGGATGACGGCAATTAAATCGAGCCCCACATCGAGCCGCGTTCAGCGGCAAGGTGTGGGGTATATTGGTTCACACGAATAATGGCGTCGAAGACGTCAGTTAGCCGACCTCTGTCGAGGCCGCATGATATTTACGGCCTTTACCCCATGCCATCGCTTCGCTCGACATGGGGCTATGCAAATCATCCGTCTTCGACGGAACAGGAATAAATCGCCAACGGTATGAGGCGAGGAGGATGACGCAAAGATAGTATGCGGTTAGTTTTTTTAGTTGTGTCGCAGCTCCGCAGCTCTGGTGACTTCGCATGATTACACCCGGTTCCCTTCGGTCACCGGGTGCTGACACGTGTGACGCCCGTTTCACGGGCTTGAAGCCCCCTCAGCCTTATTTGGGCGTGCTGTCGCGCGCCCCTAACACGTCGTTCTGCATATTTCATCTGATTTTGTATAAATAGAGAAATAATAATATATTTGCAACGTCGACAACACGGCAGAGGCCCAACGATGGGTAATGCGGGTGGGTTGACAGACATAATGGAAAGCGTTTACTCGACGCTCTTTCTTGGCTTGTTGAAACTTCGCAACTTTCTCAGGTTAGTCAGGAATGCAGCAAACAGTAGATGCCTATGTGGATGTATATTAATTCGCTACAGCAGCGCGTGAGCGTCATGCTGTGGCGGAACTATACATATTCTGCGTGAGGCCTCTGCAAGTTTGCTCGTTCAACTAACCGGGCAATGCGAAGGCCTCAACAAGCGGAACGGGCAACAGGTACGGCTCTCACGCTTTTTTTTGATTTAATAATCAACACTTTAGCCTAAGAGGTGAGCCCGGCGGCAAAGATATGTCAATATGTATCGACTGCTTGTTTTTCTTGTGGGTTGTCTATGCTTGTCTATTGGTTGCCATGCTGATGTGGCTAAGAAGCCGACATTGATGATTCTGCCCAGTGACAACTGGTGCACCCAACGCTATTTCACACAGAATTTCGACAATCAGGGTTCTACGGTAAAAGTTCCCGATTACCAACGTGCCTTTACGGAGGATATTGAACTACCTCAGGTGATATCGAAAATAGGTGGGGTGCTTACCGGCATGGGATATAGCCTCAAAGATGCCGAGATGGAGATAAAATCTCTTGGAGTCAAACAGGCTGAGGATAATGTGCTTTCAAGTAAATCGTCGGGAGCATCGATCGCTGAGACTCCTCTTGATATACTGAAGCGGCGCATGAAATCAGATATCATCATCCAATTGTGGTGGAACATAACAAAAGACCAAGGTGGAAGGGTTGTTTCGTTCACACTCGAGGCATTTGATGCCTACACCAACAAACGCATTGCCACTGCTACAGGAAATTCAAAACCGACGATCGATGCCATCCCTGTGGCTCTGGAAAATGCAGTCAAAGAAAACATAAAGGATTTTGACAAGCAACTCGACAACTGGTATGCTGACCAAAAGAAGAATGGCCGCGAAATCACGTTGACTGTGCGCTGTTGGGACAGTTGGGACAATGACCTTGAAACAGAGTATGGTGACGATGAACTTGTGGATATCATACAACAGTGGATGCGCGACAACACCGTGAATTCATCCTTTAATCTCAGCGACGGCACCGAAACGTTCGCTCAGTTTGAACAGGTACGTATTCCGCTGTTTGACCAGAAGGGGGCAGCCATGGACGCACGCGCTTTTGCCACGGCATTACGCAAATACTTACAGAAACAACCTTACGACATCACTTCAAAGGTCGTCATGCGCGGTCTTGGTGAGGCAATACTGATATTAGGAGAGAAGTAATCATGACTCTAATAAGACTTATCCCGGCGGCAATCTCGTTTTGCATGGCCATATCGGTCTATGCTTCGGATGCAGAACGAATCTCTCTTGGCGCTTATATAGCAACCTCCACAACGATTCCAGCCGAAGCCGCGTCCATGCTGACCGCAAAGATGCAAAAGGCGATCACGGCAAACGGTTATGGCGATGACCGTGCAACCGGGCGTTTCGCTCTTGTCGCAAATTGTGATATCCTTGAGAAAGATGTTGCACCCACCACACCGCCCCGTATATCTCAAAAGATCGAAATCACGTTTGCAGTTGTGGATATGATCGACAACAAGGTTTACGGAAGCTGTGACATGACCGTCTCAGGCATCGGTACAAACGAGACCAAGGCATTCAGCACGGCTTTTCAAAAGGTTTCCGGTCAAAACCAGCAGATAAAGACCCTACTATCAGAGGCCAAAGAGAAAATACTTGATTACTATACAAATTCCTGTCCTCAATTGATGACAAAGGCAAATACACTTGCAGCTAACGGAGAATACGATCAGGCAATCTTTCTATTAATGTCTGTCCCGGAAGTGAGTCAGGTATGTTACACAGATTGCCATCAACTGGCTTCAAGTATCTTTCAACAAAAAATAGATCACGAGTGTGCTATTAAACTTAGTCGTGCACAAAATAAATGGGCGGTATCACAGACAGGAGAGACAGCCCTTGAAGTGGCGGACTTAATTAGTGAAATAGATCCTAGATATAGTGATTATCCGGAAGTTATGGAATTACGCCATAATATTACCAAAAAGCTGGAGGCCGATGAACAATACAGAAGGGAACTTCAGATGAAACGAGAGGCAGAGATTGCTGCTGAGAAAAAGAGACAATGGGATTTTAAGATGAAAAAATATGAGGATGACGTAAAGTTCAAAAACTCTGTTCTTGACGCTTGTCGCTCTGTCGGTGAGATATTTGCAAATAAATTTGAAATGCCCCAGATTAACATATTAAAAAAACATTAAGATATTATGAGTGCTAAAATTTTATTTTCAATTGTTATCTGCTGTTTTATGATTTTTCATAAGACGCATGCGACTTCAGAAAATGCGTTTGCCGAGGATGCTTTTCCAATCTACAGTAACGAAGATCCGAAGGACATTCAACTTATGATTAGAATCAGCAATATGCTTGATAATAAACAGTATGACGATGCCCGCAAGATACTTGAAGGTGCTATTGCATCAGAGCCCAACAACGCCAACATTTACTTCATGCTCGGTATTCTTGAGGAGTGTCTTGAGAATTATGATGCCGCTCTCGCCAACCACCGCAAGGCTGTGGATCTCGATCCGTCGAACGCCCAGTATAAGTACAACGTAGGTCGTGTGCTCTGCAACAAAGCAATCGATCTCGATAATGCTGCCAAATTGAAGAAGTATCAGGGCATCCGTTACCAAAAGCAGGCTATTACTCTTTTCCGCGAGGCTGCCCCTTATTTAGAAGAGGCTTACAAACTTAACCCCGACGTGCACGATGCACTGATTTATCTGATCCTCATTTACAACAACCTCAATGACGAGGCAAACTTAAGGCGTATAGAGAATCTCCGTAATAAACTGTCTGAAATTCAAAAACGTTAAAGCAGCCGGTAGTATCATCGAAGTTTCAAAGAGTTTTGCGTTTGGTCCGGCAACTTTGCCGTAAATCAGCTAATTACAATTAATAAGAAGAGAGAATTATGATAATTAGAGACAAAGCTTAAAGATCGAATCTCTAAATTACAAATATTACAACTAAATTATGAAACATATTCATTTATTCTTAGCAGCAGTCATCTGCCTGATGTTCGGCAGCACCCTGCAAGCTCAGACACAACCACAGGAGGTGACACTGACAGTTTCGTCGGACGGCCCCAGCAAGGATGAAGCAACCAAAAACGCCCTGCGCAGCGCTATCGAGCAAACTTACGGCGCATTTGTTTCAGCAAACACGTCCATCCTCAATGACGAGATGGTGAAAGATGAGATTGTCACAGTGTCAAACGGCTCGATCAAAGATTACACTGAGGTTTCGTCTGTTCCTGACGGCAAGGGAGGATATTTCGTAACCCTGACCGCAACAGTCAGCTTGCCACATCTTATCACTTATGCAAAGAATCATGGCAGCGAATGTGAGTTTGCCGGAAATACATTCGGGATGGAGATGAAATTGCTTGAGCTGCAAAAGGAAAATGAGCTGAAGGCTCTTTACAACCTGACAGATCAAGTTATTGCCATGCTACCTAATGAGCTGCATTATGACATTGAAATCGGAGAGCCCTCTGTTGCACAAGATCTTCCAGAATACAGTTTATATGACGGTGGGAAGCTTATTAGCCGCTACTCAAGAAAACCCCATAATGACTGGAGCATAAGATATGATACAATTTATGACTCGTCTCTCACAACGGGATATAAATTTAGTGTAGACAGTGTGGCCCATTCATATCTGATGAAGCTGTCGAGATCACAACGTGATCAGACTGCATTGGAATATTACAGTATTCCCCTAACTATATACATAACATCATCTGAATTTGAAAGGGAGGATGGATGGAGGAATCCTGATAGAATAAGTGATATATATGCAACCATATATAATACACTTGATGCATTAGCACTTAGTGAAGATCAGGTTGAGGTCATGAGGAAACGCAATATGGAATATTCAGAGTTACATAGAGGCAAGAGATTGACACAATATTTCAGGAACTCTAAAGATGAAATAAGAAAATGGATGCAAAATCTATACTTTCGAGCATCTGAAATAACGAATGATTTTGTCATAAAGGACAATACCGGTACTACCTCAATTTTTTATCCTTTAGAAATATTAAATCGATATTACTATCCTGCATCTTTGACAAGGGACGATGTAGTGCGCAGAGTCAACTCCATGTACGACAACATATTAATGATAAGCGAAAGAGAAGAAGCAGCGATTTTTGGTGAGGGCTTATTCCACGATGTATTCAAGTTTAAATATGGTAACCCAGGATTGTTTAATTATCACTATACTGAAATTATACCAGGGACTAAATTATATCATCTTGATTTTTATGATTGTGTAATTACTCCAATTGTCTGGGAACTTACCATTTATATTCCTAAAGCAGATATCAGCAAATATTCAAAATTCTGGGTTGAACCTAATCACAAATAACAATGAGCACTCTGTCGACAAAGGCAAGTTTATACGACTTGCTTTCAATGATTATCCCCGGCTATCTTGTCTTATTCCTTCTTCACCAATCCTTCTTCCAACAGATGGCATGGCACTACGATGACGTGACATTCGGTGTGGTAACGTTTGCAATCAGTTATATTGTAGGGATATTGATTCATTTGGTTGCAAAAGCAGTATTTAGCTCATTGCGCAATCGTGAATGCTTAGTATCAAAAGCAAAAGACTACGTCAATAAAAAGCTGCTTCAGACAAAAGATGCGCGCATGATAGAAGAAAATGTCAGTTATTATGAAGCTTATTATATAGCTTCAAGATATGCATGGTCTTCCGTCCCTATATTGGAGGCACAATACTCATTTCTCAGAAGTGCATTAATTGTAGAACTGCTATATCTTGTATTTGGATGTAAAGTGTTTAGCTGCCCATGTATATTGTCGTTTATCGCTGTTCTTGGGGTTATCACAATCCTTCTTATGTTATACCTCCTTTATATAACTCACATACGAATATGGGAAGACTATGTATATATCACCCAAGCTGCTCATTCTTCATAAAAACAGTTATAATGAGACTAATTAAAATAGCAATAATCGCAGGTATATTTTTAGTGCCATCTGTAGCTTTGTGCCAGAGCTATAATCAAGAGAAGAGGGCACTTGCCAATTTCCTGACACGCATGTATGAGGATGCCCCTTTTGAGGGAGTGAAGGCGGTGGAGGACTATGAGAATGCTTACCTGATGTCGGTTGTGAAACTTGATAAGGGAAAGTATAAGACAGAGTCGGCGCTCAATCGTGTGGCTTCGGTCAAGGCAATGTCGCAGGCGTCCCGCTTTTTCAACGGATCAAATGTGACCGAAGATATGGTTATCCATACAACGGAAAATGCCGACGGCACATCGGACACGGAGATAATAGAGAATATCCGCGAGCATTCAACGGGATATGTGAAGCAGCTTGAACTGCTCACTAATTTTCCGGCTAAGGATGGGTTGCATGTCTATGTTTTTGTGACTCCTATCAAGCGGGATTAGGTTGTTCAGTCTCTGCGAGACTGGTTATTAGGTCTTTTAGTGCTCCATCCTGTGAGCAATTTTGCTCACAGGATGGGGTTTTGCTCCGGCTTAGCCGGGTTGTGGCATCTGCGATGCCGGAAGGGGAGGATGTCGCCTTTCCGAGGCTCGGGCGGAGGGGCGCGGTGTGGTCTCCCCAGACTCCCTATCGGTCGTCAGGGGTTTACGATAACGGCGCGCCTCACGGCGCTTTCGCAAGGTGGGAGGGGGTTGGGAGGTGGCTGAGGTGTCCAACCGCTATGCGGTTGATTTTCTTGGTTGTGCAACCCGAAACCCGCATACCTGCGGTATACGGGCCTACAAACATCATATCGCTAACGAGATAATCCAATTCCTGCCGTCGGATGACGGCAATTAAATCGAGCCCCACATCGAGCCGCGTTCAGCGGCAAGGTGTGGGGTATATTGGTTCACACGAATAATGGCGTCGAAGACGTCAGTTAGCCGACCTCTGTCGAGGCCGCATGATATTTACGGCCTTTACCCCATGCCATCGCTTCGCTCGACATGGGGCTATGCAAATCATCCGTCTTCGACGGAACAGGAATAAATCGCCAACGGTATGAGGCGAGGAGGATGACGCAAAGATAGTATGCGGTTAGTTTTTTTAGTTGTGTCGCAGCTCCGCAGCTCTGGTGACTTCGCATGATTACACCCGGTTCCCTTCGGTCACCGGGTGCTGACACGTGTGACGCCCGTTTCACGGGCTTGAAGATGCTTACCTATAAGGATGAGTGGGAGTCGCGGGAGGGGGTATAAAAGGCGGGGCGGCTCCGGATTGGAGCCACCCCGCAACCGTGATTTGCAGAAGCCCGGTCAGTTTCTTCTATGATCAGAGGATCGATGAGAGGTTGTAGTTGGCAAATTCAAGATCCTTTGCGGCTGTGGCCTTGAGCGAGGGATCGAGTTTCACTGCCTGACGGAGATTGCTCTGTACCATCGAGTCGTTCTTTGTGCGTGCACCGAGAACGGCTGCGAGATAGTAGGTAGTTGCATCAGGAGCAAGGATTCCGCCAAGAGTGGATTTTGCTTTTGCATAGTCCTTGGTGAGGATCTGCGCGAGTGCGGCGTTGTTGCTCTTGGTGTTGCCGAATGAGCGAACGGCTGCGGCGTTGTCGCCCTGAAGCAGATAGGCTGTACCCATGGCTTCGCCGAGTTCGGTCACGCCTGCAGCAGCACCGAATTTCTGTGTTGCGGCGGCATAGTCACCTTCGGTGAGCGAAACGAGGCCGAGGTTCATCTGGGGCTCGGGAGCGGTGGGGTTAACGCGGGCAGCCTGAGCGAATGATGCTTTGGCAGCCTTGAAGTCGCCGGTGTTCCACTGAACCATGCCGAGGTCGTTGACGGCGCGGTAGTCATCGGGATAGATAGCAGCAGCCTCGGTGTAGATCTTCATCTTCTGCGCGGGATCGTCGGTGAGTGTGGCGCAGTAGAGGATCTCGTCGATGGTGAGTGAGCGGGGATTTGTGGCAAATACCTGCTGGATCTCTTCGTCGCTCTTACCGATGGTGTTGATGGTGGCGGTGATGCGTGAGTAACGGAGCTGCGGGAGGATGTCCTCGGCGAGCTTGTCGAACACTGAGGAGAGATTGCGGATCTCACGCTCGCGCTGCTCGGGATCTTTATACATCGACAGAACGCTCAGGATAAGGTCTTTGTCCTGAATGTTGCTGGCTGCGACGAGTTTCTGGAAGCCTTCCCAGTCCTCGGGGGTGAACTGTGCGGTGAGCTCGCCGAATGAGATGTTGTTTTTCTTTAGCTCTTTGTTGAGGTAAGCCGTGGTGTTCTTCTCGCGGTTCTCGGCAAGGCGGGTGTTGAGGTCAATACCGCCTTCGGGAGAAGCGTAGGAGGAGATGTTGATTTCCTCGATTTCCTGATTGGCAGCCTTGTTGGCGTTGGCAATGTTCTCGTGGAGACGCTTCAGGTCACCCTTGGCGAGGTATATGTTGCGGATTTTTGCGTGATTGACAAGGATCTTGATGTCGGCAGCGTATTTCTCCTTGATGATGCGCTGGAA
>CAMWSY010000003.1 GCA_947176995.1 uncultured Porphyromonadaceae bacterium | reverse complement strand
CAAAGCCGGCGGCCCCGACCCCTCGACCAACACTCGCCTGCGCGCCCTGATGCAGAACGCCAAGGCTGCCAACATGCCCAAGGACACCGTTGAACGCGCAATCAAGAAAGCTACCGATAAGGACGCAAGCGACTACAAGGAAATCACATACGAGGGATATGGCCCCCACGGCATCGCAATCTTTGTTGAAGCTGCAACCGACAATAACACCCGCACAGTCGCCAACGTGCGCTCCTACTTCACACGCTACGGCGGCAACCTCGGCACACAGGGCTCGCTGACTTTCCTTTTTGACCACAAGAGTGTTTTCAAAATCAAGGCAAAAGAGGGCGTAGAGCTTGAGGATCTCGAGCTTGAACTTATCGACTATGGTGTGGATGAGATCGAGGCCGATGAAGAGGAACTGGTACTCTACGGTGCTTTCGAGGAGTTCGCCAACATCCAGAAGTATCTTGAAACAAATGATTTTGAGATCGTAAGCGCAGAGTTTGAGCGTATTCCCCACGAACTGAAGGAAGTTACCGCCGAACAGCGTGTGGCTCTCGACAAACTTCTCGAGAAACTCGAGGAGGATGAGGATGTCCAGAACGTGTTTCACAACATGAAGGAGGACGACGAGGAGGGTGAATAACCTTCCCCGTATCCTCACAATCAGGCTTTTCAACATCAACTTCAAAAACACTCTCCGGGAAATATGTTTTCAGGAATTGTAGAGGAAGCTGCTCAGGTCGTGTCGGCTGACCGCAAGGATGGCAATCTCGAACTGACAGTAAGATCGACTTTTACCGATGAACTGAAAATAGATCAGTCGGTCGCTCACAACGGCGTGTGCCTGACGGTAGTAGAGCTCAACGGTGACGGCACTTACCGCGTAACCGCTATCGATGAGACCCTGCGCCGCAGTAACCTCGGCCAGCTCACTGCCGGTTCACAGGTCAATCTCGAGCGCAGCATGATCATGAACGGGCGTCTTGACGGCCATATCGTTCAAGGTCATGTGGACTGCACGGCAGAGTGTACGGCCATCGAGGAGGTTGAGGGAAGCCGCTATTTCAAATTTGAATACACCGTCAGCCCCGAACTCGTGAAGAAGGGGTACATGACTGTAGAGAAGGGGTCGGTAACGGTCAATGGCGTGAGCCTGACCGTGTGTGACTCCACACCGACGAGTTTCCGTGTCGCTATCATCCCCTACACACTGGAGCACACCAACTTCGGCACACTCAAGGAGGGAGACCGTGTGAACATTGAATTTGACATCATCGGGAAATATGTAGCCCGCCTGAAAGAATTAGAGAATGCTTGAAAAGATAGAACAACTTAAAGCGCAAGTAGCTCAACTGTCGGCTAATACGGTCGAGGAGGTTGAGGCACTCCGCATCAAATATCTGAGCAAAAAGGGCGAGATCTCAGCCCTGATGAATGAGTTTCGCACAGTGCCCGCCGAGAGCAAGAAAGCTGTCGGTCAGGCTCTGAACGAGCTTAAAAATCAACTCACAGAACAGATCGCCGCCCTGCGCGAACAGGTGGAGAACAGTCGTCACGGCGAGGAAGCCAACAGCCTCGACATGACGCGCACGGCATCGCCTATCGCTCTGGGCACACGGCATCCTATCTCGATCGTCAGGGAGCAGATAATCTCAATTTTCCGGCGTCTGGGCTTCTCAATCGCCGAAGGGCCCGAGATCGAGGATGACTGGCACGTTTTCTCGGCACTGAATTTCGCTCCCGATCATCCTGCCCGCGACATGCAGGACACGTTCTTCATCCAGCGTGATCCCGATGTGCTTCTGCGCACTCACACCTCGTCGGTCCAGACACGCGTGATGGAGAAGCAGACTCCCCCTATCCGCATCATCTGCCCGGGTCGTGTTTACCGCAACGAGGCTGTTTCGGCCCGCGCCCACTGTTTTTTCCATCAGGTGGAAGCACTCTACATCGACGAGCATGTTTCGTTTGCCGATCTGCGCCAGACGCTTCTCTACTTTGCCCGCGAAATGTTCGGCACCGAGACACAGATACGCCTTCGTCCGAGCTACTTCCCGTTTACCGAGCCGTCGGCTGAAATGGATATCTCCTGCCACCTCTGCGGCGGCAAGGGTTGTAATTTCTGCAAGCATACCGGCTGGGTGGAGATACTCGGCTGCGGCATGGTAGACCCCAATGTGCTTGAGGCCTGCGGAATCGACAGCAAGAAATACAGCGGCTTCGCTTTGGGTATGGGCATAGAACGCATCACCAACCTGAAATACAGAGTGAAAGACCTGCGCATGTTCTCGGAAAACGATGTGCGCTTCCTTGAGGAGTTCACTGCCGCCCGCTAATCCACCGGAATCCAAAGAGATGAGGAAGGGTGAGATTTACAAGCAGGTCACCGAATGGTTTGAGCAAACGATGCCCGACCCTAAGACTGAGCTACGCTACAAGTCGCCGTATCAGCTGCTTGTGGCCGTGATACTCTCGGCACAATGCACCGATGCCCGTGTGAATCTCATCACCCCTGCTCTTTTTGAAGCATATCCCGATGCCAAGACTATGGCGGCTGCTCCGGTCGATGAAATCAGGGAGTATATCAAGTCGGTCACTTATCCCAACAACAAGGCCAAGCTGCTGAAGGGTATGGCCGAGATGCTGACTGAAAAATATGGGGGCGAAGTGCCGTCGAGTATCGACGAACTGACCAAGCTGCCGGGAGTCGGACGCAAAACCGCCAACGTGATCCTGTCGGTTGTGTTCGGACAGGCTGCAATGGCAGTAGACACTCACGTTTTCAGGGTGAGCGAGCGCCTTGGCCTGACTACGGGATCACGGACTCCGCTTGAAACAGAAAAGGCTCTGACCGAGGGATTTGAAAAGGAGAAGCTGGCACGGGCACATCACTGGCTGATACTTCACGGGCGATATGTGTGCAAAGCACGCCGGCCGCTTTGCCTTGAATGCGGGCTGAGAGATGTGTGCCGATATTATCAGGAGGGGAGCAAGAATTAACACACAATAACTTCGCTGTGCAGTAGAACTGCCCATGCATTGTTTTATCTTTGCAGCACAACGATAACAGAAAAATAAAAAACACAAGATACATGGAAAAGACCAGTAAGACCACAAAAGGCAAAAAAGCGAGCAAGGACACGGCCGCAGCCGATCCCCGCGACGTGAAGGCCAAGGCTCTTGCACAAGCGCTTGCAAAGATAGAAAAGGATCATGGTCACGGCTCGATCATGAAACTCGGTGAGGAGAAAATCGACAAGATCGAGGTAATCCCCACCGGATCGATAGGACTTAACTACGCTCTGGGAGTAGGCGGCTTCCCTAAGGGACGTATCATCGAGATATTCGGCCCGGAATCGTCGGGTAAGACCACTCTTGCGCTGCACGCAATCGCGCAGTGCCAGAAAGCCGGAGGAACGGCTGCCCTGATTGACGCGGAGCACGCTTTTGACCGCTTCTATGCCGACGCTCTTGGCGTTGATACCGATAATCTGCTTATCTCGCAACCCGACAATGGCGAACAGGCTCTTGAAATCACAGAGAAACTGATACGCTCATCGGCTGTCGACATCATCGTTGTCGACTCTGTGGCCGCCCTTACGCCGAAAGCTGAAATCGAGGGAGTGATGGGTGACAAGAATGTGGGTCTGCACGCCCGCCTCATGTCGCAAGCAATGCGTAAACTCACCGGCACTATATCACGCACAAACACTACTTGCATCTTCATCAACCAGCTGCGTGAGAAGATAGGCGTGATGTTCGGCAACCCGGAGACGACCACCGGCGGCAACGCCCTGAAATTTTATGCCTCGGTACGCATAGACATACGTAGCTCCAACTCTCTTAAAGAGGATGACAACGTGATCGGCCGCCACACTAAAGTGAAAGTGGTGAAAAACAAGGTTGCGCCTCCTTTCAAGCGCTGCGAGTTCGACATAATGTTCGGTGAGGGCATTTCCCGCTCGAGCGAGATTCTTGACCTTGGCGTGGAGCTGGACATCATCAAGAAGAGCGGCTCATGGTTCAGCTACGACGGGTCGAAACTTGCTCAGGGACGCGAAGCTGCCAAGGGCGTTATCGACGACAACCCCGAACTTGCCGACGAGCTTGAAGAGAAGATTCTCAAAGCTCTATATGAGGAGGAGCATAGCGGCAAGAAGAAAAAGAAAGCATCATCTAAGGAGAGTGATGATGACGACGATGCAGAGGAGACCGAGGAGAAGAATGAGGAGAATGAAAAGAGCGGCGATGATTTTGATTTTGACGCCGACCTCCCAGATGATTTCTCGATCGACATTGACGAATAAAAATATCAATTTCACAAGCAGGGAGCCGAAAAATCGGCTCCCTGTAATTATAAATCCCAATTCGATTTCCTGTCAACGGGTACTTTGCTATTAGAATTGCACGTCCTGTAGTATGAGCAGGGTAGAAATTGTGGTCTATGAGAGAAAGCATATGAAAGATTTTATTTTTATTACAGGAGCAAGTGGCATAGGCAAAACCACTTTGGCTAACGGACTGCTCGGGCACTACAAAACAACGTGTATTGAACAGAATATGGTGCCTGAATTTATTTCACGAGACGGCAGAGAGCCAATGACCGGTAAACTTGAAGAACTTACCTGTTGGGAAAATCAGGTGGCAATGCTAATGTGCTTTCATAGACTCGGTTATAAAAATATAATTGCTTCTGATATAGACGATTTAAGGACGGCTGACATCCCCATTGTTTTTAGGGGAACTGATTTTATAACGATAAAACTTATATGCAGTGATATACATCAGATTCAAGAACAAATGAGAAACCGCCCCAACAATGGACTTATAGATTTTGAACTACAGAAAAATATGAACGAAAAAAATATCAAGCGGAATCCACTTATCAACGAAGTGGAAGTTGATATTGCCGGCAAATCAATTGAGGAAGTTCTTAAACAATCGATAAATATTATTGAGACAACTCCAGCTTGTTTAGATTATGAATACACAAAGCCTCCAAAAGAGGAATTTTATTCATGGGTCTATGCGAATGGACTAAGATAAGTTTGTCTCTTACAGGTGCGTCCCCGCCCGATGGTCAAGGAGAACGCGGAGATATCAGAGGGCTCGGAGGCATGTCGAGGGAGGGACGGGTCGGAGGTGTGGAGGATAAACGTGTGTTGCAAGCTGATATTCAGGAGGACGCACGAACCGTGCGTCCCTACAATGATATTGATCAATGGAGTTAATTTGTAGTTACCGATTTTTTGCCGCAATTTTGTAGTACAATAAAATCAGACGGACGCACCGTGGTGCGTCCCTACATGTTAAATGAAACATTTATAAAATAATATATGGCAAAGAAACTCTGGGAAAAAAGCACTGAGGTAGATTCTGATGTGGATCGCTATACGGTAGGACAGGATCGCGAAATGGATCTCTATCTCGCGGAGTGGGATGTGATAGGTTCGCTCGCACATATCACCATGCTTGAGAAAATCGGGCTGCTGACAGCCGATGAGCTGACCGTGCTGACCGCAAATCTCAGGGAAATCCACTCAGAGGTGCTTCAACCGGATTTTGTGATAGAACCGGGCATAGAGGATATTCACTCACAGGTGGAGCTGATGCTCACCAACCGCCTCGGTGATATCGGCAAGAAAATCCACTCCGGACGCTCGCGCAATGATCAGGTGCTCGTGGACCTGAAACTGATGATGCGCGCCAAAATCGAGGAAGTCGCAGAGGGTGTAGAACGCCTGTTCAACATACTGGTGAGCCAGAGCGACAAGTATGCCGACGTGACAATACCGGGTTACACTCATCTGCAGGTGGCTATGCCGTCGTCGGTGGGAATGTGGCTCGGAGCATACGCCGAAGGGCTGACGGATGACATCGCCGTGCTCTCGGCTGCATACGATGTGGTGAACCGCAATCCGCTCGGATCGGCTGCGGGCTACGGGTCGTCGTTTCCGCTCGACCGCGATCTCACCACTGAGCTTATGGGCTTTGAGTCAGTGGCTGTGAATGCCGTCTACGCCCAGATGGGACGCGGCAAAACGGAGCGCATCGTGGCGCAGGCTCTCGGCAATATCGCTGCTACCGTGGGTAAGCTCGCCATGGATGCGTGCCTGTATAACTCACAGAATTTCGGATTTATCAAGCTGCCTGACGAATACACCACCGGGTCGTCGATCATGCCGCACAAGAAGAATCCCGATGTGTTTGAGCTCACGCGCGCCAAATGCAACAAGATTCAGGCTCTCCCCTACGAGATCACTCTCATAACGTCGAATCTGCCTTCGGGATATTTCCGCGATCTTCAGCTCATAAAGGAGAATTTCCTGCCTACTTTCGACACTCTGATCGACATACTCGACATGACCGGCCGCATGATCGGCGGAATGACCGTGAACCGCAACGCGTCGGATGACCCGAGATATGATCTGATGTACTCGGTGGAGGAGGTGAACCGCCTCGTGAAGGAGGGAGTGCCTTTCCGCGATGCCTACAAGCAGGTGGGACTGGCAATCGAGCGTGGGGAATTCACACCCGACAAGACTCTGCATCACACCCACATCGGCTCGACGGGCAATCTCGGCAACGACCGCCTGCGCGCACGCATGAAGGCTCAACTCGGCCGCATGGATTTCGCCAGATGGCACAAGGCCGTGGACTCGCTCTTGGGTATATGATGAGGATGCGATTTTTGGGCGTTTTAGTGGCCGTAGGCGCAATGCTATTGTCGAATGGATGTGCGACCGTGGATGACGACCGCATTCCATCCTCGCCCGTCAGAATCGCATTTCAGACGCAATCGCAATGGGAGGCCTACGGTGTGAGCGGGGCTCTCGACAGCCGTATCTTTATCAAACAGGACAGGATTCCTGACAATTTTCCATACACGTCGCTGACCTACACGGGGTTTGGCGGCGTGTTGCTTGTCGGGGACATACATGGCAATCCTGTGGCCTACGATCTGGCGTGCCCGGTGGAGCGGTCGGCCACCGTGAGAATCACGGTGGATCATGAAGCTAACAACGCCTATTGCCCGAAATGCGGAAGCGTTTATGACATATACACCAACTACGGGCATCCGCTTTCAGGAAAAGCGGCGCATGACGGCTACGGGTTGCAGCGATATATCGTCGGCGGCGGGATGCAGGGGGAATATATGACTATAAGCCGGTAAATCAGTCCCCCCTCTTTACATGAAATGGACGATACGGGGCATCCTGTGGTCGTAGCCGACAGAAACTGTCCTACCGATATTTATGATGATGGTGTGATATTTTTTGTTGCATATTTTTCTACGCAACATTTTTTTTATTTTTGCAAAAATTTTAATTCAACCTGTTTATGATACCTGAAAATATCAAATTATCACTCTTATGCTTTTTGCTTTTCCCACTTTTATCAATTGCAGGAGTAAAAACAGAAAAACAAAAAACTGTAAAGGTGGAGTTTGAGGTGGTCTATTCACTTTCAGAGCGGGTGGTAGATCCGTTTATAATAGAAGTCTATAACGTAACTGATTCAGCAAAAACAAATCTTGACGCAGATTTATGGAGAGAGGGTCAAGGGAGATTGATGCTTGCGCCGGGTAAGGTTTATAAAGTCACTGTGTGCCCCACATCTTCCGATCTTAAGACAGACGCCGGATATATGGCAGATCCGGAATATGAACCCGCTTTCATAGAGATTGATCTGCGTGACGTGACTAAAAACGTGAAACTCGATCAGGTACGCATCCACAAAAAGATGCACCGTCAGCTTGAGGAGGCCACCGTGACGTCATCGAGAATACTTTTCTATCACAAAGGGGACACCCTCGTCTACAACGCATCGGAGTTTGTGCTTGCCGAGGGGTCGATGATCGATGCACTTATCAAGCAGTTGCCCGGTGTCACGCTTAAAGACAACGGCGAAATTACAGTCAACGGTCGCAAAGTAGATGATCTGCTGCTCAACGGCAAGGATCTTTTCAACGGCAACCGACAGCTCATGCTTGAAAACATCGGCGCATACACCGTAAAAGATATTGCCGTATACGAAAAAAACACTGCAAGGAATGAGATTCTTGGCCGCGAGATGGACAAAAAGAGATTCTCAATGGATGTGAGATTGAAAAGACAATATTCGACCGGATGGAACATCAATGCTGAGGCCGGTTATGGCACACAAGATCGTTACCTTGGCAAACTGTTTGCAGTGCTGTTTTCTGATAATGTGTACTTCAACTTACGTGCAGGGATGAATAATCTCTCATCTCCCTTTAATACAGAAGAATGGACTCCCGACATGATTCAGCCCGGGTTGCGTAGTACAAAGTTGGGTGGTATAACATATATGGCTGATGGACAAGCAAACAAATGGCATATTTCCGGTAATACAGATGTAAAGCATACGGATGATGATATACGTAAAACGACAACTACCGAAAATTTCCTGCCCGGTGGAAACAATTACTTGTACTCGTTCAATAATTCACATGCAAAAAAACTTGAATTAACAACCAATCATCATCTGAGATTAGGATTCAACAAGAAAGGTTTTATCACGGTAGCACCGAGACTGACATATCAGAAGAACAAGTCAGAGGGATCGGATGTGTCGGCTTTGTTCAGAGATGAGGTACAAAACGTTACAGAAGGCTTGCTGGATAATATTTACCGAGGCTACACGGGGCTTGCCGATACACTAATATATCGCAATATCAGTAAGAGCGTTTTGAACGGGCATCTGACGAGTCTTATGGTTCCGGTCGAAACATCAGTTAATGCGGGACACGGAGTGCTGAATTTCAATTTCTACGGAAGCTATGACGAGAAGAAAGATAATGTAGCCCAGCTTTATATCGTAAATCATTCAACGAATCTGATTCCTACAACGCAGGACTTTCAGCAACGCGATCTTGCTCCCGACAATACCCGGAAGCTTAAAGGGGAAACATCATATTACTGGGATCTTGACTGGCAACGTTCAAGAGTGATATTCTCATATACATTTGAGAACACTCGCACAACCAACAGATCAAATGTGTCGAGTGCCGCCGATTGGGACTTGTCGGGGGACACTGAGGCAATCACGATCGCCGATGTACAGGCACTCCCCGGTTTCGCACCGGTGTTTTCGCCTGATCTAAGTTATAACAGCAAGCTGTTGAACAACACCCACGGTGTCTCTGCCAGCTTCTCACATGTGACACCTATAAAAATCTCAGAAAAGTATGCCATAAATATACACGCTGAACCTCTGGATCTTAAATTCTCCAACCGTAACTACAGATATATCGGTGCAGAAATACCCACAAAACTTAAGCGGTCATCGGTTTTGCCGGGAGCTAACGGAGGCATTCAGCTTATGGGGCAAGACGGCACGTTTGGCTACATTGGATATGGTCTTGAGAGCAAGGATGCGCCTATGCAGAGCATGGTGACTCTGCCACAGATCGATCCCATGAATATGTATATAGGCAATCCTGACCTGAAGCATTCGCTCACACAAATGGTGATGTTCAGTCTCAGCAAGCCTTTGAAGGGACAAAAGTACCATAACGTCAGTCTAAACGCGCGGTTTATGCAGAGCGCGATCACTCAAGGATATGTGTTCAACACCGTGACGGGTGTCAGATATTATCATCCCTTCAACGTCGACGGAAATTGGGAAAGCAACGCACAATATGAGTTCTTTACGCCATTCGGCAACGGCGGCAAGTTTGATTTTAAGACCACAACCACAGGAAGCTATATAAACAGCGTTGATTTGATAGGTACATCCGCAGTTACCGACAATGTGACTTTTGATGCAGACGATCAGAAGCGCCGCTATGTGAAAGACCTCGCTTTTGAAGAGAAGTTGAATATCGGTTACAAATTTGGAGAAAACCGCATATCTGCTCTTGGCGAGGTGCGTCTCAACGACTACCGCAGCAAAGATTCGGGATTCAGCAATTTCACATCCCTGACCGCACGCTACGGTGCATCAGGTGTGTTTGTTCTTCCCGCCGGATTCGGTATATCAACCGATCTGAACGTCTATACCCGCCGCGGTTTCACTGATTCGCGTCTCAACACGTCGGATGTGGTGTGGAACGCACGGCTCACAAAGTCGGTAATGAAAGGCTCGATGATCCTTGCCGTGGATGCTTACGACATGCTCCGGCAGCTAAGCAACATTACCTACACGGTCAATGCTCAGGCGCGCACCGAAGTCGTGACCAACGTTGTGCCGGCCTACGTTCTTTTCCATGTGCAATACCGCTTTAACCGTCAGCCTAAAAGATAGTGGGTCAGAAGGGGATGTAGTCGCGGGGATTTACGCGGGTGCCGTTGTACCAAAGCTCGAAGGCGGGGCGATTGAGGTTCTTGGCTTTGTCGCGCTCGACAAGGCCGAGGCGCTGGCCGGATACTACTTTGTCGCCACGCGACACAAAGGATGATGTGATGCCGGTGTAACGGCTCACGAAGTCGTTGGGGTGCTGCACCATGACGACTATGCCGTCGGCAGGGGAATTGAAGACGTCGAGCACGGTGCCGCGATAAATGGATGATACGGGCTGCGTGGCAAGTGCATCAAAGTCGGCATGGCGGGGATCCTGATTTTTCTCGGGCAAACGCAACTCGGCTCCCTCAAGTGGATTCACAAATTTCATGCCCTGAGCGACGATGGGTGACATAACCGAGAGGTTGAACCGCTCACGCTCACGATATTTGTCGAGAAATTCTTTCTCGGCCTCGGATGCCTTGGCGAGTGAATCAAGGGTGTAGAGGCGCGAAAGGGTGTCGACGGGCAACTGGGGCAGCTCTGTGTCGAGATCGCCGGTCATAACGGCAAGGAGGTTGTCGACGTACTTATTGCGCACGGATGTCTCGGTGACAATGCTGTCGATGCGCGCGGCTGTCTGCTCGTACTGGCGACGCTCGGCGTTGCGCAGATAACCGGGGAGAATTGCCCTCATTGGGGTATTCACTATAAGGGATATGCCCACAATGGCAAGAACGATGGCAGCGATGACGGCGGTGACGATAAGCCCCGGCATGGAAAGCCGCAGATGCAGAATGTGGGAGAAGGTGTTTTCGTCGGTGAGCGAAAGGCGGAAACGCCGACGCAAGCGCCGACGTACCTCTTTCTCAGCCCCGGTGAGTTTTTTACTCATTTGCTACTGGTGGTTGTGATGGCTGTGAGGGTGCAGCTGCAGCCGATGATGGTGAAGAGGCGACGGCAGGAGCGTTTTGGGAGGATGTGGGGTCTTTAAGCTCAAATGTGTTGCGGTCGGGAGCGTTGTAGATGACAATGCCGAACTCGGGGGCGGTGGCTACGACGTGCTCGATGATCTGGGTGCGGACGGATTCATATTTTACCCACGAGGTGGCATCACCGTCGGCATAACACCACACCTGAAGGGGTGCTCCCTGAGCTGTGGGAGGCATAATGCGCACGATAAGGTACTCCTGCGAGGAGATGCACGGGTGCTTGAGAAGGTACTCGCAGAGATAGGCGCGGAAAAGGCCGGCGTTGGTCTCGATGGAGCCGTTGACGGGAGCGGTGCCTCCGTTGAAGGGCTGGCCGTTTTTAAGGGCGTCGTCGACAAATGACTGCATCTGAGGATATTTCTGCACAATGCGCTGAATGAATGCACTGTCGGCGTTGAAGATGCTCGACATATCGACCAAGAAGTTAACTTCGATAAGACGGCGTCCGATCTCAAACATTCCGCGGTAGTTCTGGAACGAGCCGGAAATGAGTGTGTAGGGTGGAAGCATGACCAGTGTATTGTCCCAGTTGCGCACTTTCACAACAGTGAGGGTGACGTCCTCGACCGAGCCGTTGGCGGGGGTGTTGGGCACGACAATCCAGTCGCCCACGCGGATCATGTCGTTTTGCGATAGCAGGATGCCTGAAACGAAGCCGAGAATGCTGTCCTTGAAGATAAGGAGCAACGCGGCCGACATTGCAGCCATGCCGGTGAGAAGAGTAAGTGGATCTTTCTGAATCACCACTCCGATAGAGACAATGGCGGTAATGACCCAGACTACTCCGTGGGCAGAGATGAGGAGTCCGCGCAAGGGGTGTTTCTTCTCGTTCTCGCGGTTGTCGAAACGAAGCCATATAAGCGACAGCAGGCTGTTGATGCCGATAGCAAAGGCTATATACAGCCACACTACAAGGATGCGGATGAGGATGGAGTGAATCGCATGGTCGGCCTGAAATGCCCACGGAATGAATGACATTATCACCAGAGGGGTGAGAATGTGGGTGCATTTGGTGCCTATGCGCAGGTCGATGATCTGCTGTGCGAGCTGACTGTTGCGCATACGGAGTATTCTGCGCACTATCGCTATAGCGGCGCGCCTCACAAGCATGGCCACAAACAAAGCCACGACAAGAATCACGACGGAGTAGAGCACATCGTCGAGGCGGCGCACGTCACCAAGCCCGATGGCATCAAGCATCTTGTGGATAAAGGCCAGAATGCCGGTGGCTATGGCATGGGAGGGTATCAGTGAGTCGGTAGGGAGTGTATGCATGGTCAGGCTTTGTTTTTAGCTTGTTTATTGCGGTTGTAGTATCGCTGAATGGCATCGGTGGCATAGACAGTGAAAAGAGGGAACATGACTATGCCCATCGCAGAGAGCACACAACAGAGTATTTTTCCGACGGGGGTGACGGGATATATGTCGCATCCGAGAGTGGTGACCTGCGAGCATCCCCACCAGAAGGCGTCCCAATAGTTTGTAACCGCCGAGTTGACTCCCCCGCCCTCTTTCTGATAGAATACAAGCGCGGCGAAATAGGTGACAAGAACGAGAATCGACACGTAGGTCACAAGCATCCCGAGGAAGCGGTTTTTGGATATGTAGCCTATGACAATGCTGAGTGCCATGCCACCGCGCGCCAAGGGGATGAAGCGGAAGAAGTAGAGTTCCTCGTTAGTAACAAGCCAGCCGGTGAAAGGGAGCAGGTTGAGGTAGGGGATGGAGAGGAGAAGAAAATACCACCTGTGGCGCACATAGTCCCATTTCCTGTCGGCCATCCACAACTCGGCAAAGAAGTCGAAAATGAAGGCCACGCACACCCAGAACTGGAATACCATGTAGTGATGATTCTGCAAGAAGTCACGGTCGCGGATTGAATCGACCGAAATGTAGATGATGAGAATCACCGACAACACCAGTACCATGGTGTGCAGGAGGTTCAGAAATATTTTCTTGTGAGCTGGTGACATGATAGCAAACAGTTGAAGACGTGGTGGCATAAGTGACACGGTCACTCTGGTATAGATATTAACAACCTAACCGCTAAATGAGTTTACACCACCGGGCCGCCGGCTCGTTACCATGTGACTATGCTGTTGGAATCGCCAACAGTGACGCGCAGCGTTGTCTTAGCTCCCGAAACAAGGGGTATATTATGCTCGACGTGACCGAACGGGACGTTCATGGCCACAGGAAAATCATAGGGTGACACCATGTCGGCTATCATCTCCTCCATGAGGGTGTAGTTGGCGTTGGGGCGATAGCCGGTGAACTGCCCGACCATCAGTCCGGCCAACGAGGCCATTTTTCCTGACAGACGGAGCTGGTAAAGGATGCGCTCGGTCTTGTAGATGGGCTCCTCTATGTCCTCAATGAAAAGAATCGATCCGGGCTGAATGACGTCGAACGGCGTGCCGATAAGGTCGGCGATCACTGCAAGGTTTCCGCCAAGAAGCCGGCCGGTGGCAAGGCCGGGACGGTCGAACTTTGAGGATGGGAATTTGTGTGTTGGTTTCTCGCCGCGCAGGATGCTGAAAAGCGAAGCATTGTCGGGATCATCGGCTCCGCGGGCTATGTCCTTGGTCATGGGCGCATGAACGGACACAATGCCTTTGCGCGCCATGAGGGCATGGAGTGCCGAAATATCACTGAAACCTACAATCCACTTGGGATCACGCTGAACGGGGAGGGCATCAAGGCGGTCGAGCAAATGAACAGCACCGTAACCTCCGCGGCTACAGATAATGGCGCGCACTGACGGATCGTTGAGGGCGTGGCTCAGGTCATGGAATCGCTCTGTGCCTGTGCCGCTGTAGGAGCCGCTCTTGCCCAAAGCGTAGTCGCCTATGTAGGGGCGCCAGCCCTGTTGCTCAAGAACCTTAACGGCTGCATGAACGTGCTTGGCCTCTATTGATCCGGCCGGAGAAACAATGGCTATGCGGTCGCCCTGAGCGAGGGGCGCGGGGAAAACCGGTGTTGGTTCAACTACGGACATAAATGGTGGTGTGTTTTAGCCGGCGGTGGCTACTGTAATGCCATGGTCGCGCAACTTACGGGCGACGCGCTCGAGGTCGTCGGGAGAGACCTTGGAAAGAGTGGCAAGAGGTGTGGGACGGTCGATGGTGTAAAGCATGACCTCACGCGGTTTTATGCGCATGACGGCCTGCACAAGCGCATCCACTTCCTCGTCGGTAGTGTTGTCGATTACCTGTCCATCATACTCTCCGCGCAGCAGCATCGTCTGGATTATGGCTTTCTCACCGAAGTCCTCAAGCCGGGCAATAACTCCCTCAGAGGTAAAACCGGGGGAATTGGGACGATCGATGAGCCTCATGGTGGGTGTCAGGGCGGAATCGAGCTTGAGGATGGCGTTGTCGGCCCGCCTGAGCGCATCGACTACTTCAGGACGGTCGATGCGTGTGGAGTTGGTGAGCACGCTTATTTTCGCATCGGGATAAAACTCGTCACGCAAAGCGGTGACAATATCAATCGCCTCGGGAAACTGCGGGTGCAGCGTAGGCTCACCGTTTCCTGAGAATGTGATGACGTCGAGCTTGCTGCCCTGCCGCTTCATGTCGGCGAGCTTGACGCGCAAGTCGTGACTGAGACGCTCCATCGAAGGGAACCCGGTCGTGCCGGGTCCCTGTGCGTTGAAGCCTGCCTCACAGTAGAGGCAGTCGAAAGAGCATATTTTACCGTCGTCGGGCGACAGGTTTATTCCAAGCGAGACGCCGAGACGGCGGCTATGTATCGGCCCGAAAACGGTGGAATGGAACAATACGGTCTGCATCAAAAATCAGACGGTGAGAATTTCTTTTTCCTTGGCAGCAAAAAGCTCGTCGATGCGCTTCATGAAGCGGTCGTGGAGTTTCTGCATATCGTTTTCAGCGTCTTTCTCCACATCCTCGGGCATACCCTGCTTCACGGCTTTCTTGAGACCGTCGATGCCCTCGCGGCGAGCGTTGCGGATTGACACCTTGGCCTGCTCAGCCTCGGCTTTTGACTGCTTCACAAGCTGGCGGCGACGCTCCTCGGTGAGTGGCGGGATGGAGATGCGGATCACCTCACCGTTGTTCTCAGGTGTGATGCCGAGCTCAGAATTGATGATTGCTTTCTCTATCTCGCGGAACATGGATTTCTCCCACGGTGTGATGGTGATTGTGCGGGCATCGGGCACGCTGATGTTTGCCACATTGGAAATGGGGCACGCGCTGCCGTAGTAGTCGACACGGATACCGTCGAGAATTTTGGGATTTGCCTTTCCGGCACGTATATGTGCGAGTGACTCGTCAAGATACTCGACTGCGAGTTCCATCTTCTCTTCAGCGTCGCTGAGGTAGGTCTTAGGATCCATTGTATATGCGTGTTTGAGTTTATAATCAATAGACAAGTGTACCGGTTTTCTCTCCGGCAAGAACTTTGGCAAGGTTTCCGGGTGTGTCCATGTCAAAGACAATGATGGGAAGGCGGTTTTCCTTGCAGAGCGCGGTGGCAGTGAGATCCATCACTTTAAGGTTGCGGTTGTAGACCTCGTCGTAGGTAATCTCATCGAATTTCACGGCTGTGGGATCTTTCTCGGGATCGGCGGTATAGACACCGTCGACACGTGTTCCCTTGAGCATCACATCGGCCTCGATCTCGACTCCACGGAGCGCCGCACCGGTGTCGGTGGTGAAGAACGGGTTGCCTGTGCCTCCCGACAGGATGGCGACACGACCGGCTTTCATGGCGTCGATGGCTTTCCACTTGCTGTAATGCTCGCCTATCGGGAACATATTGATGGCAGTGAATACGGTGGCTTTCTGACCGATCGCCTCCAGAGCGGAACTAAGCGCAAGCGAGTTGATGACAGTGGCAAGCATACCCATCTGGTCGCCTTTGACACGATCGAAGCCCTGCGAAGCACCCTTGAGCCCGCGGAAGATGTTGCCACCGCCGATGACGATGGAAACTTCCACACCGCTTTCAACGGCTTCCTTGATCTGTGCGGCATACTGGTTGAGGCGGGTTGTGTCGATGCCGTGACCGCTTCCGGCGGCGAGCGACTCACCGCTGAGTTTGAGAAGGACTCTCTTATATGATGTTCTCATTTTTCTTTCAATCAGAATTTATGACTGTGCTTTTTTATCGGGAGAAGCTGCTACAGGAGGTATGGGCATACGGTAGACACGACGGCGGCGATGCTGGATGCGGTCGAAGTATTCCCACTGTTTCTGCACGCTCTGGTTATTCTCAAGTTCGAGGTTTGTCTCGGCGTAGCGGTAGCCGCATTTCTTGTAGACGGGTATCAGTTCGGCAAAAAGGAGGGAGTTGACGCCTTTGTTCTGATACTCGGGCTTCACGGCTACAAGCAGGAGATCGACACGGTCGGTCTTGCCTTTGATAGCCTGCAAGAGTGGATACCATCCGAAGGGGAAAAGTTTTCCCTTGCTTTTCTGCAATGCCCTCGAGAGTGAAGGCATTGTTATGCCTACGCCAACCAGACGGTCGTACTCATCGACAATGACAACCACATGGTCGAGACGCAACATCGACAGGTATTCGTCGATGTAATAATCAATCTGCTTCGGGGTGAGCGCGGTGTAGCCGTAGAGACCGTCGTAGGCTTCGTTGATTAGACGGAAGAGCTCCTGTCCGTAGTCCTGTTTGAGCTTTTTACGCGATGTGTAGGGGACTGTGCGGAGGTTATATTTTTTCTTAACAATGTCGGCGATGCGCTGCATCTTTTCAGGCACTCCGTCGGGTATATCAATGCGGTACTCGATCCAGTCAACTTCTTTTTTCATCCCAAGGCGCTCCATCTGCTGCGGATAGTAGGGATAGTTGTAGATCGTGGCCATCGTGCCGAGATACTCGAACCCGTCGACGAGCATACCCTCATGGTCGAGATCGGTGAATCCCATGGGGCCTATCATCTCAGTCATCCCTTTTTTGGCTCCCCAACGGCTGACGGCCTTGAACAGCGCATCGACAACCTTGTCGTCATCGATGAACTCGACGAAGCCCCAACGCATGACTTTCTCGCCAAATTTCTCATTGGCCTTGTGGTTTATTATGCCTGTGATGCGCCCGACCGGCACACCGCGGCGATAGGCCATGAATGACTGGGCCTCGCAATAGTCGAAAGCAGGGTTCTTGTCGGGGCGCAGTGTCTTTATATCATCGGATACAAGCGGCGGCACAAATGCGTCGTTGCCGTCGTAGTGACGTATGCCAAACTCGACGAATTTGGCAAGCTGCTCTTTCACAGGAGCTACGGGATGCACTTCAATCGACATAATTAAGCATAATTACAGGGTTTGTGCATGGTGGACAACCGATGTGAGCCATGCCAACACAACAATCATAATGACAAGAAATATCGCAATCAACACACCGAGGCGTGAAGCCTTGCGGTCATTGAGGGCCATCTTGAGTTCCTGCACGTCGGAGTAGTGCCCGGCAATGGCGTTCTGCGCCACTTTGCGGCAGCGGGAATGTCTCTGCGCCACTTCGGGGGGGCAGGCATCAAGTGTCGTCTGAAGTATTTTTCCAAACGCCACGATATCACTGCGTGTGTCCTGACGTGAAAGATGGTCAAGCTGATCGAACCCAACATCAATCACCTTGAGGTTACGGATATTCTCGGTGAAGATGATGCGCTCGGGGGTGAGCTGATGATGGACGATGTGGTTCTGCTGAATGTAGTCGAGCGCGTCGACCAGACAGGTGTTTACCTTAATGAGTATCGACTCGTCAACCTCGCCTTTGTCTATGAGTTTAGCCAGTGAATCACCGTAGACATCATCGGTGATAATGGCGCGTCCGACTCCAGGCACATCATCGAAATCATTAATCATGATAATGTTGGGGCTCGCCAAATTATAACGCACCTCAAACTCTTTTTCAATCATGGCCTGCATATCGGGGTCGTCGCGCAACTCCGGGCGCAGTGTTTTCATCATGACCCACTTTCCAAATTTTTTGGCCGTGTAGACATGATAAAATTTCTCATCCCACTCGGGAAGATGCTCTATCTCGGTCCACTTTCCGGTAGGATCATTGAATATGGTATTGTCTGCTTTCTCATCCATAGAATGCAAATTTATGAAAATAATCCATACTTCATAAATTTAGGGTGGTTTTGGTTCAAATAATTGTCTTTATTTGACTACATTTGGGTGATGGAAAATAATCAGTATATAGTTTCGGCACGAAAATACCGTCCGTCGACGTTCAACGCAGTGATCGGCCAGAAGGCTCTGACGATGACTCTGCGAAACGCGATAGCAACCAACCGGCTGGCTCACGCTTATCTTTTCTGCGGATCGCGAGGCGTGGGGAAGACGTCGTGCGCGAGAATCTTTGCAAAAACCATAAACTGCACCAATCCGACAGCCGACGGCAATCCGTGCAACGAATGCGACTCGTGCCGCGCTTTCAATGAGGGGCGGTCGCTCAATATAGTGGAACTGGATGCCGCATCTAACAACGGCGTAGACGATATACGCAATCTCGTGGATCAGGTGCTGATCCCCCCCACTACAGGAAAATACAGGGTTTTCATCATCGACGAGGTGCACATGCTGTCGTCGAGCGCTTTCAATGCGTTTCTGAAAACACTTGAGGAACCGCCATCATACGCTATTTTCATTCTTGCCACGACGGAAAAGCACAAAATCATCCCGACGATACTGTCAAGGTGTCAGATATATGATTTCGCCCGCATCACTCCGGATGACATAACGGATCATCTTGCCGATGTGGCCCGGCAGGAGGGAATAGAGGCGGAAAGGTCGGCTCTCGGGGTGATCGCATCGAAAGCCGACGGCGCGATGCGTGACGCTCTCTCGATATTTGACCAAGTGGCTGCCTCGACGCGGGGTCACATCACATACGAAGCTGCCATAGAGAGCCTTAACGTGCTCGACGGAAGTTATTTCAAACGGTTGTGCGATGCGTTTGCCACAGCTGACCCGGGGGCTGCTCTGCTTGTGTTCAAGGAGATAAGGGACAAGGGATTTGACACCCACTTTTTCATCAACGGCCTTGCATCGTGGCTACGCGACATGATGGCTGCCCGCGATGCCCGCACACTTCAGCTTGTGGATGCACCCGAAGAGGAGAAGAAACTTATGGCGGAAGCCGCCTCAAAATTTCCTGCCGATTTCTTCTATAAAGCCATGAGTCTCTGCAACGATGCCGACCTGCATTACCGCGAGGCCACCAACAAGTCATTTCTTGCGGAGCTGCTGCTCATCAAACTGTGCCAACTACTAAGCCCCTCCCCCGCCTTTAGCGAGAAGGAGGAGGGGCATCTTGACAGTCTCGCACCAGTGAGAGCGACAACAACCGTTGCAAACACCGCTCCACAGGCTACTCCGGTTACACCAAAACCGACACCGGTTGCTACACCGCAACCACAGACACAGCGCACGGTCACAACCCAGACTCCGTCTACCACGGCTACTCCCCCGTCTGCCCAACGGCAAAGCCGCCCGCAACCGACCGTGCAGATAAAGAGCACGGGGGGGATGCGCAGCAGCGGTCTGTCGCTACGCAACATCAACGACATCAACAATGACAAGACACCCGAGAGGGTACAATCACAGAGCGGAGGAAACAAAACCAACAGCGCACGGTTCACTACCGAACGACTACATGAGGTGTGGCAAGATTACATGGACGCACGCCCCTCGGAAAAGCGCCTTGTGAATACAATGCGCGCCTCAATGCCGAAAATCGGTGACGACACCACTACCCTGACCATCGTTGTGGAAAATGAACTGCAAAGGGTGATGATGGAGGAGGAAAAATCGCGTCTTCTCCCCTATCTGCATAAAAATCTCAACAATGATTTCGTGACACTCAATGTGGAGGTAAATGCAGGTGAAGGGAATCCACGCACATGGACTGACCGGGAAGTATATCAGCATCTTCTTGAAAAGAATCCGCAAATGGCTGATTTTGTTAAGGAACTTGATCTGCGCCTGTCGTGATATAACTACGGGCGTTGCACGCTGATAATCAAGAGGACGCACGGATCGTGCGTTCCTACTCTATGGATGTTTCGCAGCTCCGCAGCTCAAGGGTATCTATGCACTTTTCACCGGGTTCGCTATGCTCACCCGGTGCTGACAGTTGTTACGCCCGTTTCACGGGCTTGGTGGGAGAACTCGGAGATATCGGAGTCTTGAAAAAGCATTCATGACATACCCTCAGAATTAAAATAACTTGATTATCTTTGCAGAACTAATATAAATTTTATCACCTCACTATCACGTTTTGTCAACAGCAAGAATTGCGGGAATACTGCGCGCAAGAGACTATTCCCCTAACCACATAGGCAATGATGCGGCTATAATGAATGCCGTAGGCGATCAGTTGCGTAAACGCGGCTGTGAGGTCAGGCTATACAGCGAGGAGCAATTCGGCGGAATGGATGAAAATGCCATCGCTGAATTAAAAGAGATGGATTGCGTGCTGGCAATGTGCCGTTCACCGAAATGTGTCGAACGTCTCGAACAACTTGAAAAGGAGGGGATGTATGTTGTAAATTCAGGGTATGGCATAGAGAATTGCCGGCGCGAGCGCATGAGCCGCATTCTCATGGGAAACTCAATACCATATCCAGTGAATTTTACAGTAGACACTGACAAATCGGCTCTTAAACGGTTGAAAGAACTGAATATAGGAAAATGCTGGATAAAGCAGGCCGATTTTCACTCGATGCACAAGGAGGACGTGACATTTGTACGTCATGCTGAAGAAGCCCAAGAAGTGCTGCATGAGTATTTTCTGCGCGGTATAAGGCGCGCGCTTATAACCGAACATGTCATAGGTGATCTGATAAGGTTCTACGGGATAAGGGGAACGGGATTTTTCAACTGGTTTCTCCCAATGGATTCACGTCACTATGGCCCTGATGCCGATGATGAGTCGAAAGCTGACTTTGACGAGAACAAGTTGAAAGAGATCTGTGAAAAGGCTGCTGAAGCTCTTGAAATAGATGTGTATGGCGGCGACTGTATGCTTCTGCCCAACGGTGAACTGATGATCATAGATGTGAACGACTGGCCCAGTTTCGCACCGTGCCGCAAAGAGGCAAGCTCAGCCATAGCCCGCTACGTGTTGCGACAAATCAAGCAGAGGCGATAAAATGAAGTGATATTAAAAAACAAGGAGTAAATCAATCACTTCAATGCGCAGAAGAATAAAACATCTGGGCCGCCATCTGGTCTACAGCAACGATTTTGTGAGTACCCTGCTCAGGTCGGGGGTCTCATCACAAACATCGGGACTGGTGGACTTTGTGGTGAGTTTCGTAATGTTCAAGTGGCTTTTTCTTACTCCGCTTATCTCGGCTGCGATAGGTGCAATAGCTGGCGGCATAGTGAATTTCATGCTCAATTACCGCTTCACTTTCAGGGTAGATGACTGCCCGTGGAAGGCTCTTGCAGCTAAATTCGCAATGGTATGGGTGGGGAGTCTGCTGCTTAACGCCGGTGGAACGCAAGGGATGTACTGGCTTCTGTGCCGCTGGCATCTTCTCGAAACGATAGGTTTCAAACCTGACGGATATTTCACGGCAGCGCGTCTGCTTGTGGCAATCATAGTCTCGCTCGGTTTTAATTTTACTTTGCAGCGTTACTTCGTGTACCGCCGCACGCGGTTTGACCGAATAGCCCACTCGATGACAAATTTTGTGATGCACGGGCATTTCACCAATAAAATGTAATCCACTACATGAATATCAAAGAACTTAAAGAAAATTATAAAAGCACTCTAAAAAGCTCTGATACAGAAGAAACGATAGATTTGTGCTTTTATCGTCCGATAGGATATGTATGGGCAATAATCGCAAAGAAGCTCGGTATACACCCAAATGCCATCACTATCGCCTCGATCTTCATAGGTGTGGCGGCCGGGGTGATGATGTACTACAATGATTTATGGACCAATATGCTCGGAATGCTTCTGCTTATCTGGGCCAATTCATTTGACAGTGCCGACGGTCAGCTTGCCCGCATGACCAAACAGTACTCGCGCATCGGCCGAATACTCGACGGTATGGCCGGGGATCTGTGGTTTGCCGCAATCTACATAGCAATATGCCTTAGAGAACCACGTACATCGGTGTTTTTCAGTGAATATCCGTGGGTAATATGGGTCATGGCTGTATTAGCCGGATTATGTCATGGCAAACAGGCTGCCATGGCTGACATTTACCGACAATTTCATCTGTTTTTTGTCAACGGAAGATCGGGAAGCGAACTCGATAATTCCTATAATCTGAAGAAACAGCTTGCAGAAACCCCGAAACGGAAATGGCTTAAAAAACTGACTTTAATTTTTTACATAGGTTATACTCTCCAACAGGAGGCTACAAGCCCCGAGATGCAGAAACTTCGTCGGGAAATCAGACAAAAATGGCCCGATGGCAATATACCTGACTGGTTCAGAGAGGAATTCAGAGCTGCATCGAAACCGCTGATGAAATACACCAACATCCTCACTTTCAACTGGCGCGCCATCACTCTTTTTATCGCGCTTGTAGTGAAGATGCCGTGGCTTTACTTTGCTGCCGAACTGACGGTGTTTAATTTCATCATGATATACATGATAGTAAGGCATGAGAAAATATGCCGTAGATTCATCAAAAAGATATAAGACAGGGAATTTAGAGAATGTAATGTGGGGATGATGTCATTAGTTGACAAAGAAGGCAGAGGTGTTTCGCAGCTCCGCAGCTCTAATTTAATGTAAAATTTACACCGGGTTCCCCTTACGGGTCACCCGGTGCTGACAGTTGTTACGCCCGTTTCACGGGCGAAGTGGAATATTTTTATTGGGGGTAGGTGACGGTGAAGATGACGCTGACGTTGTAGGTTTTCCTAATCATGGGGAAGGTATTGAGTGACTCAAGGGATGTACCGGCGTCCATGACTCCGTAAGCTGCTTCCTCAACCATGTCATTCATCGCGGCGGCCTTGAGCATACGTGGCTGAACAACTGTGGTCGTCACAGGCATATTGCCATCGACAATCTGGAGTGGGTCGGCAAGTGTGCCGTTGAAGGTCTGCACCATGTAGGTGGCTTTGTCGCGGGCATTTTCCAATGCCTGAATGCGCCCCTTGCGGTCGTACTGCTCCATATCGTTGTTTTTCATCTCGCCAAAGGATAGGGATGATACTCCCTGCTTGTCGAGGGCTGAAATGAATTTATTGAGCTGCTCGGGGCTATGAAGTTTTATATCATACTGCTTCGATACAGTGTAAGGACCATTGCGCCAACGCCAGTAATCGCCAAGCTCTGAAATGTTAATGTCTTTTTTTGCTATCCCGGCTTTGTCGGCTGCCTTGATCACACGATCCTCAAGCACATCAATGCTCACAAGAGTGTACTTGATGTCTTTTTTCCTGCCTTCATAAACTTTGTCGCCTACCTTGAATTGAAATTTCGCATCGGGGAGAGTTGACTCATAAAGTGACTGGTCAAAGGTTATGCCTGATGAGTAATCACCATAATCGATGAATACCTTGCCTTTGAAATCTATGCGATGATACTCTTTTTCAGTGAGAAGAAGATGGACTTCATCGGGCTGAACGGTGAGTTCGGACTTGCCGGTGACTGATATTGTATTCTGTGCCATGATAGAAGGCATAATTGCTGACAGCATTATAAACAACAGTGTTAATTTCTTCATAGGTTATCCAATGTTTATTGTTAAACAATCAAATGCGTAGTAATGATTATGAACGGCGTCCCGGGGATGTGAGGATGTCCATAATGAGTTCTTCCTGCAAGAGATAGGCATTACGGCGACTGCCATTGCCCTTGGCTGCTGCATCAAAACGACGGATGAGCGAAATAATGTCGATAAGTTGCCACGGGTTATATTTAGACTTGCACAGCAATATATCGGACAACTGCCATGTGCCTCTCAATCCAAGCGCTTTCACTATGTTCTGATCACCCCCGGGGGTGTAGTAGGCCACCAACGCTGATGAAAAGAGATCGAAAAGTGTGACGGATGTGATCGCCCAAGGATTGTTTTTCTGATTTGCAGTGAAATGCTTGGTTATTTTTATGGCTTTTACATAATCTCTTGCCGCCAAAGCGTGCTTGAGTTCAAAGTTGTTGTACTCGGTGCTGACACCTATAAGGCTCTCGACACTCTCGGGGGTAACCGTGGCTCCCTCACCGAGCGCGACACTCATTTTGGCCACTTCGTTGTAGATGCGCGACAAGTCGGTGCCTACAAATTCTTTTATCATCTCCAATGCCTTGGGCTCGTAGCGAAGCCGCTTTTTCTCCAGAAAGTCTATCAACAAGGCATTGATGTGTGATTCTTTTTCTTTCTTAAATTCAATATCCACTCCACCGCCTTTTTTCACCGCTGTGGTAAATTCCTTACATGAAGGATTTTCACCGCGTGCAGCAATGACAAGAAGTGTGGATGGCGACGGGGCGGCCACGTAGGATGACAGTTTGTTCAACCATCGTCCGCCTGCCGTCTGCGCCTCACGGACAATCACCACCAACCTATCGGCCATCATGGGATAACGGCGGCATATATCCATAACATCGTCGGGAGTCTTCTCGGCGGCATAGAATGTGAACATGTTGAAAGGCCGGTCGGCCTCGGGAAGATAGTCTGAAAAGAGCCGCACTATCTCATCGATGAAGAAACCTTCTTCACCGTGAATGTAATATACTGGCGCCACGTTGCGTGCGGCTATCTGTTTCCTGATGTTATCGACCGGATTTTCCATATAGCAAAGATAAAAAATTGTGTTTATAAGCTGTGAACAAAGTGTGGATAATGATGAAAATGTGTAGAAAGCATTGTAAATATCAATAGTGCATATCAACACTTCGCGCCGATGAAAAAAAAAACTCCACTAAGTGTTGAGAACCGTGAACGATATCATCGGTCAACGTTGTGTTTCTAAACAAGGTTTTCTACACTTTTGAAACTATTTACAAGTAAAAATTATTAACTTTGCAAGAAATCAACAGTGTGTTTATAAAGCTGTAGTGTGCTGATTCTTAAAAGGGTCATGTGTAGATAACGCTTGTATAACCCACTGATGACGGATGATAAGTGACAAAGGCAAGGCAAGAGCTGAAAAGTTGTGGAGCATTGTCAACATCCATTACTATTACTACAGAAAATTTTTTTCAAAGAATTCAAATTATAAAATAATAATGAAAGCCGACGAAAAGTGTAGCTGCGGTGAATCACTGAAGGAGGAAATCCTCAGGCTGAAAAAAGAGAGGGGTGCGGTGATCCTCGCCCACTACTATCAGCAGGGGGAGATACAGGACCTCGCGGATTTCATAGGGGACAGTCTTGGCCTCGCGCAGATAGCACGCACTCTCAAGGAGGATGTGATAGTGCTCTGCGGTGTGCATTTCATGGGTGAGACTGCAAAAATACTTTGCCCTGACAAAACGGTGCTTGTGCCTGACGTGAATGCCGGATGCTCGCTTGCCGACAGCTGTCAGGCTGACGAGTTCGCCGAGTTCATAAAGGCGCATCCCGGTCACACGGTGCTCAGCTATGTGAACACCTCGGCAGCCGTGAAGGCTCTGACGGATATCGTTGTGACTTCGTCGAACGCGCTGTCGATCGTGAAACAGCTTCCTGAAGATGAGAAAATCATATTCGGACCTGACAGAAATTTAGGAAGCTACATAAACAGGATGACAGGCCGGGAGATGGTGCTGTGGGACGGTGCCTGCCATGTGCATGAACAGTTCTCGGTGGAGAAGCTTATAGAACTGAAAAAGGCTAATCCCGACGCCGAGGTGCTGGCACATCCGGAGTGCAAGAAAGTGGTGCTTATGCTTGCCGATGTTGTCGGCTCGACCGCCAAGCTGCTCAAACATGCTCAAGAGAGCGAAGGGAAAAAATATATAGTCGCAACCGAGAGCGGCATACTGCATGAGATGCGCAAGTCGTGTCCCGACAAGGAGTTCATACCCGTGCCTCCGACCGACAGCACCTGTGGCTGCAACGATTGCAGCTACATGAAGCTGAATACTCTCGAGAAGCTGCGCGACTGCCTTAAAAATATGTCGCCTGCAATAGAGGTTGACGCAGAGACGGCTGCCAAAGCAGTGAAGCCGATCGAAAGAATGCTTGAGATGAGCAAGTGACATTTAACACATGTAATATACAGAGAGGATAGTAAATTTGTGTCATGGAATACAATCACAGAGATATAGAATCGCGCTGGCAACAGCAGTGGAAGAAGGACAACACCTACAAGACTGAAATAGATAACAGCCGTAAAAAATACTATGTGCTGGACATGTTTCCCTACCCCTCGGGAGCAGGGCTGCACGTGGGACACCCGCTCGGCTATATAGCATCGGACATCTACTCGCGTTTCAAACGCCTTCAGGGTTTCAATGTGCTTCACCCGATGGGCTACGATGCATACGGTCTGCCGGCAGAGCAGTATGCCATACAGACGGGTCAGCATCCTGAAAAGACTACCAACGACAATATCAAGCGCTACAAGGAGCAGCTTGAAAAGATAGGTTTCTGCTATGACTGGAGCCGCGAACTGAGAACATGTGATCCGGGGTATTACAAGTGGACCCAGTGGGCTTTTGAGCGTATGTTCGAGTCATACTATGACACGAAGCTCAACAAGGCTATGCCTATCAAGTCGCTTATCGAGCACTTTGAAAAGGAGGGAAGCAAGGGTGTGAACGCCGCTTCGGGCCGTGAACTCACTTTCACAGCCGATGAGTGGAAGCAGATGAGCGAGAAGGAGCAGAGCGACGTGCTGATGAATTACCGTCTTGCTTATCTCGGCAACACGATGGTGAACTGGTGTCCGGCTCTTGGCACTGTGCTTGCCAATGACGAAGTGAGCGAGGGTGTTTCGCTTCGCGGCGGATATCCTGTGGAACAGAAACTGATGTATCAGTGGTGTCTGCGTGTGTCGGCTTACGCACAGCGTCTGCTCGACGGCCTTGAGACCATCGACTGGACTCCTTCGCTCAAGGAGACACAGCGTAACTGGATCGGCCGCAGCGAGGGTGCGGAGATGAAATTTAAGGTAGACGGCAACGATGATGTGGTGATGGAAATTTTCACTACCCGCGCCGATACCGTGATGGGTGTGACTTTCATGGTGCTCGCACCTGAGAGCAAATATGTGGATCAGCTCACCACTCCCGAACAACGCGCTGAAGTTGACGAGTATATCAACTCGATCAAGCACAAGACCGAGCGCGAGAGAATGATCGAGAAGAAGGTGACCGGTGTGTTCACCGGCTCATACGCTATCAATCCTCTTACGGGTAAGAAAATTCCGGTGTGGGTGAGCGACTATGTGCTCGCCGGCTATGGAACAGGTGCGATCATGGCTGTTCCGGCTCACGACAGCCGTGACTATGCTTTCGCAAAAAAATTCAATCTTGAGATAATCCCTCTTATCGAGGGTGCGGATGTGAGTGAGGAAAGTTTCGACGCCAAAAGCGGCATAATGATGAACAGCAACGGCGGCGAACTGAATCTGAATGGTCTCGAGGTGAAAGATGCCATAAAGAAGGCAAAGGAATTTGTTGAGGAAAAAGGTATAGGCAAGGTGAAGGTCAACTACCGCCTGCGCGACGCAATATTCAGTCGTCAGCGCTACTGGGGTGAGCCTTTCCCTGTCTATTACAAGGAGGGCATACCTCACCTGCTGAGTGAGGACAAACTCCCGCTCCTGCTGCCTGAGGTGGACAAGTATCTGCCGACGGAGACCGGCGAGCCGCCACTGGGACGCGCCAAGAACTGGGTGACTGAGGAGGGCTATCCTCTTGAACTCTGCACGATGCCCGGTTTCGCCGGGTCGAGCGCCTACTATCTGCGCTACATGGATCCGCACAACAGCGAGGCACTCGTGTCGAAGGAGGCTGACGAATACTGGAGAAATGTGGATCTCTACATAGGTGGTACTGAACACGCTACCGGTCACCTGATCTACAGCCGCTTCTGGAACAAATTTCTCTATGACTTAGGTGTTGTCGTGGAGGAGGAACCGTTCAAGAAGCTGATCAACCAAGGCATGATACAAGGCCGCAGCAATTTCGTGTACCGCATAAAGGACACAAACACATTTGTGACGCTCGGCAAGAAGGATGAGTATGATGTGACTCCGATACACGTGGATGTGAACATTGTGAGCAACGACGTGCTCGATCAGGAGGCATTCAAGAAGTGGCGTCCGGAATATGCCACTGCCGAGTTCATCACCGAGGATGACGGCCGCTATGTGTGCGGATGGGCTGTGGAAAAGATGTCGAAGTCGATGTTCAACGTGGTTAATCCCGACGATATCATAGAGAAATATGGCGCCGACACTCTGCGACTCTATGAAATGTTCCTCGGCCCGCTCGAGCAGAGCAAACCGTGGGACACCAACGGTATCGACGGTGTAAACCGCTTCCTTCGCAAACTATGGGGGCTCTACTGGAAGGGTGGCGAATGGCTGGTTGACGACAGCGAGCCTTCGAAGGAATCGCTCAAATCGCTTCACAAGCTGATAAAGAAGGTGACTCAGGATATAGAGAATTTCTCTTACAACACTTCGGTGGCTGCTTTCATGATATGTGTGGGCGAACTTGCCTCGCAGAAATGCCACAGCCGCAAGGTGCTTGAGCCGCTCCTGATACTTTTGGCTCCTTTTGCACCGCACATCACCGAACAGCTCTGGCATGATCTGGGTAACACAACGACAATATGCGATGCCCAGTGGCCTGAATGCAACGAGGAGTATCTTGTGGAGGACACCAAAACTTATCCGGTGCAGGTGAACGGCAAGGTGCGCTACAATGTGGTGGCTCCTGCTTCGGCAACTCAAGCCGAGGTGCAGGAAATAGCACTCAGCAATGAGGCGGCTGCCAAGTGGCTCGACGGCAAGGAGCCCCGCAAGGTGATAGTGGTGCCGGGCCGCATCGTGAACATAGTACTCTGAAACTGAAATGAGGAGTATAGTATTCGCTACAAACAACGCCCATAAACTCGCTGAGGCAAGAGCTATTCTCGAGGGCAAGGTGGAGGTGAAGTCACTCAATGACATAGATTGTCATGACGACATACCTGAAACTGCCCCAACGCTTGAAGGAAACGCTCTGATGAAGGCGAGATGGGTGAGCGAACGCTATGGTGTGGACTGCTTCGCAGATGACACTGGACTTGAGGTGGACGCTCTCGGCGGTGAGCCGGGAGTGAGATCCGCCCGGTATGCTCCGGGGGCCGGGCATGACTCGGCTGCCAACATGAAACTTCTGCTGGAAAATCTTACAGGTAAGGATGACCGCACAGCACGGTTCAGGACTGTGGTGGCTCTGATAACCGACGGCAAGGAACAGACAGTGGAAGGAAAGTGTGAAGGGCGCATCACTGAATCGCCATCGGGTGCAAGCGGTTTCGGCTACGATCCGGTGTTTCAGCCTGTGGGCGAAAGCCGCACGTTTGCCGAGATGAGCGATGCTGAGAAAAATGCGATAAGTCACCGGGGTGAGGCTATGAGGCGTCTTGCAGAACTCTTGATATTTTAGTTAGTCGTGGGATTGCGCAGGGTATTGACAGCTGTTTCAGCTACATTTGTGTTGTGCTCGCACGGACAGGATATCCCTGACTCTCTTTTTGAGACAATCGATGAGGTGGTAATCACTTATCCTAAAGGGGTAAGAAAGCTTAACAAGGCTACCAATACCGAGTTGATCACTGCGTCGGAACTGACAAGGGCGGCCTGCTGCAATCTGGGTGAAAGTTTCACAACCAATCCATCGGTTGACGTGAATTACAGTGACGCCGCTACGGGTGCACGACAGATACGGCTTCTCGGTCTATCGGGAAGTTACGTGCAGATGATGACCGAGACCATACCGAATTTCCGTGGTGCTTCGGCACCATACGGTCTCGGTTATATTCCCGGGCCGTGGATGCAGTCGATACAAGTGTCGAAGGGTGCTTCATCGGTCAAGAACGGTTATGAGTCAATAACCGGCCAAATCAATGTGGAGATGAAGAAGCCACAGCTTGATCCGTCGCTTTCGATCAACGGCTACTACGATATGATGAACAAAGCTGAGTTTAATGCCGACGGTAATGTTCATCTCGGGCGTAACTGGAGTGCCGGGGTGCTGACGCACTTTGAAAACGGATTCACCGGCCATGACAGCAACGATGACGGATTTATGGATATGCCCCGTATCCGGCAGATATCGGCAATGCCCCGCGTAGCTTATCTCGGCACAAATTACGTGTTTCAAGCAGCCGCAAAATATCTTGACGAACGGCGCCGTGGAGGTCAGGATGAGCATCATGTCCACAACATGGTGGCTGGTGTGCCTCTGTATAAGATAAATATAGATACCCGCAGATGGGAGGGGTTTGCAAAGAACGCCTACATTTTTGACCGCGAAAATGACGGTAATATAGCTCTTATAGTCTCGGGTTCATCGCATGATCAGGATGCGTCGTACGGTTTGCGAATATGCGACGTAAAGGAGAGTGAACTTTATTCGTCGCTGATGTTTGAGCGCAAATGGAATGAAAAACATCAACTCAGCACGGGTCTCTCGCTGGTGCACGATCATTATAATTTCAATTACCGCCTTTCGACGGACGGTAGCGGAAATATGTCGCACAAAACGAGTAATGAGACTGTGGCCGGCGGATATGTCCAATACACGCTTAATGCCGATGAAAAGGTTGTGGCTATGGCGGGAGTGAGACTTGACCACAGCAGCCTGTACGGTATGATGTTCACCCCGCGAATACATCTTCGCTACAATGTGAGTCAGGATATTTCGCTCAACGCATCGGCCGGACGCGGTTACCGGTCTCCGCATCCGTTGGCCGAATACTCGTATATGCTCGCTTCGTCGCGCCGGATGGAAATAGAGGGAAATTTGAGCCGTGAAGCGGCGTGGAATTATGGTGCCGGAGTGACGTGGACGGTGTATCCGGCCGGTAAAAAGCTGACACTGTCGGGGGAATACTATTACACTGATTTTTCCAATCAGTTGATGCTCAATCTTGACCGTGATCCTCATGCGGCTTATATTTATTCGTATAGAGGAAGTTCGTACTCTCACGCACTTCAGACGGAAGTGTCGCTGGAGGCTACTGAAGATATAACTCTGACTGCTGCATGGCGACTGACAGATGTGAAAGCGTGCTACACGGGAGATAAGCTGACTCAAAAACCTCTGACGTCGCGAAACAAAGGTCTTTTTACTTTCGGATGGTCGCCGAATATGGGTTTATGGCAGACGGATATAACCCTTGCTGTGAATGGTGGTGGACGTATGCCCACACCTTACGTTACATCTAACGGTGGTTTATCGTGGCCTGAACGTTATAAGGCTTATGTGCAGCTTAATGCTCAGGTAACACGTAATTTCAGGCACTGGTCGGTATATATCGGCGGTGAGAATCTGACGAATTTCCGTCAACGTAACCCGATAGTTGGTGCATCGGATCCATGGGGAGAGAATTTTGACGCTACAATGATCTACGGTCCACTACAGGGCGCAATGGTCTATGTGGGTTTCAGATATAATATCACCAAATATTTATGAAATTCAATTAAATAATTATAGACATTATGAAGAAACTAATATTTATCATGTTGCTGGCAATGCTGCCTGTGGCGGCTATGTCGGCTCCTGCGGGGAAGGATGACAGTAGCAAGACTGTGGTTTTTACTGTCAGTCCTAAGATGCATTGCAACAACTGCGAGAATAAGATAAAAAACAATATCAGATATGAGAAGGGTGTTAGCCGCATAGCAACAGACCTGAAGAAGCAGACTGTGACTGTCACCTATGACTCTGAAAAGACCAATACAGACAATCTGTCAAAGGCATTCAAAAAAATCGGTTATACTGCAAAGGAGTGCAAGGCAGATGTGCCCGCTGAAAAAAATAAAACAGCTAAATAGTTTAACTTAATAGAATTAATAAATATACTCAAGAATAAGAATCATATCATGGGAATCAAATCACAAGTTCTTGCAATTTCGACACTGGCAGTGACGATGCTCGCCGGATGTCAGAAAAGTTATACGCCTGTAGATACTTTCAAGGAGGCTGATGATCCTCTGGCACTGACTGCTGAGGAAAGCGCGCAGTGGGATGCGGTGGAAAGCGGCCTGCATGGCGCATGGGGTGACGCTGACCTTCACTACAGCCGCAGCACGGTGCCTCAGGGATTGAGCACCGAGGCATGTGAATTAGTGGCGTGGAAAGGTGAAAAGGAGTCGGCTCAGCTTGTGCTGTGGTCGACCGACAGCGTTGACGGTATCACTTGCGAGATAGGGGATTTCAAGTCGGATGCCGCTACTCTGCCGGGGAGCATAGCCGACGCGAGATTTGTGCGCTACACGATTGCCGACAGCTTGTTCAGCGTGGGTAAAGCCACACGCCTGATGCCTGACATGCTTGACTCACTGAAGACATTTGACATGGAGGCCAAGACCGTCAGACCGATGTGGATCACTATCTCGGTGCCTGAGAACGCCACTGCCGGCCTCTACAACGCTGATGTGACTGTGAAGGGTGTGAATGGTGAAAAGGTAGTGCTGCCGATGACTCTCGAAGTGCAGGATCACACTCTCGCATCGCCCGACAAGTGGAACTATCATCTCGACTTGTGGCAGCACCCCACGGCTGTGGCGCGCGCGCAGGGGCTGGAACTGTGGAGCGACGAGCATTTTGCCGCCATGGTTCCGCTGATGGAGCGTCTGGCTGCTGCCGGACAGAAGGTGGTGACGGCCAATCTCAACAAAGATCCGTGGAATCATCAGTGCTACGACGGTTATGAGAACATGATCAACTGGACTCTCAAGAAGGACGGTACATGGGAATATGACTACGCTGTGTTTGACCGCTGGGTGGAAATGATGATGGGTCTCGGCATAAACGAGATGATCAACTGCTACTCGATGGTGCCGTGGAACTGCGAGCTCGAATATTTCGACGAAGCCAAGGGTGAGAAGGTGACAGTGGTCGCCGAGCCGGGAACTGAGATTTTCGGCGAGATATGGGAGCCGTTCCTACTCGACTTCAAGAAACATCTCGGTGAGAAAGGATGGCTTGAAATCACAAACATCGCTATGGACGAGCGTTCGCCCGAGGCTATGGATGCTGCCGTGAAGGTGCTTGAAAAGTGCGCTCCCGAGATGGGCTTCGCGCTTGCCGACAACCACAAGTCTTACAAAAAGTACACGATGATGCGCGACGTGTGTGTGGCACAGCGTCAGCCGGCTGAACACAGCGATATCGAGTCGCGCCGCGATCAGGGTTACAAAACCACATTCTATGTGTGCTGCGGTCCGCTGTACCCCAACACGTTCACTTATTCAGAGCCGTTTGAGGCAGAACTGCTCGGATGGTATGGTCTTGCATGGGATTATGACGGAATGCTCCGCTGGGCTTACAACTCATGGCCTGCTGACCCGCAGAGCGACAGCCGTTACGGTAACTGGAGTTCGGGCGACACCTATCTGGTTTATCCCTACAACCGCTCGTCGATGCGCTTTGAGCGCCTTATCGACGGTATCGAAACAGCCGAGAAGGTGCGTGCGCTGCGTGCTGCCGGTGTGGATGTGAGCGGTGTTGATGCTGTGCTCGAGGAGATCAGAAACTCTGATGTGAATGACCCGCAGCAGCCTTGGCAGGCAATCACAAAGAAGGCCCGCAAGGCTCTCGACGAGGCATCGAGGAAATAAGAATAGTTTGATAATAAATGCTTTTCGGGGTTCTCGGAGTAATCTGGGAATCCCGATGCTTTTTGAATTTTGGGTTCTCGGAGAACTCAGAGGACTCAGAGGACTCGGAGTGGTGGGAGGGCTCGGAACAATCGGATTTATTGGAGTTACATTGGGTTGAAAAAATAAAAATGAGGATGGTGGGGATATTTTTTTGTAAAGAGGTAAAAATTATGTAATTTTGCGGCGGTTTTTCGCGAGGCATGTCCTTGCGTGAGCCACAAACACAATTCAATAAGTTTCACAAATGAACCATTACGAGACCGTTTTCATTTTAACTCCCGTTTTGTCTGACCAGCAGATGAAGGAAGCGGCTGCCAAGTTTGTGAAGGTGCTCACCGACAACGGTGCGACCATCGTGAACGAGGAGGAGTGGGGTGTAAAAAAACTTGCTTACCCCATCGAAAAGAAGAGCACCGGTTACTATGTGCTCGTAGAGTTTGACGGCGATCCGACTCTTGTAAAGAAGCTCGAGACCGCTTTCCGTCGTGACGACAATGTGATGCGTTTCCTTGTCTTCCGTCTTGACAAGTACGCAGCCGAGTATGCCGCCAAGCGTCGCTCGCTTGCCAGCGCTCCCAAGGCCACTACAGTTGAACCCGCACAAACCGAAGCTTGATCATGGCACAGAACAATTCAGAAATCCGCTATCTGACTCCCCTGTCGGTAGACGTCAAGAAGAAAAAGTACTGCCGTTTCAAGCGCAGCGGCATCAAGTACATTGATTATAAGAATCCTGAGTTCCTCAAGAAGTTCCTCAACGAGCAGGGCAAGATCCTTCCCCGCCGCATCACCGGCACTTCGCTGAAGTTCCAGCGTCGTGTTGCACAGGCAGTAAAGCGTGCCCGTCATCTGGCTCTTCTGCCCTACGTAACGGACCTGATGAAGTAAATCACCCCCAATTCAAAAAGAAGTTATGAAGATTATTCTTAAAGAAGACATCGCCAACCTCGGTTACAAGGACGATGTAGTGGAGGTGAAGTCGGGTTACGGCCGCAATTACCTCATCCCCACCGGCAAGGCAGTGATCGCATCTCCTTCGGCTCTGAAGCAGCTCGCCGAGGATCAGCGTCAGCGTGCCCACAAGCTCGCTAAGATCAAAGCTGATGCAGAGGCTCTTGCAGCTTCTCTCGCCGACGTTAAGCTCACTATCGGTGCAAAGACCAGCTCGACCGGCACTATCTTCGGTAGCGTTAATGCTATCCAGATTGCCGAGGCTCTGCAGAAGGCTGGTTTCGACATCGACCGCAAGATCATCGTAATCAAGAATCCTGTGAAGGAAGTTGGCGAATATACCGCTACTCTCAACCTCCACAAGGAAGTTGCCGTAGAAATACCTTTTGAGGTTGTCTCGGAATAAAGCATTAGCCATAGCAATATCCTGATGCCGTTTTTTCCTGAAAAGGGGAAAACGGCATCGACTTTTTGTGGAGTTTTATTCTGAGTACTCCGAGAACTCCGAGGAAGTTATAAAATCTCATTAAGAAAAGATGCGGGGTGATTTTGAGAGGGAAATGTTTTGAAATGTGAATGCGTGTGATTAAATTTGCAGAAACTACGGACAGTATGTAGAAGCCGTATTTGGTCAGCGGATGTGAATTCCAGCATCATTTTGCGGCGAGTACACAATGTTTCATCGAAAAAAGGTCGGTTGTTTGAGTCATGGCATTTGACTTTGAAAGAGCAATAGAGAGGCTTCGCGGGAAGGCCGCGATGATTGCCAAACGCTATCAGCAGGCCGTAGAGCAGCGTGATGCCGCGCGTGATGAGATCAGCCGTCTTGAAGAAGAGATCTCCCGAAAAGACCGCGAGATACGCGAGTTGAAGATGAAGGTGGAGTATCTGTCGGTTGTGACGTCGGCTCGCCCGGGCATCGAGGAGATGAGACGTAGTCGTGCCATGCTGTCGGAACTTGTGCGTGAGATAGATCACTGTATCTCTGATCTTCAGAGTTGAGGATATGGACAATTTCTAATGCTTTGTGACGGAGATGGCAGAAAAACAACATATTACAGTCAGGATAGCGGATTTGCTTCCGCTCCACATGGATATCGTGCCTGATCAGGAGGAGGCTATCAGAAAGGCTGAAGTGGCTCTCAATTATCTCTGGGAGAGATGGAAGCTGAGATTTCCGACGAAGGCTCCTCAGGAGCTTATGACGCTGATAGCGTTTCACTTCGCAAGAAATTTCGAGACTCTGAATCTTGCAATGGAACGCATGGAGGGTCACTTGAAAGAGGCTGACGGTGAACTGGATGAGATACTGACTGAAATGGAGTGAACAACCTGCAAGAGAGGTGATTTAGATATATCGTGCGTCGTCGGGTCCGCGCCGGGAGAGGCGGGATGATGAGGCATGAAAACAAAACGGACAACAAAACGCTGACGCGACACGCACCGCGCCCCCGAAACCGGCAGGACTGATGTGACTGCCCGGAAACGAATGAGGGACGGATGTGTGTCGAATTTGTATGTAACTATATAAGAACTAACCCAATAAGTCATCATATTCAAAAACAATAAAATGAGTGTACTGTATTACATAATCATAGCTTTGCTGGGAGTAGCGGCAGGAGCGGGAGTGACGCTTCTGGTGCAGCAGCAGTCGGGTAAGAGTCGCGCGAGGATTCTCGTCGAGGAGGCTGAGCGTGAGGCTGAGGTTCTGAAAAAGAATAAGTTGCTTGAAGCACGCGAGCAGGAGATGAAGATAAAGAATGAGGCTGAGAAGACGGCTTCGCAGCGCTTGTCGAAGGTGCAGTCGGCCGAGGCCCGCATCAAGCAGCGTGAACTTCAGCTCAACCAGCAGCAGAGTGAGAACCAGCGCACAAAAAATGATCTCGAGAGCCAGAAGAATGCGCTTGAAAACCGGAAGATGCAGCTCGATGCCAAAGCCGAGGAGGTGGAGGAGGTGCGCCGCAAAGCTCTGGAGGAACTGGAGCATATATCGGGGCTGACTGCCGAGCAGGCCAAGGAGAAACTGGTGGAGTCGATGCGCGACGAGGCCAAGACCGCGGCTGCCGCCTATATCAACGACATCATGGACGAGGCCAAGATGACGGCCAACAAGGAGGCTAAGAAGATCGTGGTACAGTCGATCCAGCGTGTGGCTTCGGAAACGGCTATCGAGAACTCGGTGACGGTGTTCCATATCGATTCAGATGAGATAAAGGGCCGCATCATCGGTCGCGAGGGCCGCAACATACGCGCTCTCGAGGCTGCCACAGGTATTGAGATCATCGTGGACGACACGCCTGAGGCAATCGTGCTCTCGGGATTTGATCCCGTGCGCCGCGAGATAGCGCGTCTCGCCCTGCATCAGCTTGTGACGGACGGCCGTATTCATCCGGCCCGCATCGAGGAGGTTGTGGCGAAGGTGAGAAAGCAGATTGAGGAGGAGATCATCGAGACCGGCAAGCGCACGGCTATCGATCTGGGCATACATGGCCTGCATCCCGACCTGATACGCATCGTCGGCAAAATGAAGTACCGCTCAAGCTACGGGCAGAATCTTCTCCAGCACTCGAGGGAGACGGCAAACCTGTGCGCGGTGATGGCGTCGGAACTCGGACTTAACCCGAAGCGCGCGCGTCGTGCCGGTCTGCTGCATGACATAGGCAAGGTGCCTGATGAGGAACCCGAGCTGCCGCACGCACTCTTCGGCATGAAGCTGGCTGAAAAATACAAGGAAAAACCTGATATATGCAATGCCATAGGCGCTCACCACGACGAGATAGAGATGACTTCGCTGTTAGCTCCTATCGTGCAGGTGTGCGACGCTATTTCGGGCGCACGTCCCGGTGCACGCCGTGAGATCGTCGAGGCTTACATCAAGCGCCTGAAGGATCTCGAGCAGCTTGCTCTGTCGTATCCCGGCGTGGTGAAGACCTACGCTATCCAAGCCGGTCGCGAGCTCCGCGTGATTGTGGGTGCCGACAAGATCGACGATGTGGAGACAGAACGCCTGTCGACTGAAATCGCACGCCGAATCCAAGACGAGATGACGTATCCGGGTCAGGTGAAAATTACTGTGATCCGCGAGACCCGTTCGGTAAGTTACGCGAAATAAAGGGGGGTGACCGCTATGGAAGAATCGCCCAACGGAGGTGTGAACGACACTCCGCGTCAGCCTGATGAGGCGGCGAAGGAGGGTGCCGACACATCGACGCAGAAAACGGCAGGATGCGCATGCGGCTGTTGTGACCGCCTGCGCGACAACCTGCGGTGCACCAACTGGCTCGCCCACATTCCCGGTGGAGGTGCCGACTATGAGATAGTGGAGGTGCATTTCAAAAACACCCGCAAAGGTTTCTACCGTCTGCCTGAAGGAATGAAGGTGGAGGAGGGTGACATGGTGGCCGTGGAGGCTCAGCCGGGTCACGACATAGGCCGCGTGGCACTGACGGGTGACCTCGTGAAGATACAGATGAGGCGCGCTGGATTCAGAAGCGAGAATTTCGACGCTATCAAGAGTATTTTCAGGAAGGCCAAACCTCAGGATCTTGAAAAATATGAGGAGGCCAAGGCACGCGAAAACGACACGATGATACGCTCGCGCCGCATCGCCGAGTCGCTCGGACTCAACATGAAGATAGGCGATGTGGAGTATCAGGGTGACGGCAACAAGGCTATCTTCTACTATATCGCCGACGAGCGTGTGGATTTCCGCCAGCTTATCAAGGTGCTTGCCGAGACTTTCAAGGTGCGCATCGAGATGAAGCAGATAGGCGCCCGACAGGAGGCGGCGAGAATAGGAGGCATAGGACCTTGCGGACGTCCGCTCTGCTGCGCTACATGGATGTCGAATTTCGTGTCGGTGTCGACGGCTGCCGCCCGCTATCAGGATATATCGCTGAATCCCCAGAAACTCGCCGGACAGTGTGCGAAACTGAAATGCTGCCTCAACTTTGAGGTGGACGCCTACATGGAGTGCCTGAAGGAGATGCCTGAGAAGAATGTAAGGCTCGAGACTGACGACGCCACATGGTATGTGTTTAAGACCGATGTGTTCAAGAAGGAAATCACTTACTCGTCGGACAAGCAGATAGCCGCTAATCTGACGGTGATCGATGCCGTGCGCGCCTTTGAGATCATCGAGATGAACAAGGCCGGCGAAAAGCCACGCTCACTGCTGCGCGATGAGGAAGCTGATGCCAAAAAGGGTAAGCAATACAATGACATACTTGCCGACAGCAGCCTGAACCGTTTTGACTCGAAGTCGCGCCGCAAGAAAAACAAAAGCGGCAAGAAAAACAAAGGCAATCAGGAGACACCGCAACAGCCGCAGGAAGCTAAAGCACAGGAGACTGTGCAACCCGAAAAGGGGAAGGAAGGCGGCTCGCAACGCAGCCGCAACCGTAACCGCCGCCGCGGAGGTCACGGCAATCAGGGCGGCGGCGAAAAGAGCGAAGGGTGAGAACCATGACTGGCGGACTGAGGAGATATATCGCTGCAATGGCTGTGCCGGTAATTCTGTCGGTAGTGCCGGGATGCGTGCGCTCGCTCAATGACACCAGTGCATACGTGATGCTGCCTGAAGAGGGTTGGCCCTACGGTGAGATGGTGACTTTCAACCTGACGCATATCGACAGCGTGACTGAAGGGGAGATTATCGTTGCCATCAGTCACGACCAGTCGTACCGCTACAGCAATCTCTGGCTTGAAATCTCGAGCGTTGAGAGCGACAACCGCATAGTGAGGGACACCATAGAGTTTCAGGTATCCGATAGCACAGGACACTGGCTGGGTACAGGCCTGACTCCCGAAATAGAGCTTGAAATGCCTGTGAGACATACGAGGCACGTGTCGGGACATCCGATCAACGTGCGCCACATCATGCGCTGCGACACTTTGCAGGGACTGTCGAAGGTAGGACTCTTTTTCAAAAGCGATTTAGAAGATAATCAGGATGAAACGAAACAGTGAGCATTTTTTCAGCCGCAGTCGGCGGAGCGAGGAGTTTGAACTCGTGCTGCTTCCGTCGGAGGAGACCGAGCGGCGGCTCGGACGCGTGCGCGCGGCTATGGCCTCGCACGGCATAAGTGCCGGTCTGGTCAGCGGAAATGTGTCGAAGTTTTATCTGACCGGCCGCGTGTTTGTGGGATGGATTCTTATTACCTCCGACACAGTGACCTACTATGTGCGCCGCCCGGTGGAACTCAGGGGTGAGAATGTGGTGTATGTGCGCAAGCCAGAGGAAATCGATTTCAGCTGCGTCGGCGACGGCGTTCTGGGTCTCGAACTCGACACGGCTATCTACAGTGTGGTGGAGCGTCTGGGCAAAGCGGCGGGTGTGACGTCGCCCGGAAATCTGTCGGTGGCGCTGAGAGACGCCCGCAGCGTGAAAACCGCGATGGAGATAGAGCTTATCGCGCAGTCGGGGCGTATGCAGGAAAATGTCTACCGGCATATCCCGGGATTATACCGTCCCGGAATGTCGGATCTGGAATTTCAGATAGAGATAGAGCATCTGTCGCGTCTGTCGGGTTGCCTCGGGCAGTTCCGCATAGCCGGCGACAGCATGGAACTTTTCATGGGTAATGTGATTGCAGGCGACAATGCCGACAATCCCACTCCATACGATTTCGCTATGGGTGGTGCGGGTGCCGATCCGTCGCTCCCTGTGGGTGCCGACGGGACCATCATCACTGATGGAATGACCGTGATGGTGGATGTCAACGGAAACTACACCGGCTACATGACCGACATGACCCGCGTCTATAAGGCGGGGGAGATAAGCGCACTGGCCGAGAAGGCACATCACTGCTCGATGGAGATACTGCGGGCGCTTGAAAAGATGGGTGTGCCCGGCACCAAGGCTTCGGAAATGTATGAGGAGGCGGAGCGGATTGTGAAGAGCCATGATCTGCACGCCTATTTCATGGGACACCGGCAACACGCGGGCTTCATAGGCCACGGCGTGGGAATAGAGATCAACGAAGCTCCGGTGATTGCTCCCCGCTCGCGCGACGTGCTTGCCGAGGGGAATGTGATAGCGATCGAGCCCAAGTTTGTCGTGCCTGGCACAGGTGCGGTGGGTGTGGAGAACACCTACGTCGTGACAGCCTCCGGCCTGAAGTGCCTCACCAACATGCCTGAGGAGATTATCGAGCTGCATTAAGTTAAAATCACTTCAAAAAAAACATAGAATTGCAATGGCAGAATTGCGTGAAGCCATATCCCGTGAGCCGTTTCTGACCGTCGGACGTGTCGCCGACCGTCTGGAGCGGAAGGCATACGTAGTCGGCGGATATGTGCGTGATCTGCTTCTCGGCCGCAAATCGAAGGATATAGATTTTGTGACGGTGGGGTCGGGCATAGAGCTTGCCGAAGCGATTGCATCGGAAAAAAAACATGCGCGGCTCACTGTGTTCCGTAATTTCGGAACGGCGCAGGTGCTGATGAAGGGGATGGAGCTGGAATTTGTGGGGGCACGAAAGGAATCCTACAACCGCGGCTCGCGTAAACCTATCGTGGAGGACGGGACACTGGAGGATGATCTCTCGCGTCGCGATTTCACGATAAACGCTCTCGCGCTCTGCGTGAACAGCGGTGACTGTTTCGGTGAGGTGGTGGATATGTTCGGCGGTATTGATGACCTGAACAAGGGGCTTATAAGAACTCCTCTCGACCCGGATATAACTTTCAGCGACGACCCGCTGCGCATGTTGCGTGCCGTGAGGTTTGCCGCACGCCTTGATTTCAGGATCGTGCCTGAGACGATGGAGGCTATCAGGCGCAATGCGTCGCGCCTTGAGATAATATCGCGTGAACGCGTTGCCGACGAGCTTTGCAAAATGATGCTGGCCGAAAAGCCTTCGAGGGCATGGATGCTCCTGTCGGAGTCGGGGCTGCTGCCGCTCGTGCTGCCCGAGCTTGACGCGATGAAGGGGGTGGAGACGGTGAAGGGACGCGGACACAAGGATAACTTCCTGCACACCCTCGAGGTGCTCGACAATGTGGCTGCCAAAAGTGACTCGCTGTGGCTGCGCTGGGCTGCCCTGCTGCACGACATAGCAAAGCCTGTGACCAAGCGGTGGGACATGAAACAGGGGTGGACTTTCCACAACCACAATTTCATAGGGGGTCGCATGGTGCCAAAGATATTCCGCAGCCTGAAGCTTCCGCTGAATGAGAAAATGAAGTATGTGCAGAAACTTGTGGAACTGCACATGCGCCCGATAGCGCTTGTGGAGGAGGAGGTTACCGACTCGGCGGTGCGCCGTCTGCTGTTTGATGCCGGTGAGGACATAGAGGATCTGATGACTCTCTGCGAGGCCGACATAACGTCGAAGAACGCTGAGAAGGTGCGCCGGCTTCTCCAGAATTTTCAGCTCGTCAGGGAGAAGATGAAAGACCTCGAGGAGCGGGATCACATAAGGACTTTTCAGCCGCCTGTGGACGGACATGAGATCATGGCCACCTTCGGGATGCAGCCTACTGACCCACCTGACCGGCTCAAGATAGTGGGTGAACTGAAAAATTATGTGAAGGAGGCGATACTCGACGGGCGCATCCACAACGATCATGACGAGGCCCGCGCCCTGATGTTGGAACGGGCTGCCGAACTCGGACTTACAGCCGTTTAAGATAGAAGAAAATGTATTACGTCAGCAAACGTCTTGAAATATCGGGGAGCCACTCCCTGCAACTCCCCTACCCCAGCAAGTGCATGCGCAAGCACGGGCACAACTGGGTCATCACGGTGCATTGCCGCGCCAAGGAACTCAATGATGCGGGTATGGTCACCGATTTCACCCACATCAAGGAGAGTGTGAGCGATGTTCTCGACCATGCCGATTTCAACGAGGTGCTTCCGTTTAACCCCACGGCTGAAAATATTGCCCGCTGGATTCAGGAGCGCGTTGAGAACTGCTACCGTGTGG
>CAMWSY010000002.1 GCA_947176995.1 uncultured Porphyromonadaceae bacterium | reverse complement strand
GTGAGAAGTGCAGCTACCGCCAAGACCCGATATCCGGCTACACGCGCTCTATCGCCAGTCATCACCCGTGAAATCCTTAAAAATCCATCGAGCCACAGCGTCCTCGTTGTTTGAACCTATGACCACGTCGGCACGGCTTTTCACCTCATCGTAAGCATTGGCAACCGCAACGCCAAGATCGGCACTCTCCATCATCGACAAGTCATTGAGATTATCGCCGAAGGCCACCACGCGCGATGCTCCACTGGCCTGCGCAAGCTCAGTGACAGCACGCGCCTTGCTGACTCCGGGGGCAAAGACTTCGATAAAAGCTGTGTTATCGTTGAAAATATCGTTGTAACAGGTTACAGGATAGCCGATAGCCTCTGACATGCGCACCGCAAGCGGTTCAAACAGATTCTTCGCCCCGACACAGAATATCAGTACCGTGCGCGACATATCATCTTCCTGCGGACGATGGCCTATGTGGAAACGCTTGAGTTTCATTTCGCGGCGCATGACGTAGAAAGCCTCCTCAACCTGCGACATCCCGGCATCGTGGAAAGCGTGAATAATCTGGTCAGGACGCAACGTATAGACAAACGGACGAACGCCCGCTTCATCAAACATGCGCAAAGCCGTCGCCACAACCGACGGATCAAGATAGTGCACGCGCTCATATCTTTGCCGCGACAGATCGTACATCGCCGCCCCAGTCATCACTATGGCAGGGAGCGACAGGCGGGCGCCCGCCAGCAATCCCACCACCGTAGCCGGCGTTCGGGCAGTCGCTACCGTCACCCGTGCACCCATATCGGCCAATTCATTAAGGATTCTCACTGAGCGCAGCGATACACGTGACTCCGACGAGAGCAATGTCCCGTCCATGTCGGTAACATATAGAGTGTTTTTATCCATCAGTCTATTTTTTGCGAAAATACAAAAATTTGGAGAAAAGATTTTGCAGTGTATGTGCGAATCACTATCTTCGCACCACAAAATAAACAACCGCGGTAATAGCTCAGTTGGTAGAGCATCAGCTTCCCAAGCTGAGGGTCGCGAGTTCGAGCCTCGTTTACCGCTCCCAAGATAATCGGCGTAAGTATCAGCAACTTACGCCAATTTTATTTTGTTTTTACCAGGTTTATGCGAAAGACGCGAAAAAAGGCCAATAGATTGCACATTTATGGTCATTGATGCGTTTTTATGGGTAAAAAATGCAAATAAGCTGAATTTTTGAGACTATTAATAATCTCTTATTCATAAATTTGTTTATATCATTCTTTTTAGTATTTTTGTTTCATAAAAGCAACAAACAAAATCTCCAACAAAATATTGGAAACATCCAAATAAACAATAGAACAAACCTAATCGAATATTATATGGACTTCAAAGACTCCGTGCTTCAACTATCGGAGCGCATTGAAAAGCTCAAAGACAACATCCAAACAGAAGAAGCAACCAAGAACGCATTTATTATGCCTATGATAGCAGCTTTGGGATATGATGTGTTTAACCCGCTTGAAGTTGTTCCAGAACTTGATTGCGATCTTACAAAGAAGAAAGGAGAGAAGATCGATTATGCCATTATGAAAGATGGTAACGCAGCGATGTTAATTGAATGCAAACATTGGAAACAAGATTTAAACCTTCACAATACCCAACTTAAAAGATATTTTGTTGCCTCCAATGCTCGTTTCGGTATTCTGTCTAATGGTATTGAATATAGGTTTTATACTGATCTTGAGAAACCGAATATAATGGACGAGAAGCCATTTATGGTTGTAGACATGCAGAACCTTTCTGACATTGACATTGAACAGCTTAAGAAGTTTCATAAATCCTATTATAATGAGGATAACATCTTAAGTACCGCCCAAGAACTAAAATACACAACCGAACTTAGCAATCTTCTAAATGCCGAGTTTACTTCACCATCTTCTGACTTTGTCAAATTTTTCACAAAACAAGTTTATGAAGGGCAGGTCAATCAAAAGATTATCGAACAGTTTACTCCTTTAATAAAGAAGGCCATAACGTCTATCATTAATGAGACTATATCTGACAGACTTGGACTAGCCATAAAGTCATCCAAGAATGAAACAGAAACGATTGACGTAACTCAACCACAAGAAAAGATAGAATCAGCACCTGTCTTACCTGAAGGAGTAGTTTATCAAAGTGAAGACGGACTGATCGTCACAACTCAGGAAGAGATTGACAGTTACCTTATTGTTAAGGCAATACTTCGCCCTGTTGTGGATATATCAAGAGTTCATTATCGTGATGCACAAAGCTATTTCGCAATTCTCCTTGATGACAATAACAGGAAACCTATTTGTCGTATGATACTCAATAAAAAGACTGTCAAATATATAGTGCTTTTCGGAGAAGATAAGGCTGAAACTAAATATGCCATTGAATCACTTGACGACATATACAACTTTACAGATCAAATAAGGGCAACTGTTAAACGATACGATAAAAAGTAGTAATTGATATCTTCAACAAAGTGAGGTCGCGAGTTCGAGCCTCGTTTACCGCCCACAAAACAATCGGCATAAGTATCAACAACTTACGCCGATTTTTATTTTGTTTTTACCGGGTTTTTAATTCATGCGAAAGACATGGTGATCAATAGAAGAACTGGAGCTTTTCTTTCTCAGAAAACAGGCTGCTATTACGGCAAGCCTCGAGTACCAAGATCAAATCTTCATCGGTCAATTGTCCGACAATGGAGGTTTGACCTTCCTGCATTGATTTAATGAGGGCAGCTACCGGACGGATCTGAAGCTCATTGGCACCGAGGAATGAATCGTACCGAAGAAAGTCATAATCACTTTTCTTTAACTGGTACTGCATGGCAAGCTGCCGGGGCTTGGCCATAATGATAGAATGAATGCGCGAATTGATAAAGAAGAATCCGGCTATGGCATCCTGAGAAACGCCAATAACGGCAAAGAACTTGGCATGATCTATATCATCAAAACTGTCCGATAATAAGATTGATCCACGCTGTATGCCTTGTTGCAATAACTGAATAGGCAGTTCCATTATAAAAATGCTGCTTGTAATTTCAAACTGTCTGCTATGTATTCTACATAAGCTTCCTCATCACCTGCTTCCCGCAGAATGTCTTTAACCGACATTGCACGATCGCGTTGTGTGTTGCTCCATGCCAATCCATGTGACAACTCCGTCAATTCTGCAAACCTCTTATCTTTACAAAGGTCGATTGCATAATCCAGACATTCAACGTCAGAGCCTGAGAGTTCGTCCATATCCGGATCTTTCAATCCCCGGATTATAAAACGATTTTCAAATTTCATACATTCCCTCAGCGGTTCAATCTCATTGCTTGAGGAGAAGAAACTGTCGCCTCTTAACGCCTTAAGAATATCATCAACACACGATGGCACGGGGCCGTACTGCATAGCTATATAGGTATCGCCAGTAATACTGCGTCCGTACTCCGACAGATGCCGCTGATCAGCAAAATAGAGAATCTTACAAAGCTTGTGCATGTCAGTCATTCCTCCCAACTTTTGTAAGGAGTACAACAATGAATTTACAGCTCTGTCAAATTTAAACAACTTGTTCATCAGCGGATTTTCCTTTCTGGTATAAGCGTATTTATCGCGAAACTAATACTATGATATCTCTGTCCTATGTGTACAAAGTTAAACATTAGCCTTCAAAATATGAAATTATATTGCACGAACTACGCAATGCGGCTAAAATAAGGCTGTCCACGGGCGTGAACGCCCGCGGCTAATGGAAATGTCCTGCCTCCGGCCGGATGGGCGCGCTGTCTGTTTCGCAGCTCCGCAGCTCAATGATAAAACGCGTGTTTTCACCGGGTTCCCTCCGGTCACCCGGTGCTGGCAGTTGTGACGCCCGTTTCACGGGCAAGGAGGACGCACGAGCCGTGCAATGCGGTTCAAATAAGGTTGATAATCTTGGGTGCGTCCCCGCCGGGGACGATAAGTGATAAGTCGTGCTCGGCTATCCACGGGCGTAAACGCCCGCGGTTAACTATATGTCCGGCCTCCGGCCGGATGGGCGTGCTTTCGCGCGCCCCTACAGACAGGTTGTGCGGACTATGTGCTTATTTGAACCACATTGCACGAGCCGTGCGTACCTACTCTGAGGTGTCTGATATTACATCGTTATAACTTTGATGGAGGCGAACATCAATCTAACACAGCATATTAGTGGATGAGACCGCGGAGTACGCAGAAAGGCGTACAAGTGTTATCAACGCAAGCGAAGAAAGAAAATTATGCAGCCCCTACAAACATTCGTGTTTCTTATGTTTATTATTTGTTATATTAATAAATAATAGATATTTTTGTATCAAACTAAATTACAATAATTGATTATGATACCCTCCAATCCTAACCCACCGATGACAAACGCAGATGTCATGCGTTTCCATAATCGTATGGCACGACGTATGCGAGGGGAGTTTACTCAACATGAACTTGCTCTTTATGAGCAGGCCAAACGGACATACGAACACATCCTCAAAAATAATGGAGGAAAAAATCCAATTTTCAATTGACGATCTGTTAATCTCCCATATTACAGAGAGCGACTATGAATCGCTCTCTCTTTTTTCATGCGGCAACGATGAGATTGATGATTTTTTTCATGATGAGGTACGGCTATGCTCTAAATATTCATATCTTATCCCTTACAAATGCACAATAGCCTCATCCGGTGAAATTGCAGGGGTTTTTACTTTGGCAAATGACGTGCTTAATCTTGAATATGAGGACAAAATTTCTTTCTACAATATTGCACCTGAATACTCTGAAATATTTATACGTCAGACCTCATACCCAGCCATCAACATCGGACATTTAGGAGTCAGGAGCGATTTACAATCACGCGGTATCGGACGTTTCATTGTAGAGTTTGTCAGAATGACATTTGCTTCGTCACGTATTGCGGGCTGCCAATTTATCACTGTTGATGCTTTGAACAATCACCGCACGACACTATTTTACACCGACAAAATCGGATTTGAGTTCCAAACTCTTGGAGATTTAGGACACCATACCCGACGGATGTATCTTGATATTTTCACACATCCGTCGAGTTAAGAACTTTTAAGCAATATACACGTCAAATTTATTTGCGGTGGCGGGTGGGGGTGGCGGTGCCGAGGAGCCAACCGCCGCCGGGGATTTTGGAGAGAATCCAAGAGGTGACAAGGCTGGACACAAAGGTGGCTACGGCGATAACCGGTATGGCCGCAACGGTGGGAAGGGCAAGCGAGTCCTTGAACACGAGCACCCAAGGATAGAGCCAGAAGATGTGCATGAGGTACATGCCGTAGGTGAGGTTGGAGACTTCGACTACCGACGAGGGGACTTCATGACTGGGAATGGCAGTGAAAATCAGGAACATTCCGGCTGTAAGGGCTACAACGTTGATGGTGCAGAATGACCAACCGATCTCAAGCTCGGGGGTCACAAGCAGCACGCCGGGCTCGGCCTGAACGTAGAAGGAGAGGATGGTGGCAATTGCACCAATTACGGTAAGAGGTATGCCGACGGTAAGACGTTTACGCACCGACCAGTCGAGGTGCATACGGATGTAGTGGGCAAGGATGAGGTAACCGAGGTAGCCTGAGAAGTACCAGAGCAGGTGGTATTGGTTCCAGAAGCACTGCCCGAACACTTCGCCGCAGAAGCGGTTGAGATAGGGGATGCAGGTGGAGATGACAAAGAGCCAAATGAAGAAGCGCTCTTCGCGGGGAGAGACTTTGCTTAGCCACGGGGAGATGATGGGGATGAAAAGGTAAAGCCCGATAAGGGGATACATGAACCAGAAGTGTCCGGCAAGACTGGGGAAGTTAAGAACCAGACGCTTGAGGTCGGTCAATGAAGCAGTAACATCCAATTGCCCCCAAAGCATGGGAAGGGTGGAGTAGAGTATCATGAAGATAATGAGTGCCGGAAGAATCCTGATGGCACGGCGTTTATAGAACGTAAAAGCCGACTGACCATCACGCATGGGGACGAGCAGGAAGGCTGAAACCATCATGAAAAGGGGAACGGACATGCGTGAGAAGCCGTCGTAGAGCGACACCCACAGGCGGTCGGCAGAATCGGCAAGCATCGATACCGGGCCGGCCATCTCGCCGGATGCCGCGCCATAGAAGTTTTCGCTTGAATGCACAAGCATCACAAGAAAACACGCAAAGATGCGCAGATAGTCGAGAAAGGCGATTCGCTTTATTTCCATTGCTCAATAATGTGATAATTACATAGATTTACGCAAAGGTAGGATTTTTCTCGTTAAGTTGGCCAAAAACGCAAAAGTGTCGGGGATTTTTTTATAAATTTGCGTCTAAAACACTGAAAGAATGACACGACGTCTCATCATATTTTTCACAGGACTGGCGGTGTGGCTCACGCTTCCCGCCCAATCAAGCATAGACGGTGCCCGTCAGCTTATCGAAAGCGGTGACCTTGAAGCAGCAATCACAATGCTTCAGGAACTTGCAACATCTTCGCCGAAAAAGGGGGAGGTGAATATGCTGCTCGGCACCGCCCTGATGTATTCAGGCGACCAAGCGGGTGCTCAACAGCAATGGGAAGAGGCTCTGAAAAAGAAAGAGAATCTTGCCAATCTGAAACTTGCAGAACTGGCTCTGCAACAATACCGCACGGATGACGCCGAGGAGTATGTGGAGGCTTACCGCGCAGGCCTGAAAAAAGGGAAGAAGGTGCTCGCCGAGGATGAATCGGGCGACATAGATGACCGCATAAGCCGCCTTGAAGCTATGCTCGACCGCGTGGAGAAGCTCGTGATCATCGACAGTATCAACGTCGAGGCTGAGATTTTCTTCAGACAGTATGGTCTTGCAAAAAGTGCCGGACGCCTGCTCTCGCCGGGAGATGCTTTCAACGGCTCACTTCCGGCTGCCGAGCCTACGGTAGTGTTTGAGACAGGCGACGGACGTGAACGCCTGTGGGCAGTACAGAACGACGACAACAATTTTGAGCTCGTGAGCGCCGGACCGCTCTACGGCGGCAAGTGGGATGCTCCCACTGCTTTGGGTGACCATCTAAACGAGGGAGGTGATGCCAATTATCCTTTCCTGATGAGCGACGGCATGACCCTGTATTTTGCCAACGACGGTGAAAATTCACTTGGTGGTCTTGACATATTCATCACACGCCGCGACGGTGACAGTTTCCTGCAACCTACCAACGTGGGCCTGCCCTACAACTCTCCCTACAACGACTATATGCTTGCCATTGATGAGGAGAAGGGAATCGGCTGGTGGGCAACAGACCGCAACCGCATCCCCGACATGGTGACGGTGTATGTTTTCGTTCCTTCGGATATGCGTGTTAATTACCCCAACGACAGTCCTGACCTTGCCGACCGCGCCCGCGTCAGCTCATACCGCGACACGTGGGAGGAGGGGAAGGATTATTCAGAGTTGATCGCTCTCGCCCGCAAGGGGTCGGCTGCACAGGGAAGCGGAGCTGCGACTCCCCAACTGGCACTGTCTGTGCCGGGACGCGGCACAATAACGTCGCTTCAGGATTTCAAGAATGCCCGTGCCCGCGGCCTTGCCCAACAGTGGCTCGAACAGCGTGGTCAGCTTGACCGGAAACTCGCCGAACTTGCAACTCTGAGAGAACGTTACCGCAAGGGTGATCAATCGGTGGCCGGTAAAATCACCGACGGTGAAGCTGTCGTGACAGCCATACGCCGACAACTCGCCCAACTTGCATCGCAGGTGGCCGAGGCCGAACGCTAATGAACGGGACGGGCGTGCTATCGCATCGCCCCTGCGAAAGAAAATGGGCGCGATATCACGCGCCCTACATACAGGAAAATGTGCAATCTTCACTATTATTCCCAAGCAGAACCAATCTTTTACACAACATAATACAGTGCAGACTTTACTTGTGGCTCTCGCAGTGCTGATTGCGGGATATCTCATATACGGAACTTTCATATCGCGCATCGTGGGGGTCGATCCTTCGCGCACGACACCGGCCTACACTCTCCGCGACAATGTGGACTATATGCCGATGCCCACATGGAAGGTGTTTCTGATACAATTTCTAAACATCGCCGGCCTCGGCCCTATCTTCGGCGCAATCATGGGCATAATGTTTGGTCCGGCCGCCTTCCTGTGGATCGTGTTCGGCACGATATTCGCCGGCGCTGTCCATGATTTCTGCACCGGCTTCATCTCTCTGCGCTCCGACGGCATGTCGTTGCCGCAGATCATCGGTGACCAGCTCGGCAACAAGGTGCGCAAGGTGATGAATGTGCTGACCATACTGCTGATGATACTCGTAGCGGCTGTGTTTGTGCTCAATCCCGCCGACATCATCGCCGGTATGACTCCCGACTATCTTGACCGCGCGGTGTGGGTGACGGCAATTTTCGTGTATTACATGCTTGCCACGCTGCTGCCTATCGACAAGCTCATAGGCAACCTGTATCCGGTATTCGGGTTCGCACTGCTGTTTATGGCTGCCGGTATTCTCGGCGTGCTGATTTTCGGTGACTACAATCTGCCTGTGGACTGGTCGGAAGGACTCGGTAACCGATATCTTGAATCGGCCCGTGGCACCCACCCGATTTTCCCGATGATGTTTGTGTCGATCGCCTGTGGCGCAATCTCAGGTTTCCACGCCACGCAGTCGCCCATGATGGCACGCTGCCTGAAAAACGAGCGTCTGGCCCAGCCGGTGTTCTACGGCGCAATGGTTGCAGAGGGCATCGTGGCACTCATCTGGGCTGCTGCCGCAATAGCTTTCACAGGTGGATATGAGGAGTTAGGACAGTATATGGCCGGAGGAAAGACTGCCGGTGTGCTTGTGAAGGAGATTTCAGTGAACTGGCTCGGCACGGTTGGCGGACTGCTCGCTATACTTGGCGTAGTGGCTGCTCCGATCACATCGGGCGACACTGCTCTGCGCAGCGCACGCCTTATCGCCGCCGATATATTTCACTTCGACCAGACAAAAATATGGCGCCGCCTGATCGTGTCGCTTCCACTTTTCGGACTGACATATCTGATAATGTGCATCGACTACAATGTGATGTGGCGTTATTTCGCATGGATCAACCAGACAATCGCCATGGTGACTCTCTGGGCAATCACGGTGTGGCTCGCACGCAAAGGAAAACTTTATGTTGTCGCTCTGATACCGGCTCTGTTTATGACGGTGGTGTGCGTGACCTACGTGCTGTTTGCACCAAGTCCCGAGGGATTCGGTCTCTCCTCGACGATAGCTGTTGGAAGCGGATGTTGCGTGGCAGCAGCACTCTTAGGTCTTTTCATGCGTTTTCTAAAAAAGCAATAAACAGGATGGATATAATAAAGGAACTCGGCGACAGCCGATTATACAATCTCCACTCACATACACAATACTGCGACGGAAAGGCGAGAATGGAGGAGTTTGCCGAAGCTGCGGCAAAGGCGGGGTTCACCCACTACGGCTACTCACCGCACTCCCCTATCTGCGTGGAAAGCGACTGCAATATGGCGGAAAGCGACGTCCCCGTCTATCTGGCCGAAGTTGACCGCATAAAACGCAGTGCCTACGGTGAAAAGGTGAAGTTCTACGCTTCGATGGAGATTGACTATCTCGGCAATCACTGGGGTCCGGCTATCCCCTATTTTCAGGATATGCCACTTGATTACCGCATAGGTTCGGTGCATTTTACCCCAAACAAGCATGGAGAGTTTATCGCCATTGACGGGGCGGCGAGTGATTTCATCAGGAAAATGCACGACTATTTCTCGGATGACATAAGATATGTCGTCGAAAAATATTATGAACAGGTGCATGAGATGATCGCCGCCGGTGGCTTCGACATTATCGGACACTTCGACAAGATAGGTCACAACGGGTCACATTACGCCGAGGGGCTTGATCATGAGGAGTGGTACAACGACCTGATCGACGGAGTGATCGCCCATATCGCATCGGCAGGCATAATCGCGGAAATCAACACCAAGGCCAAGAAGGTGCACAACCGGTTTTTCCCGGATGAACGTCACTGGAAGAAGGTAGTGGATGCAGGCATCCCGGTAGTGGTGAACAGCGACGCCCATCACCCGACGCTGATAAACACCGACCGCGATTATCCGCTAAACATATTAGATGGTTTAAGAGGACTCTGAGAGCGCGGAGAACAGAACGGCAATAAAGTGCTAATCTTGTATAATGAATAAAGATACTCCAATGCTATGTGCACAGCCATCGCATGACAATGAAATCATACTGTATCAGCCTGATGCTACAGTTAAACTCGAAGTCCGTCTAGAGAATGAGACAGTATAGCTAAACCGTAATCAAATTGCACTTCTATTTGATAGAGATGTTAAAACTATTGGAAAGCACATTGCCAATGCTCTAAAAGAGGAACTTGACGGTATTCCAACTATCGCAAATTTTGCGACAGTTCAGACTGAAGGCAATCGCACTGTGACTCGTAATATTGAATATTACAATCTTGATGTAATCATTTCTGTGGGTTACCGTGTCAAATCTAAAAGAGGGGTTCAATTCAGAGTTTGGGCAAACAAAGTATTAAAAGAATATCTATTGCAAGGCTACAGCATAAATCAACGATTTATGAACATGGAGAGCCGGATAGACAGAAGACTATCAGAACATGACAGAATACTTGATGACCTCACAGATAAGGTGGATTTATTCATAAGAACCTCTTTGCCTCCACGCGAGGGTATATTTTTCGATGGACAGATATTTGATGCTTACACACTTATGTGTGATCTCGTGCGTAGCGCAATGCATCGAATAGTATTGGTGGATAATTATATAGACGACTCTATATTCGTGCTGCTCGACAAACGCATGACTGGAGTGACGGCTACTATATATACACATTCTATAAGCAAGGGATTATGTGTAGACTTAGAACGCCATAACGCCCAATATCCTCCAATTAAAATAAAGACCTATCGTAAGGCTCATGATCGCTTTCTTATCATTGATGATACAATATACCATGTTGGAGCATCTTTCAAAGATTTGGGAAAAAAGCTGTTTGCTTTCTCAAGAATGGAAGCAATGATTCCAGATGAACTCATAAAACGATTAGAATAATGGATTTGACACCATTCCTATAAATCCAAACATCAATCCCCATGTCGAGCAGATGCGAGGCATGGGGATTGTTCATAATGTAGTTCAGATATAGCAGCGAGCGGGAACCAACATGAGTTCTACCTCCTGAAGCTATGAAGGAGTGGGCTAAGGATAAGCCGCACGCGTTGCGTGCTCTTGCATTATTGTCACTGCATCCGCGCCCTGACAGGCGCGGTTACTACAAAAAACGCGTGCGTTACACGCTGATAATCAAGAGGACGCACGAGCCGTGCGTCCCTACTCTATTGCTGTTTCGCAGCTCCCCACGCTGCGGCTATAGCCGCGAGCGTGGGGCTTATCATAAATGCTGCCTCCGGCAGCACAGGGTGGGCGGGCTTTCGCGCGTCCCTACTGTACAATTCAGATCTTATTGTTTTTTGGGCTTGCGGCCGCGCTTTTTGGGTGCGGGGGCTTCCTCTGCTACAGGAGCCTCGGCTATTGCGGCAGCAGGAGCTGCTTTCTTTGCGCGGGGCTTACGGGTCTTCTTTGCCGGTTCTGCAGCTGCCTCGGGAGTCTTGGCTTCAACAGCAGCGGCGTCGCGGGTCTTGTGCTCCTCGTTGTAGTGCTCGGCATTGAGACGCATCGTGCTGACTTCTTTGTTGAGGGTCTCAATCTCACGCGCCTGATTGCGGATGGTGGTGAGAAGTGAGTTGAGTTCCTCGTTCTCGATCGAGAGTGGGTACTGCTCCTCAACGCGTACAATGAAGTCGGCAAGGACATTCATGTAGTTGGTGAATGCCTGATAGGGTGTCTCGTAGGGCGAGAAGTGAGAATGCACGTCGCCATCGGCCATGTGCTTGGTGGACATATAGAAGAAGTGGTCGGATGCCTGAAGGCGCGCCCAGTCCTGCTGCAGGGGGCGATCCTCGCAAAGGCGAACTCGCTCAGAGATGCTGTAGAGCTTGCGGAAGGCTTCGTTCTGGAGCTTGTTGCCGAGCCATGCCGATGTATCGCGTGCTTCGTCGGCCCACGAGATGGGATAAGGCACTGAAAGCTCACCGACGGATTTGAGCTTCTGAATAGCCTCGGAGGGTGTCCAGAAGTCGATGCCTTTCTCTGCTGCAAAGCGAGGAAGCGCCTCAAGGAACTGGAAGATGCCGCTCTCACGTGCCTGAAGCTCGCCGAATGTCTCGAGGTTCATGAAGAGGTTGACAATCTGCTCCTCGGGAGGTGTGGATGCGATCCAGTCGATGTACTTGTCGGCGGTGAGGGGATATGCGTCCCACTCGGTGTTGCTGAAACGGAAAGCTATATCGTCGCTGAGCTTGGAGTTTTTAAGGAGAAGTTTCAGCTTGGGTGCTGTGGCTGCCGAGTAGACGTAGTTGGGTGATTTCCAACCGAGGATGTGCTTGGCGCCGTCGGTGATAGCCCCTTTGAATCCCATGTCGAGAATCTGTGGAGCGATCTCGTCGCTATAGATAAGCTCGGTGTTGCGGAACACTTTGGGCGTCTGACCGAAAACTTCCTTGATCTTGGCGGTGTGGTGCATGACCTCGTCGCGGAACTCCTCGGGATCAATGAGCGAGGAAAGCGAGTGGTTGTAGGTCTCGGCAAGGAACTCGACTTTGCCGGTATCGGCAAGTTTCTTGAGAATGTCGACGAACTCAGGTACATACTGCTCGCACTGCTCCAGAGCAAGGCCGGTGATGGAGATAGCGCAACGGAATTTGCCGCCGGTCTCGTTGATCATGCGCAGAAGGCTCTCGGCAGCGGGAATGTAGCTGCGGTGAGCGATGCGTGTGATGATGTCGTCGTTGGCGAAATCGTCATAGTAGTAGTGTGAGTTACCGATATCGAAGAAACGGTAGCGTTTCAGACGGAACGGCTGATGTATCTGGAAATAAAAGCAGATGGCTTTCATGATGTTGTCTTTATCTTCTAATTATTGAACTTCAATTTGAACTGGCTCTTTACCGTCACGCCTGACCAAGAACCTTGCGGTAGATGTCGATGACCTTGGCTCCGGCTTTGTCCCATGTGATCTGGTTGACCTCTTTTATGCCGTCCTCGCGCAACTGATTGTACATCGCGGGATAGGTGATGATGGAGTAAATCGCATCGGCCATTGCGTCGATGTCCCAATAGTCGGTCTTGATGACGTTGGTAAGGATTTCGGCGCATCCGCTCTGCTTGGAGATGATCGATGGAACGCCCATCTGCATGGCTTCGAGGGGAGAGATACCGAACGGCTCGGAAACGGAAGGCATGACGTAGACGTCGCTCGCCTTGAGCATCTCATAGACCTGACGCCCTTTCTGGAAGCCGGGGAAGTGGAAACGGTCGGCAATGCCGCGCTCGGCGGCAAGGAGTATCATTTTATCCATCATGTCGCCGCTGCCTGCCATGACGAAGCGGACATTGTGACAGAGCTTGAGCACTTTGGCTGCCGCCTCGACAAAATATTCAGGGCCTTTCTGCATGGTGATGCGACCGAGGAATGTCACGATCTTATCCTTGGGTTTCTCGACCTGAATATCAAGAAGATCCTGACTCAACGGCACTACTGCGTTGTGAACGGTGGTGACCTTTGCGGGATCTATGCCGTATTTCTCAATGACCGTCTGACGGGTGAGATTGCTGACCGTGATGATGTGGTCGGCGTGGATCATGCCATCGCGCTCGATACCGAACACAGTGGGATTGACGTTGCCGCGCGAGCGGTCGTAGTCAGTGGCATGGACGTGGATCACAAGTGGTTTTCCGGTGACCTGCTTGGCATGGATGCCGGCAGGATAGGTGAGCCAGTCATGGGAGTGAATTACGTCGAATTTCTCAGTGCGCGCAACCACACCCGCCATGATGGAGTAGTTGTTGATCTCCTCAAGGAGATTATCGGGGTAACGGCCGGAAAATTCGATGCAACCGAGGTCGTTGGTGCGCATGTAGTTGAAATCGGCGTAGATGTGATCACGGAGACGGAAATACTCGTCGGGATCCATGACGTTGCCGATGCGGCTTTCCACATACTCGCGGCTGACATCGCGCCATGCCACGGGCACCTGTGAGGCACCTATGATCTTGGCGAAACTCTTGTCTTCATCACCGTAAGGCTTGGGAATGACAAACGTAATGTCCATATCACCGCACTCCCACATCCCCTTGGTGAGACCGTAGCTTGCAGTGCCGAGACCGCCGAGGATGTGAGGGGGGAACTCCCACCCAAACATTAATGCTTTCATAATCGGAGTTTTTCGGTATTAAGGATGGGTATTGGCTTGATTGAGCCTCTTGATTGTGCGCAGTGTGCGCAACACTTCGGCTATGTTTGTAGCATGGCTTATGGCTCCGCGTCCAGCAAAAGGAGGATTGCCGTCGTAGAGCTGAGAGAGCGACCCGATGCAACCCTGCGACATCTCTTCCTCAAAGCCGATAAGCATACGGTCGATGTAGGAGATCGCGCCGAGACCGAACACCTTGAAATAAGCGTCGGCATAGAAGCCTATGAGCCACGGACGGGCAGGACCCTGATGCAGCGCAAGCTCGCGCTCCTCGGGCGAACCGAGGTAGAAGGGGCGGTAGCCGTAGCTCTTGGGCGAGAGGGAGCGGAGCCCCTTGGGAGTGAGAAGCTCGCGGGTGACAACGTCGAGAACGCCTTTGCGCTGGCGGCGGTCGAGGGGAGAGTAATCGAGACCTATGGCTATCGCCATATTGGGACGCACCGAAGGATCGGCGTAAGAGCCGTTGACGTAGTCATAGAGATAACCGTAGTCGTTGAGGAAGGTGTCGACAAACGGCGCTTTCATCTTCCCGGCAGCAGCCAGCCAGCGGTCGCGGTCGGCAGCCAGCGTATCATCGCCTTCGGCAAGATGCGCAGCAAACATGAGTGCATTGTACCAAAGCGCGTTGAACTCGACGAGCATACCGGTGCGGGGTATGACAGGGCGTCCGTTGAGCACGGAATTCATCCACGATACGGGTTTGTCCTCACCATAGGTGGTGAGAAGACCATTGTTGCCGTCGACGTGGAGGTTGGGATGGCGGTTATCGAGAATATAGTTTATGATGCGGCGTATCTCGCCGAGGTATTTCTCACGGGTAGCGGCGTCACCTTCGTTCTTGGCATACTGCTGCAAAGCCCACACAGCCCAGAGGGGAATGTCGGGGAGGTCTATGCCGTGGATGCGGGGATCGAGGACGCCTGTGTCCATGAACCGATCGAGTGCCTGCATCGCCGTGGCCATGATGCGCTCGAAATCATCGCGGTGCCCTATGGCAAGGGTATTGCCGGGGAGCGACATGAATGTGTTGCGGGCGAGAACGGTACCCCACGGGTAACCTGAGAGCATGTACTCATTTTCGCCGTCGCGCAGATAGAGCTGCTTGGCTGAATTCTTCAGACAGTTGAAGAAGGATGTGCGCGGTGTGCGGGAAGTGATCTCCGATGCAAAGAGTTTTGAAAGAGTGCGCGGCTTAACCTCGCTCACACCTGCCGAGAAAATGACGCTCTCCCCTTTCTTGATGGGAAGGGAGAAATAGCCCGGAACCCAAAGATCCTCGGTGTAGGGCACGCCACGCTCCATGTCCTTGACATACTCGATGCCGTTGTACCAGTGTGGATCATAGACCCACTCGGGCTTGCGCGAGAACTGCATGTAGAGCGTGGGATACTTATCGTACATGCACGAACTTACACCATTTTCACACGGGACGATCTCCGAGTTAAGCCGGTCATTGGCCATGCAAAGCTCGTTGACATCGCGGAAAGCGAGGAAGGGGCGGAACTGCAATGTTGTGGGAGAATGGGCGTCGACCAGAGTGTAGCGGATAAGCACACGGTTCTCACCCGATATAAACACCTTCTCTTTGGTGAGAATCACACCTCCGACGCGGTAAGTGACGCGAGGCACATTCTCGCAATCAAACTCCCTTATATACTTATGGCCGTTGGGACTGTAGACACCTCCCTGATATCGGTGAATGCCGAGATTGAAAGGCGCTCCGTGCTGAATGACAGTCTCATCGAGCGTAGAAAGCAATACATGGGAGCGATGCCCCAGTTCCTCTACGGGAACCACGAGCAGACCGTGCTGCTTGCGTGTGTTGCATCCTACGATTGTAGTGCAGTGATAAGCTCCCGCCTGATTCGTGCGCAACATCTCTTTGGGCAAGGATTGCTCAAGATTAATCAGCAGATTCTTATCAAACTTGAGATAGCTCATTTATTTTTGGTTTTTCTTTAATGTTTTTCAATTGGTAGCGAGAGGCGTCAGGGTAACAGCCGCTCTTGCCGAACACCGCTCTAATGTAAATTATTCCTATAAGAATAACAAATTTTTTATAAAAAAAGTGCACCAGAAAGGCAAAAGTGACGCTTTTTTGAGATTTCCGGGTATGGAAGCATCACTATTTTTTGGTTAATTGCGGCAATAGGCTTACTTTGCAGTTTCAACATTAACTATCACATCAGAGACATGAGATAGGCGAAGGTATTACTGGCAGGGGCGGCTGTGGCGGCGATGCTGTGCGGCTGTAGCGGCACAACGGATCAGCAGGCCATCCCGGCGGAGGTGACAATGAGCAAGGAGATCCTGCTTGACAAGATCAAAGGAGGCTGGGCAGGACAGACGATCGGATGCACCTACGGCGGTCCGACGGAGTTCAATTTCCGCAGCGCATTGTTTACTCCGACGCCCCTGCAAAACACGACCACCAATAACACAATAATCAACTGATAAGTGAATAGCCTTTGGGGCGACGTGCGTCACGCATCGTCATCTCGGAGGCTATTTTCATGTTTTCAGGCCGTTGCAGCGAGGGATCGGCATCGAGTATCTGCTCAACATCGCGGCGGGTCATCTCCACGATCTGTCCGTCGGATGCCAATGAAGCCACACGCAGATCAAAAGCAATGCCGCTCTGCATTGTGCCCTCGAGGTCACCGGGACCGCGCATCTTCAGGTCTGCCTCAGCCACGACAAAACCATCGGTGGTAGAGGTCATTATGTCGAGACGGCGACGCGTGTCCTTGGCTATCTTCAATTTCGACATGAGTATGCAGTAGCTCTGATCACCGCCACGCCCCACACGTCCGCGCAACTGATGAAGCTGACTCAAGCCGAAACGCTCGGCATTCTCGATGATCATGACCGTGGCATTCGGCACGTTAACGCCAACTTCGATTACCGTGGTCGCCACAAGTATGCGCGCCTGCCCGGAAGCAAAAAGCTGCATCTGCCAATCCTTTTCGGCAGGCTTCATTCGTCCGTGCACCATGGCCACACGATAATGGGGGAAATTGTCCTTCACAACCTCAAATCCCTCTTCAAGTGATTTCAGGTCGAGTTTCTCATTCTCCTCAATAAGGGGATAGACGATATAGGCCTGCCGACCTTTGGCCAGCTCGGCACCGAGAGCACGATAGACCTGCTGCCGCTGCCCGTCGAAACGCAACAGGGTGTGCACCGGCTTTCGGCCGGGGGGTAGTTCGTCGATAATCGAGACATCAAGATCGCCGTAGACCGTCATAGCCAGCGTGCGCGGGATGGGAGTAGCCGTCATCACAAGCACATGTGGCGGGAGGTCGCTGTTTTTCTTCCAGAGGCGCGCACGCTGTGCCACGCCGAAACGGTGCTGCTCGTCGATCACAGCAAGTCCGAGCCGACGGAACTGCACAGTGTCCTCGATCAGCGCGTGAGTGCCTACAAGGATATGCAGCGATCCATCAAGCAACCGACGGTGGATCTCATCGCGCTCGCGTGCCGGAGTGGAACCGGTAAGCAATGCGATCGACACTCCAGCTTTGGCCGCTAATGAGCGCAGGGTCTCGTAGTGCTGTCCGGCGAGAATCTCAGTGGGAGCCATCATGCACGCCTGCGTGCCGTTGTCGAGCGCGATAAGCATGGACATGAGTGCGACAAGGGTTTTACCGCTTCCCACATCTCCCTGAAGCAGACGGTTCATCTGCCTGCCCGAGTTCATGTCGGCGCGTATCTCCTTAATTACGCGCTTCTGAGCCCCGGTCAGCGCAAAAGGCAGGCATGTCTCATAGAAGTTATTAAAAATCTGCCCGATGCGCGGAAAACGCAACCCGAGCAGCCCGGGAGTGCGTTTGCGGCTGTAACGCTGTATGTTGAGTTGCAGGAAAAACAGTTCCTCATACTTCATGCGCTCCCGCGCCCGCTCAAGCATCGCAAGATTGTCGGGACAGTGCATTTGCCACAATGCTGTGTTGAGAGGCAAGAGATTGCGACGCGCGATGATATCGGGAGGAAGCACCTCGGGGACATTTACCGCCAACGTGAGCGCCGCCGTTGACCACGCCATGAAGTTGCGGGTAGTGACACCGCTGCGCCTCAACGCCTCGGTGAGATGATACACTCCGCGCATTCCGGCTGAAGCTGTGACGGCCTGCGGGAGATCAATTTCTGGGTGCACCATGCTCCACCGGCGGTTGAACTGCTTGGGTTGACCGAACAGAACATACTCAGTGTCGGTGTGATAGGCTTTGCGTATCTCCTTTGTCCGGCGGAACCACACGACTTCCATAGCAGCCGTACCGTCGGAGAACAATCCGACAAGACGCTTTTTCGCCCCCTCGCCATGCTCGGTGAAAGAGACGAAATGCCCTCTGACCTGCACCGAAGGCATATCATCGCCCTGAAAATCAATGATGCGTATTACATTGGAGCGGTCGACGTAGTGCGTGGGAAAATTATAGACCAGATCATAGGCCGTGGCAATGCCGAGTTCATCTTTCAGCAGCTTTGCTCTTTTCGGCCCTATGCCTTTGACATAGGCAATATCTATGTCACGCAACGGCCTCATTTATCATCGGGCGACAAGAAGTAACGTGCCACAACGAGATCGACCGGGCGTGTGATCTTGAGGTTGCGCTCGCTGCCCGGAACAAGGCATATGTCGGTGAACCCGGCGGCAGCCATCATCGAAGCCTCGTCGGTAAACTCCGGACGATAAGGTAATGAAAATGCCTGTTTTAGCCGTGCGGCGGGGAAAGCCTGTGGAGTCTGTACGGCACGGAAAAAAGCGCGATCGACGGCCACAGAATGCAGACCATCGTCGGCAAGATGACGCAATGAGTCGGTGAGCGGAATGGCAGGTATAACACCGTCGGCCCCGGTAGCACGCAATGCACCGGCAACGGCAGTTATGAAATCGGGGGTGACAAGCGGACGCGCTCCATCGTGGACAAGCACGGTAGCGTCGCCGGAAATATCCCCCAACGCTTCAAGGCCGTTTCTGACCGATTGCCAGCGAGTGTCGCCACCGTAGGCTAAGCGCCCCGGTTCAAGTCCGACATTAGCACAAAGGTCACGCCAGAAACCTTCCATAGGGCGACTGATGACGGTGACGATGTTTTCAGCAGGCAACACTGCCCGGAAAGCCCGCAGAGTGTGACACAACACAGGAGTTCCGCACAGGTCAAGAAACTGCTTAGGCACCGAGGAGCCAAAACGACTCCCGGTGCCTCCGGCAACAATTATAGCGTAGGTTTTCATCATGTCGGCATTGTGGTTGTTACAAAGCTAACCAAAATACTTCACGCCGACAAATCCAATGTGATCAGTACTTGTGGTCGGTCGACTCCATCTCGCGGGGAGTCAGGGGTTTCGCACCAAGTTTGTACCAGACGTAAGCAATGTAGGCAGCTACAAACGGAACCAGAACCGAAACCCAGCTCATCACCTCAAGGGTATAGCGTGTCGAGGAGCTGTTGACGATAGTGAGCGAGCTGCCGAGATCGGTGAGCGACACAAGATAGGGTGTGTCGTTGTAACCCGCTACCCAGAACAGCGACAGGACAACCAGAATCGTTCCGGCACCGCTGAACCAGATGCCTTTTGTCCAGTGAGCTGCAAAGACCGAACGTAGAAATCCATAAAGTACCGCAACGACACCGACAACCAGTGCGGCAAGACACCACCACATCTCGATGTAGTTCATAGCGAACTTATATTTCTCGGGCACGAAGGTGACTGCCCCGGTCGAAGAAACCACCGTGGTGTAGCCTGTGGCAGTGAGAAGCACCGCAAGGAAAATGAGGAACAGCACCACAAAAACCGATCCGTTGATAAACAGGGTGCGGCGGTTGCGACGGTAGAGGAACGGATCGTCGGCAATGTTGTTCATGAAGAACAGCGCGGCCTGAGTGCGCGCAAGGAACAGCACCGTAAAGCCCAAAAGGAGATTACGCCAATTACATATAGCCTCAAAACCGTGGGTTGACGCCCAGCGGGATATTACGGGCGATGAAGCGTCGAGGATGTTTCCGCGCACAACCGAGAACTCGCCTCCGAAGAAGAACATACCCACAGCCACACCGAGGAGCACACAGCCCACGCAACCGTTGATAAACAGCAGAGTGTCGAACAGGCGCGTGCCGTAGATATTGCCTTTGCGGGCACGGAACTCATAACTTACAGCCTGAAATGTGAAACTGAACAGAATGAGCATCCAAAGCCAGTAGGCACCGCCGAAACTTGTGGAGTAAAAGAGCGGGAAGGAAGCGAAGAAAGCACCGCCAAACACAACCAGAGTCGTGAACGACAGCTCCCACTTGCGTCCGAGCGAATTGACCATGAGAGTGCGCTGCATGGCTGTGCGCGACGAGAGAAGCATGCTCTGTCCACCCTGCACGAAAAGCAGGAACACGAGAATAGCACCGAGCAGCGAGATGATAAACCACCAATAGACCTGAAGATGATAGGTAAGCATATCTGCGAAAGATTATTTGTCAGACAAACGGGCATAATCAGATGTCGCACCTTTGCGGCGGATCACGTTGACCATGATCGAAACCTCAGCGGCAAGCAAGAGGGTGAAGAACAGTGCGAAGAGGGTGAAGGTGAGAGCCACCGATCCAGAGGAAACATAGGATATGGCAGCCTGACAAGGAAGCACACCCTCGATCAGCCATGGCTGGCGTCCTACTTCGGCAGTCACCCATCCGGCCTCGGAGCATATCCACGCCACAAGCACAGTGGCAATACCGGCGATCTGAAGCCACTTCACATCGAGCAGACGGGGACGCCAGTAAAGCATGAGCCACGCCATGACGAAGAAGAGCAACAAGTAGCCGCCGAAGATGATCATGATATGGAATGAGTAGAAGGTGAGCGCCACAGGAGGAACTGCCTCACACGGGCTGCTGAGATAACCGTAGCCGAAGTCGTTGTAGCGGGCGTTGATCACCTGCGATGCTGTCGTCATCCCCTCAGTGTCGCCGACAGCCTGAGCGCGGTCAAAGTCACGCAGCGCATCATGGGCGACTTTGCCTGACACGATGCGGTCGGCAACCGACGGAACGCGGTATTCAGTGCCGTTGTTGTCGGCACGATGGCCTGAAAGAAGGTCATTTATACCGGGGACAAAAGCGTTGATATCGCGGCTGCAAAGATAGGAAAGCACTGCGGGCACCTCAATGCGGAAAATGAAGGGATCAACATCGCTATTGCCCGTGCAGCACGGTTTCACCTCGGGATCAAGAAGTCCGATTACGGTGAACCCCTGTCGGTTCTGTCCGTCGTAGATTCCCTCCATAGCCGCCAGTTTCATTGGCTGATATTTTGCAACGTCGACAGCCGAGCCGTCGCCGCTCCACATCGTCACAAGTATTCCTATCGAGCCTACCCATGTGGCAACCTTGAACGAGCGCACTGAGAACTCGCGGTCGCGCTTCTTCATGAGCATCCAGCAGGAAACCGACATGACAAATACGGCACCGAGAACCCAACCGTTGGCAACAGCATGAATGAATTTATGGATCGCCACCGGATTGAGCACTACAGCCCAGAAATCGGTCATCACGTTACGCATCTGAGCCGGATCGAAAGCAACGCCTGTGGGATTCTGCATCCATGCGTTTGCAATGAGAATCCATGCAGCCGACAACGTAGCTCCGAAGCCGGTAATCCACGTAGATGCGAGATGAAATCCCGGGCTGACCTTGCGCCAACCGAAGAACATCACGACCACAAATGTAGATTCAAGGAAGAAAGCAAGAATGCCCTCGATGGCAAGCGGCGCACCAAAAATGTCACCGACAAACCAACTGTAGTTTGACCAGTTGGTGCCAAATTCAAATTCAAGAATTATACCGGTTGCGACTCCCATTGCAAAATTGATGCCGAAAAGGGTCATCCAAAATTTTGTAATAGCGAGCCAGCGCTGGCTGCGCGTGCGGTAGTAGATGGTCTCCATCACTCCTACGATTACCGCAAGTCCCAGCGTGAGCGGGACAAACAGCCAATGATAGATTGCGGTCATGGCGAACTGCGCTCTCGACCAATCGATCAATGATGATAAATCTTCCATGATGCGTTGTTGAAACGTTATGATGACAGGACACGACCCGGGATAGCCGTGCATGGATACAACACACACATCAACCAAAAGGTTTTCTTAACAATCGTTTTTTAACACATCTATGCATTAGTTATGGATAGTGAAACTTTCTTGTGGCCAAAATATACATATTTTTAGGAGAAATATGACTATATTTGCACTTCAATATAGCCACAGCAAGAGTGGCTTCAGGTGGTTTGACCGCCATAACAACTGATAATCAACAGCAAAAAAACTATAATATCTTCTTCAGCAAATATGTCAGACGAAGTCAAGAAAATCAAGACGGCCCTTGTATCGGTTTACCATAAAGATGGCCTGGACGAAATCATAAAACTCCTTCATGCCGATGGCGTGCGTTTCCTGTCGACCGGCGGAACCCGCACATTCATCGAATCGCTCGGTATTCCCTGCGACGCAGTGGAGGATCTCACAGGCTATCCTTCAATCCTTGGCGGACGCGTGAAGACGCTTCATCCCAAGGTTTTCGGCGGCATACTTTCGCGCCGCGACATGGAGGGAGACCGCGAGCAGACGGCTACCTACGAAATTCCTGAAATCGACCTCGTGATCGTCGACCTCTATCCGTTTGAGGACACAGTGGCTTCGGGTGCATCGGCTGAAGATATTATCGAAAAGATCGACATAGGCGGCATCTCCCTCATCCGCGCCGCCGCCAAGAACTTCAAGGATGTGGTGATCGTGGCTTCAAAGGCACAGTATGCTCCGCTCCACGAAATTCTGAAAAACAACGGCGCACAGACCACACTTGAGGAACGCCGCGATTTCGCCCGTCAGGCTTTCGGCGTTTCGTCGCACTACGACAGCGCAATCTTCAGTTGGTTTGACGCTACAACCGCGCCCACTCCCACTGCCCTGCGCGTGACTGCCAACGGCTGCAAGCCCATGCGCTATGGTGAAAACCCCCATCAGAAGGGTTATTTCTTCGGCGACTTCGATGCGATGTTCAGCCAGCTCCACGGCAAGGAGATTTCCTACAACAATCTGCTTGACATCGACGCTGCAGTAGGTCTGATCGCCGACTTCAACGAGAAACCGACCGTGGCTGTGCTGAAGCACAACAACGCCTGCGGATGCGCCGAACGCGACACTCTCGCCGAAGCATGGGAGGCTGCCCTTGCAGGTGACCCGGTATCGGCTTTCGGAGGCATCATCGTGAGCAACCGCGAGATCGACGCAAAGACCGCCGAAGGAATGGACAAGATCTTCTTTGAGGTCGTGATCGCTCCCTCTTACACCGATGAGGCTCTCGAGGTGCTCCGCCACAAGAAGAACCGCATAATCCTCGTGCAGAAGCAGGCTCTCGGCACCGGCAAGCAGGTGCGCTCATGCCTTAACGGCTATCTCGTGCAGGACCGCGACACAAAGAGCGAGACCAAAGCCGATATGCGTCAGGTGAGCAAGAAGGCTCTGACCGATGCGGAGATCGCCGATCTGATCTTTGCAGTGAAACTGGTAAAGCACTCCAAGAGCAACGCCATCGTGCTTGCCAAGGACGGTCAGCTTCTCGCCAGCGGCGTTGGTCAGACCTCGCGTGTGGATGCCCTGAAGCACGCCATCGAAAAGGCCGGCTCATTTGGATTTGACCTCAACGGTGCAGTAATGGCTTCGGATGCTTTCTTCCCCTTCCCCGACTGCGTAGAGATCGCCGGTGAGGCCGGAATCAAGGCTGTGGTTCATCCCGGCGGCTCGATACGCGACCAAGAGTCGGTGGATTATTGTGACAACCACGACATGGCCATGGCCATGACAGGTTTCCGCCACTTCCGTCACTAATTTCTCACTCTCCCGAAACCATATCTACATCATTGAAAACAAATGAGACTGTTCTCTCTCACTAAAGAAATCGCTGTTGACCTCGGCACGGCCAACACGATCATAATCCACAATGACAAGATCGTCATCGACGAGCCGTCGATTGTGGCTCTTGAGCGGAGCACCGGCAAACTGATCGCCGTGGGCAAAAAAGCTCAGGAGATGCAGGGAAAAGAGCACCCCAACATACAGACCATACGCCCGCTGCGCAAGGGTGTGATCGCCGACTTCAATGCCGCGGAACTGATGATACGCGGCCTCGTGAAGATGGCGAGCTCGCGCAGCAACTGGTTCTCCCCGTCGCTCCGCATGGTAGTGGGTATCCCCTCGGGTTCGACCGAGGTCGAGATACGTGCCGTGCGCGACTCGTCGGAACAAGCTAACGGGCGTGACGTCTACATGATCTATGAGCCCATGGCTGCCGCTCTGGGTATCGGTCTGGACGTTCAGGCCGCCGAGGGCAACATGGTCGTCGACATAGGCGGCGGCACAACCGAGATCGCCGTGATATCGCTGGGCGGTATCGTGAGCAACAAGAGTATCGCCGTGGCAGGCGACGACCTGACGGAGGATATCGTGAACCACATGAAGCAGGAGCACAGCGTGAATGTGGGTGAGCGCACCGCCGAGCAGATCAAGATGGCCGTGGGTTCGGCACTGACCCACCTCGATAATCCGCCGGAGGATTTTATCGTCCACGGCCCGCACATGATGACCGGTCTGCCGGTTGAGATACCGGTGAGCTATGCCGAAATCTCGAAGTGCATGGAGGGTTCGATAATGAAGATCGAGGCCGCTGTGCTTGCCGCATTGCAGAGCACTCCGCCGGAACTCTACGCCGATATCGTGAAAAACGGTATATGGCTCGCCGGTGGCGGCGCACTCATCAGAGGTCTCGACAAGCGTCTGACCGACAAAATCGGTATTCTGTTCCATGTGGCAGAAGATCCGCTGCTGTCGGTGGCACGCGGAACCGGCGTGGCTCTGAAGAATATCGACAACTTCTCGTTCCTGATACGCTAAACGTCGCACATCACCACCGATGTCGCACCTCCCCCTCCTTTCAGGGCGGTGTGAGGTTCAGAATCGCATAAGTCTAAAACGAAACGGGTAAGGACGCACAGACCGTGCGTCCCTACTTTGTAAGATGCGAAAACTTAAACAAAACAAGACAAGACGTGAGGAATCTGCTTAACTTCCTGCTGCGCTACAGCCCGTGGGTGGTGTTTGCATTCTACGCAGGGTTGTCGTGCTATCTACTCTACTCCGACAGCCCGGCTCAACGTCATGTCTACATGACTTCGGCAGGAGTCGTGGCCTCTACGGTCTATGACGGGGTGAGGAATGTGACTTCATATTTCCATCTCCGGGAAATCAACGATGATCTGCACGCACGCAACAGCGAACTTGAGGATCAGGTGCTTTCACTAAGGCGCCAGCTGAAGGAGATGCAGGAAGCGGTGTATGCCGACACAATGACGGTGTCGGAGATTCTGCACCCTTTCTCGTTTATAATCGCAAGTGTCACCAACAACTCCATAGCCCACCCCTACAACTACATCACCGTCAACAAGGGGCAACTCGACGGCGTCGAGCCTGAAATGGGCGTGGTTGACCAAAACGGTGTGGTGGGTGTGGTCAACATCACCGCCGACCATCACGCACGCATCATCTCGCTGCTTAATCCCGACTTCCGCCTGTCGTGTAAAGTGAAAGGAAGCGATGCTTTCGGCTCGCTTATATGGGACGGTCACAGCCCGGAGGAGGCTGTGCTCGAGGAGTTGCCCAAACACACGGTTTTCGCCCCCGGCGACACGATTGTGACAAGCGGCTACTCGGCGGTTTTCCCCGAAGGTATCCCCGTGGGATCGGTGATCGAGTCGGTGCGTGACTCCGACGATAACTTCTTCAGACTGCGCATAAAGCTCTTTACCGACTTCACCACGCTGTCGACTGTGAGAATCATAAAAAACAACGAACTCGACGACATACGCCGGGCTGAACAATGATGCAATGGCAAAGACATTTCTAAGTTTCCTGCTGCTTTTTGTCGTGCTCGTGCTGGCTCAGGTGACGATATTCAACCATATATGGCTATTTGGAGTCGCTATGCCGCTTGTGTTCATCTTCTTCATAATCTCGCTTCCGGTCACCACTCCCACCAACTGGATGCTCACACTCGGCTTCCTGATCGGTCTCGCCGTCGACATCTTCTCAAACACAGCCGGACTGAACGCACTGTGCTGCACCATACTTGCAGGTTTGCGCCGACCGTTGTTCAGGCTCTATGTGCCGCGCGAGGAGGACCTGATCAACCCGGTTCCGTCGATAAAATCTACCGGAGGGGCAACCTACACGAAGTATGTGCTGACAATGACGCTTGTCTACTGCATCGTGTACTTTATCGTCGACTCGGCAGGCTTTTTCAATGCCACCACCCTCGCGCTGAGAATCGCGGCAAGCAGCGTGCTGACATTTCTGCTGCTCATGGCACTCGCCGGAATAGCATCGTGGAACAAAAGCGGCAAGAAGAAATAAAAACGGTTTACCTTTTTCACACGAGCGGTATATGATGATATAAAAACTAACAGAAATGAGTTAAAAAATCATCAATCACGCATCCAGTGCCACAGTCCCGCAACTCCGCTACCCTACTCTCCCCAATCTCTCTACTCCACACTTCCACTCAAAAATGAGAAAAGATTATCAACTTGAAAAGCGTAAATGGGTGATAATAGGCTTCCTGCTTATTGTCGCCAGCATCTATGCCGTGAGGCTCTACAGCCTTCAGATCGACGACGGACGCTACAAGGCTTCGGCCGACACCAACGCTTTTCTGCGTAAGACGATATATCCATCACGCGGCCTGATGTATGACCGCAACGGTGAACTGATCGTGTTCAATCAGCCGGCCTACGATGTGATGATGATACCGCGTGACGTGCAGCCGTTTGACACACTCGACTTCTGCCACACGCTCAACATCACCTACGACCAGTTTATGGCGCGCCTGAAGGCGATGAAAGATCCGCGCCAGAATCCGGGCTACTCCACCTACACCCCTCAGAAACTCATCACTCATCTCTCGGCACAGGACTACGGACGCCTGCAAGAGAAACTCTACCGCTATCCGGGCTTCTTCATCCAGAAACGCATCCTGCGCCAATACAAGCACTCGACGGCCGCCAATGTACTCGGCAATCTGCGCGAGGTGTCGCAGCGTGATATCGAGCGCGATGACTACTATCAGCGCGGTGACTACATCGGCGATCTCGGCGTGGAGAAAAGCTACGACGAGTATCTGCGCGGAGTGAAGGGAGCTGAGATACTGATACGCGATGCCCACGGACGCATTCAGGGACGCTATGAGGACGGCGCAAAGGACATCCCCGCCGTGAGCGGACGAAACCTGAGACTGGCACTCGACCACGAGCTGCAGCAGTATGCCGAGAGCCTCATGGTGAATAAAGTGGGGGCAGTAGTCGCCATCGAACCGGAGACGGGGGAAATCCTGTGCATGGTGTCGTCGCCGACCTATGACCCGATGGTGCTCGTCGGGCGTCAGCGAGGCGAAAGCTACGCGCAACTTAAAGACACCCCCCACCGTCCACTTTTTGACCGTGCGCTCATGGGCGCTTATCCTCCGGGGTCGACATTCAAACCCGCCAACGGTCTCGCTCTTCTTGAGGAGGGCATAATCAACACAAGCACCCTATACCCCTGCACAGGCGGTTTCGTGTCGGGCAATCTGCGAGTGGGATGCCACGGCCACCCTGCCCCGCTCCCGCTTAAACCGGCATTGCAGACGTCGTGCAACGGTTATTTCTGCTGGGGACTCAAAGCAATGCTCGACAACAACCGCCGCCGCTACGGATCGACCGGCGAAGCCTTTGAGGTGTGGAAAAAGCATCTTGTGTCGCTCGGCTACGGCTACAAACTCGGCGTGGATCTTCCGGGTGAAGGACGCGGTTTCATCCCCAACGAGAAATTCTACAGCAAAATCTACGGTCAGGGACGCTGGAGTGCCAACACGATCATTTCGATCGCCATCGGGCAGGGAGAAATAATGGCGACACCTCTCCAGATAGCCAACCTCGGGGCGACGATAGCCAACCGCGGATGGTTTATCACTCCCCATGTGGTTAAAGAGATACAGGACACCGTGCTTCCTGAGCAATACACGACCCGACGCTATCCCACAATCGACCGACGGCACTTCGAGGAGGTTGCCGAGGGGATGCGCATGGCAGTGACCGGCGGCACATGCCGTCTGGCCAATCTGCCCGACATCGAGGTTTGCGGCAAGACCGGCACTGCTCAGAATCCACACGGCAAAGACCACTCGGCATTCCTCGGGTTCGCCCCCTATCATAACCCGAAAATCGCTATCGCGGTCTACGTGGAAAACGGCGGCTTCGGCGCCACCTACGGCGTGCCTATCGGCAGCCTCATCATGGAAAAATATCTGAAAGGCTCGATCGCTCCCGAGCGAAAATATCTTGAAGATAATATGCTGAACTCCAACACAGCGATGTTTACACCAGACAAATAGTATGAGCCCACTCCACGCCTCGATACTGCGCCGCCGACAGGAGGTGAATCCGCTCGCCCACGTCGACTGGGTGACCATCATCATCTATCTGCTCATGGTGGTAGCGGGTGCAATCTCGATCTACGCTGCAAGCTACGATTTCGACAACGCCTCGATATTCTCTTTTGATGAGTTCTCTGGCAAACAGATGCGTTGGATCGGTCTGTCGCTCTTCTTGGGTCTGGTGCTTCTGCTCATGGACTGGCGCGTCTATGAAACGTATGCGTGGCCGATATACATAGTTCTGGCAATCTTGCTCGCCGCCACTCCCCTGCTTGCCCACGACATCAAGGGGTCGCTCTCATGGATTAAAATTGGCTCGATGAGCATACAGCCGGCTGAGTTCGGCAAGTTTGCAACGGCACTGGCACTTGCCAAACTGTTCAGCGGCTACAATTTCCAGCTTAACGCCAAGCCATCGAACTATCTTAAGGCACTGTTTATAATTCTGCTGCCTTTCGTGCTTATTCTCGGACAGAAAGAAACGGGATCGGCACTGGTGTATCTGTCGCTTTTCTTTGTGCTCTACCGCGAAGGGATGAGCGGCCTCGTGCTTCTCGCGGCACTTGTGAGCGTGATCATCTTTGTAGTCACGGTGAAATTCATCGATCCGGGGCCATTAGGACTGCCTGTGGGGGAATTTGTAATCTACGTTCTCATCATGGCACTTATGAGCGGTATGCTATGGCTTTACTGCCGCCGGCGCACTGTGGCGCGTAACGTGACCTTAGGATTCATCGTGATTGTGGGAGGCTCGCTTGTGGTGGCTTCGTACATCGAGGCCGAACTGCCGGGCCAGTGGATAATGATGGGGGCACTTAGTGTCGCTTGCGGCTACTGCCTGTTTGAGCTGATGCGCGACTATTCGCATCAGCTCATGGTCACGGTGGGTACAGTGGCCGCCGCACTTGCATTCATGTTCTCGGTAAGCGTTGTTTTCAATCAGGTGCTTGAGCCGCACCAGCAGATGCGCATCAAGGTGGCACTCGGCATAGAGGAAGACCTGCGCGGCGCAGGCTACAACGTCAATCAGTCGAAAATCGCCATCGGTTCAGGCGGCTTGACGGGCAAAGGATTCCTTCAAGGCACACAGACAAAGCTGAAATTCGTGCCCGAGCAGCACACCGACTTCATATACTGCACTATCGGCGAGGAGGAGGGATTTGTAGGCTCTGTGGCTGTGCTCGCGCTCTTTCTTGCGCTCATTCTGCGCGTGATTTCGATAGCCGAACGACAGCCCACGGTGTTCGGACGCGTCTATGCCTATTGCGTAGCATCCTATTTCATATTCCACTTCTGTATAAACATCGGTATGGTGATCGGATTGTGTCCGGTTATCGGTATTCCCCTTCCGTTTTTCAGCTACGGCGGATCATCGTTGTGGGGCTTCACCATACTTCTGTTCATTCTGCTGCGCATCGACGCCGCCCGACGCGAGCGCCACGGCGGCCGCTCAGCCTGATTTCGATATCAACAAAATATCATAAAAGAAATCGGCGGCGCAATCCTGAATGGATAGCGCCGCTGACTGTTATTTCTATCATATATCGTCAGAGGGAGGTGGAGGGATAGAGGGCTTCCCACCATGAATCGTCGTCCTGAAGATACTTGGCAAACCATGCGAAAATGGTGTTCTGCCACATCTCACGCTTGTCTGGCTCAAGGATGTGATGCTCCTGATCGGCAACCTCGACGAGTGCGGTCTCTTTGCCCAGCAGCTTCAGAGCGGTGAACATCTGGTGGCTCTCGGCCGGCGGCACATTGGGATCGATATTACCATGCAGGAAGAGAATGGGTGTGTTGACCTTATCGGCGTTGTAGAGCGGACTCTGTTTCACATAGAGGTCGGTCTCACTCCAAGGATAGCTTCCGGCCATGGAGGTCTCGCTGTAGGAGTATCCCCAGTAGCCTTCGCCCCAGTAACTGGTGTGGTCACTGATACCGGCATGGGAAATGGCTGCGGCAAAGAGGTCGCTGACGGTCTGGAGATACATTGTCATGAAGCCGCCATAGCTTGCGCCAATGCAGCCTATCTTCTTCTCGTCGACAAACGGATGCTGCTTGATAAACTCCTTGGTTCCCTCGATGATGTCGCGCGCAGGGTCGGTACCGGCAGTATTGACGTGACGTGAGGAAAACTCCTGACCGAAACCTGTAGCTCCCGACGGATTCACCACATAGACGATATAGCCCATCGCGGCATAAAGGTGATGGGGATAACGGGAATGGAATATGCGCGATGTGGGTGAGCAACCGCCATAGTAGTTCACGATCATGGGATACTTCTTGTTGGGGTCGAAGTCGGCGGGAAGTATGTAGCGGCCATTGATGGTGTCTCCGATAGAGTTGACAAAATCAAAATCGCGCACTTCGCCGAATGCGACCTCCTCAAGTGCTGCATCACCCGGGGCGTCGATGAGACGTGTAGCCGGACGCTTGCCGAGATCAACGGCATAAAGGCGATCGGTGTTGCTGGTGCTCTGGCCGGTGACTGCCAAGACACTGCCGTTGCGCGCAACCGAGAAGTTGCCAACCGCATCTTCAGGCACATCGATCAAGGTAAACTTGCCGTCGGCCGGATTATAGCTGAAAAGATGTATGCGGTCCTTGTCCTCGGCAGTGAAGTATATCATGCCGTTGCCCTCGCACCAGTCGCTCGACTGCACCGACGGGTTGAAGTCGCGGGTTACAGGTGTCACCTGCCGCGAAGCGATATCCATGATGTAAAGCTGACCGTCGGTCATGCTTGGATAGTGCCCTTCGGGAACATTCTTTCCGATACCGTCGAACGACTCCGGACTGCCTGACACAAGTATCTTCGTGGCGTCGGGCGAATATTGTGCACCGGAGACAAAACCGTCCTCACGCACGAGCGTGTCGACTGCCATGGTGTTGAGGTCAAGCTGATAGATCGCGCTGACTGTAGTAGGACGCTTCTCCAGACGGCTGCGGCTTACACCGAAAAGGAGCTTGTCGCCCGCAGGGGCGATATCGTGTACCCAAGTATTGTGTGAGCCGAATGTGAGGGGGCGGTAAAGTCCGGTCGTCATGTCGTAGATGGCGATACCTGAGCGGTTACGCCATCCGGGCTGACGGTCATCGGGCTCGATGATGCGATAGATGCGTTCATCTTCTTTCGGGCCTTCCTCGCGGGTGTAGTATATAAGTTTCTTTCCACCGGGAACGGGAATAAACGAGCCCTCGGGAAGTCCTGATGCCACAACCTTGCGGTCAAGTGTGACAGGATCGAGCGTCACCATCTCGCGCACTCCGTCGGGACGGGTCTGCGCGCTCCAGAGCAGATCGGCATCGTCGAGCCACATCCATGAACCCTCGGGAAGCTGGGCGATAAGGACCTTTCCGCCATCCTTGAGCGAGCGCACGGTGGATGTGCGGCGCGAACGCTTATCGTTGTTGACAGTCGTGTAGTTCACAACTGCATATTTGCCCGACGGTGAAACATCAGCACCGATGACACGGGTACAGAAGGCTATGTCGGTGAGGCGGAAACTGCGTCCGCTCTCAGGCGCAACGACCGACAGCAATGATGGATCAGCCGTGGTGAGAGTGACGTTCAGTGAATCCTGCACGTCGGGGCGCGAGATATATTTCAACGTTATCTCACGCGAAGCAGGTGTGAGTTTCAGCGTGTTGCCCTCGACAGGCTTACCGTCGACAAGTATCTGACAGTCGTCAAGTCCGGTAGCCACGGTCACCTCGGCGTAGCGCTTGTTGACGAGCGGAAAGCTGAGGAAGTTTAGCGCGATACCTTCAGAAGTGCCGGGAGCGACTTCACCGCTCCACGCACTTGCGGGAAGAGCGTCGTGATTGACATGATAGCGCAGTGCCGATTTCACGTCGTAGGCGTGGGAGCGGACATCGAGCGTGTCCACCATCACAGGCGCGTCGATCACGACAGGACCTCGGTAGGTGAAATCCTTGACCTCGACCGGTTGCTGCGCCATTGCCGACGCCGATGCGAGAGCGGCAAGAAGCGATAATGACAGTTTCATGGTTTATGTTGAATATTGGTTATTTGCGGCGAATATAGTCAGCTATCCAAGCACCCACCTCGGCCGTGCCGTAGACTGCGCCACCGGGCACCTGAATCTCGGGGGTGCGCACCTCCTGATCGAGCGAAGCATCCACAGCCTCACGGACGAGAGCGCCTTCCTCCTTCATGTCGAAGTATTCAAGAAGCATGGCGGCAGAGAGTATCTGCGCTATGGGGTTTGCTATATTCTTGCCGGCAGCCTGCGGCCATGAGCCGTGGACCGGCTCAAAGAGCGGAGTTTTCTCGCCTGTCGAGGCCGACGGAAGAAGTCCCATCGAGCCTGAGATCACACTTGCCTCGTCGGTGAGAATGTCGCCGAAAGTGTTTTCTGTCACCATCACATCGAAGAAACGGGGATCAACGACCATGCGCATAGCTGCGTTGTCGACAAACATATAGTCGGTAGTCACGTCGGGGTAACGCTGAGCCACTTCCTGAGCTACCTTGCGCCAAAGTCGGCTCGAAGCAAGCACATTGGCTTTGTCGACCACCGTGAGATGACGGTTGCGTCGCTGCGCATAGCCATAGGCGGTGACAAGGATGCGCTCGATCTCGGTGCGGGTATAGGCGTTGGTGTCATAGGCACGCTCGTCGCTCTCAAACTTCTCGCCGAAGTACATGCCGCCGGTAAGCTCACGCACGCACACAAAGTCGGCGCCCTCGACTATCTCCTGACGGAGCGGCGACATGTGAAGCAGACACTTGAAGGTCTGCATGGGACGGATATTGGCGTAAAGTCCGAGCTTCTTGCGCATCGCCAGAAGTCCCTGCTCGGGGCGCACTTTGGCTGAAGGATTGTTGTCGTATTTAGGATCACCCACCGCCGAGAAAAGCACTGCATCGGAGCGCAGACAGAGCTCGTAGGTCTTTTCAGGGAACGGGTCGCCGCAATCGTCGATGGCAGCTGCACCAACTACTCCATATTCAAAGCTAAATGTGTGGCCGAATTTCTCTGCCACAGCCTCCAGCACAGCCACGCCCTGACGCGAAATCTCGGGGCCGATGCCGTCGCCGGGCAACACGGCTATTTTCAGATTACTCATGTTTATGCGTTTATTTGCCGTTGGCCTGCTCGAAAGCGGAAGTGTCACCGCGGCGAGTGAGCAGATACTCTATATCATCGAGCCCCTCGGCAAGACATTGTTTTTTATAGGGATTGATGTCAAAATGCTCCGAAACGCCGGTAGCAAGATTGGTTATCGTCTGTGCCTCAAGGTCGACACGCACCTGCGTGGCAGGATCTGCCTCGATCGACTTGAACAGCGATGCGAGAAAGTCCTCGCTCACGGTGACCGGGAGCACAAACGAGTTCAGCTCATTGTTGCGGTGAATATCGGCAAAGAAGCTCGACACTACCACGCGGAAACCATAGTCGTGGATTGCCCATGCCGCATGTTCGCGCGAAGAGCCGCAGCCGAAGTTCTTACCGGCCACAAGCACCTGACCCGTGTAACGCGGATCATTGAGCACAAAATCCTTGACGGGATTACCCTCTTTATCGAAACGCCAGTCACGGAACAGGTTTTCACCGAATCCTTCGCGGGATGTGACTTTGAGGAAACGGGCAGGAATTATCTGGTCGGTATCGACATTCTCCATCGGGAGCGGAACACATGTGGAGGTCACTACCGAAAATTTCTCTTTCATATCGACTGAAGTTTACAGTTTACGCGGATCAGTGATTACGCCTGTCACAGCACATGCGGCAGCCAGAAGCGGTCCGGCAAGCACAGTGCGGGCACCCGGGCCCTGACGTCCCTCAAAATTGCGGTTGGAGGTGGACACCGACAGCTTCCCGGCCGGAATCTTATCATCGTTCATAGCCAGACAAGCCGAGCAACCGGGCTCTCTCAACTCAAAACCTGCCTCCTCAAGCACCTTGTCGATACCCTCGGCGCGGATAGCTTTCATCACTGCGCGCGATCCGGGCACAAGCCATGCGGTGACGCTGTCGGCCTTGCGACGCCCTTTGACCACCGACGCAAAAGCGCGGAAGTCCTCAAGGCGTCCGTTGGTGCAGCTACCGAGGAAAACGTAGTCGACCGGAGTACCTTCAAGCGACTGACCTTCCTCAAACCCCATGTAGTCGAGTGCCTTCTTCCATGAAGCGGCGGCAGCGGGATCGTCGGGGGTATCACACACCGGGACTTTCTCACTTATACCGATGCCCATACCGGGGTTTGTGCCGAAAGTGAGTCGCGGCTCTATGTCGGCGGCATCAAACTCGACTTCGCGGTCAAACACCGCATCGGCATCGCTCGGGAGCTTGCGCCACCCTGCGAGAGCGGCTTCCCACTCCTCACCCTTGGGAGCGAAATCACGTCCCTTTATGTAAGCATAGGTCTTTTCATCGGGGGCAACCATGCCGCCACGCGCACCCATTTCAATCGACATGTTGCAGAGCGTCATGCGTCCCTCGACCGACAGATCCTCCACTGCCTGACCGGCATATTCCACGAAATAACCCGTGGCACCGCCTGTGCCAAGCTTGGCAATCACATAAAGAGCAATATCCTTAGCTGTCACTCCGGGATTGAGATGACCGTTGATCTTCACACGCATCGTGCGGGGTTTAGGCTGAAGGATGCACTGCGTGGCAAGCACCATCTCCACCTCGCTTGTGCCGATACCGAACGCCACAGCACCGAGAGCACCGTGGGTCGAGGTGTGGCTGTCGCCGCACACAAGGGTCATGCCGGGTAGTGTCAGTCCGTTTTCCGGGCCGATGACATGAATGATACCGTTGCGCTCATGACCGAGGCCGAAAAGGGTCAGCCCGAACTCGGCTGCGTTGCGGTTGAGAGTCTCGATCTGATTGCGCGATACAGGATCGGCAATCTCTTTATCCTGCCCGACGGTGGGAACGTTATGGTCGGGAGAACAATATGTGCGGTCAACACGATACACGCCCAGACCGCGGCGGCGCAGACCGTCGAATGCCTGCGGACTCGTCACCTCATGACAATAGTGACGGTCGATATACAGCTGATCGGGCCCCTCGGGAATGCGGTTGACCACATGAGCGTCCCAGATTTTGTCGAAAAGTGTCTTTCCCATTTCGCTACGCTGCAATTATTTCACAAATTTGTTGATAGCGTCGATATATGCCTCGGCACTGGCGGCAATGATGTCGGTGTTGGCCGAGAAGCCGTAATAGTGATTTCCGTCGTGCTCGACAGTCATGTGCACCTTACCAATATCGTTGCTGCCCTTGTTGATGGCCTGAATAAGGAACTCCTTGACTGTGGTCGTGCGGCGCACGATCTGCTTGATTGCCGAGAGAGCCGCATCGACAGGTCCGTTGCCGCTCGAGCAGGCCTCGAACTTCTCACCTGCTATGTCGATTCCAACGCTCGCAACCGAGTGAACACCGATACCCGATGTGACCTGAAGGAAATCGAGCGTGATGCGGCGTTTGCCGGTGCGGTGCTTGCCCGCAAGCATGAGCACGTCATCATCGTTAATCTCCTTTTTGCGGTCAGCGAGCTTGAGGAATGACTCGTAGGCTTTGTCAAGCTGATCTTTGTCGAGCTCCACACCGAGCACATGCAGACGGTGCTTGAGAGCCGCGCGACCGCTGCGGGCGGTGAGCACGATCGAATTCTCGTCGATACCAACATCCTTGGGGTCGATGATCTCATAGCTCTCACGCTTCTTGAGCACGCCATCCTGATGTATGCCCGACGAGTGGGCGAATGCGTTGCGTCCCACAATAGCCTTGTTGGGCTGCACCGGCATGTTCATGAGACTCGAGACAAGGCGGCTCACGCCGTAGATCTTGGTGGTGTTGATGTTGGAGTCAATACCTATCTCCTTGTGGGAGCGGAACGCCATAACGACCTCCTCAAGCGAGGTATTGCCGGCGCGCTCGCCTATGCCGTTGATTGTCACCTCGGCCTGACGGGCACCATTGACGATACCGGCCACGGTGTTGGCGGTAGCCATGCCGAGATCGTTGTGGCAGTGTGTGGCTATTGTCACCTTGTCGATGCCGTTGACGTTCTCCATCAGATACTTGATCTTGGCACCGAACTCCCACGGCATACAGTAGCCCGTGGTGTCGGGGATATTCACAACCGTCGCGCCGGCGTCGACCACAGCCTGAATCACACGGGCGAGATACTCATTGTCGGTGCGACCGGCGTCTTCGGCATAAAACTGCACATCCTCGACAAAGCGTTTTGCATAAGCCACGCAGGCGCGCGCACGCTCAAGGATATCCTCGCGGTTGGAGTTGAATTTGTATTTTATGTGATAGTCAGAAGTGCCTATACCGGTGTGTATGCGTCCGCGCTTGGCATATTTCAGCGCATCGGCAGCCACGCGTATGTCATTCTCGACAGCACGTGTCAGCGCGCATATCGTGGGCCATGTCACAGCCTTTGATATCTCTACGACTGAATTGAAATCACCCGGCGACGACACGGGGAAACCTGCCTCAATCACGTCAACGCCAAGCTCTTCAAGTGCTTTTGCAACCTCAATCTTCTCTACTGTATTGAGCTGGCATCCGGGTACCTGCTCACCATCGCGCAGAGTAGTATCAAATATAAATAATCTATCGCTCATTGCCTATGTTTTTGAAAAAATTAGGCTGCAAATTTAGTTATTTTTTAATCAAATTACAAGTCTTCGACGGTCTCAAGGATCTTTCTCACGACTTTGAAGGTCGCTTTGGGGGCATCGCTCCAGAAATCGGAATACTGAGCCACGTTGTCGCCCGCTCCGGGAGTGTCGCTCACGACCCTCACCGCGGCAAAAGGCACATTGTTCAGATAGCAGGTCTGCGCAATCGCTCCCGACTCCATATCCACCGCCAGCACGTCGGGGAAATTCTCACGCAGGAACTCCACATCCTCCACTGTCGAGATGAAGCGGTCAGACGAACAGATGAGTCCATGTTTCACTCCTTCCTCCTCCGGCACATCAAGGGGCTTGGTGGTGAAGTAGAGCGGACAACCGGCAGCCTCACCCCACATAGTGCCGGGACCGCACCACACGTCGCCATAGACAACCCGGTCGGCAACCACTACATCAAGAATCCCGGCACGGCCGCCGGCTCCTCCGGCCACACCGCTGCTGAGAATGAACGAAGGCTGAAACCTGTCGATCATGGCCTGAGTGGCAAGGGCGGCGTTCACTTTGCCGATACCGCTTTTCATCGCTACGATCTCGCGAGGGCCTATGCCGCCACAATAAAAAGTAAAACGGCCGTCGGCAAATTCTCTCACGCCGTCGACCAGAGGGAGAAGAAGCTCCAGCTCCTTGTCCATCGCAACTATAATTCCGATCATAAAACTATCTGTGTCGATTTGATTTCCTTCCCCATAAACATCGATGCCAGACCGTCGAACTTTGCAGCGTCCTCGGTCGTGACGTACTTTATTTCTCCTCCTGCCGAGCAACGGCACTCTATCTCGGGATGTCTTGCCAGATAATCGGCAAGACTACCGGCCACGATCTCCCCCTGCGACACCGCGCGTACCCCTGCGGGCAGATACTTCTGAATCTTGGACGCGAGAAGCGGATAGTGGGTACAGCCGAGAATGACCGTGTCGATCATTTCATCGTCACACATAAGCCGGTCAACATACTTTTTCACGAAATAGTCGGCCCCCTCGCCGTCGGCCTCGCCATTCTCCACAAGCGGAACCCACATGGGACACGCCTGACCGCGACAGCTGAGCGTGGGATGAAGTTTGGCAATCTCCATGTCATAGGATCGCGAGGCTATCGTGCCCGGAGTGCCGAAGACACCTATATGGCCGGTGCGCGTGAGTGCCGGAAGCACCTCCACAGTCGGGCGTATGACCCCCAGCACTCGCCTGTCGGGTGCCAGACGTGGCAGATCGACCTGCTGGATCGTGCGCAGAGCCTTTGCCGACGCCGTGTTGCACGCGAGCACCACAAGATGGCATCCGCAGTCAAAAAGATACTTTACCGCCTCGAGCGTAAACCGATAGACTATGTCGAACGAGCGCGTGCCATAAGGGGCACGCGCATTGTCGCCTAAGTAAAGATAATCGTAACCGGGAAGCCGGCGGGCAATCTCCCGCAGCACAGTCAGGCCACCGTAGCCGGAGTCAAAGACCCCTATCGGCCCTGACACTTTTATTTCTTTGGTTTCCATACGGGCATCGTGAAACAGAATTCAAGACCGCCACCCTCACGGTTGCGCACTGTGATAGTGCCTCCCATATTGATAAACGTCGATTTCACGATTGGCAGACCGAGACCTGTGCCGCCGGTCTTGCGCGAGCGGCCGGTGTCGATGCGATAGAAGCGGTCAAACAGACGCGGCAGATGCTCGGGGGCTACTCCCGTACCGTTGTCGTAGAACACAAACGAGTAGTGCGACGAGGTTTTACCCGTAAAGAGCACACCCATTTCAGTACCCTTGGAGTAGGCCACGGCGTTTTTCACAAGGTTCATGATCGCCGCGTTTATAAGCGTTTCGCTTCCGCACACCACACAATGGACGGGCACGTCATAGATGAACGTCATGTCGCCGCCTATTCCGCTCTCGTCGATCTCATCGGTGATATCGGCAAGAAGAATATTCATGTCAACCTCGCGCGAGGTGATCATGCCGCCCCCCTCATCGAGACGCGTCAGTGTCGACAGGTCATCGAGCATGGAGCATAGCCGCTCCACATGCTGCTGAGTCTTGCGCAGGAAATGCTGGCGCGAATCTATGTCCATCTCGGGATTTGACACCAGTGTGTCAACATAGCCACGCACGATGCCCACAGGGGTCTTAAGCTCATGCCCCACGTTGTTGGCAAGCTGACGCTTGATCTTGATCTTCTCCTCGGTCGCACGCAGCGCGATGCGGTGCTCGCGCTCATGAGCGGCCATAGCGTCCTGTCGTGACTTGTAGATTTCGATGATCTGACGCGATATATCGCCAAGCTCGTCGTTAGGAAACTTCTCGGTAAGCTCAAATGAGTCGTCGTTGTGAGCGGCCTTTTCAGTGAAGGCACGCAGGAGCATCACGTTGCGCGCCTGATGGTAGGCAAAGAAATACACCACCAGTGTGGCGCCTCCGGCAAGCATCATCATGAAGAGCCAGTAACCGGAGTTGAGTTTGAACCACGAGTCGACCGACACGTCAAACGGCAATGCGGTCATCACCTTCATCTCGTGACCCGGTGAATAGCCTTCGTAATAGGCCACAAACTCATCACGGCGCTCCAGATCGCCGTCGACGCTCATAGGCTCGCCGAGCGATCCCATGATCTCGCCGGTCACAGGGTTAAGCATCGTGACTTTTATACCCTTGAGATCGGCCTTGCCGTAATACTGGTCGACAAATTCAAGAAACGGAGCGAAGTCGAGATCCTGCTCATACATGTGGATCAGGCGATCGGTAATGAGCATCAGATCGCTGAGCACAGTTTCCTGCCTGTAGTCCTTCTCTCGCTTATAAGAGTAAAGCGCGCCTACGGCTATTGTCGCCCAGATGAGCAATGCGGTCGGGAGGAAAATCCTGACGCGGTAGTTAAATCTAAATCTCTTCTTGGAACCCATATCCAAAACCAAGTCGGGTAACGATGTGAGACCCGTAGTCGCCGAGTTTCTTGCGGAGACGGGCCATGTTGGTATCGATGGCGCGGTCGGTCACGACCACGTCGGTGCCCCATATATTGCCAATCAGCTCCTCGCGCGAATAGATGCGGTTGCGGTGAGTAAGGAAAAACAGGAGTATGTCAAGCTCTTTTTTTGTCAGACGCACAAGTTCGCCGTCGAGAGTGCATGATTTTGTATTGCGGTTTATGCGCAGCCCCCTGAACACAATGTCAGGCTCATGATGCTCGTTGGATCGCGGAGCGGGTGCCGGCTGCTGATACTGCACGGGCGACGGCTGCGCAGCAACCGGGGCTGCCACAGGATTGGCATAGCGTGTGGGATCAAATCCCTGCTGTGCTGCCGTGCGCCTGAGCACTGCCTTCACTCGCGCGATCACCTCGCTTATCACAAAGGGCTTGGTGATATAGTCGTCGGCACCTATGTTCAGTCCCATCACAGTCTCGTCCTCACCGTTGAGAGCCGAGCAGAATATTATAGGTTTCGATTCGAGCGCAGGATTGTTTTTCAGCCTCTTAGCGAAGTCGAAACCACTTAGCCGATCCATCATTATGTCGACTATAAACAACTGATAGGGTGTAAGATCCATCTCAAGAGCTTCTTCGGCGCTGTAGGCACAATCGGCCTCATAGCCCTCTTTCTCGAGATTGAACCGCAGTATTTCGCAGATTGACTCTTCGTCGTCAATCACCAATATTTTCGTTCTCATAATATTTTAACACTCTATTACTACTTAAATAAAACCAATATTACAGTTTGGTTTGTAAAGATATACTTTAGTGGAAATTTAGCCATGTTAAAATATCTTAATACGACCGTTTCTTTCATGCCGTGGCACATTTTTTGACACACTCCCCAACGAATAGCCTTGTGCAAGTTTGTTATATTTGCATTGTGATGTTTTCTCTCCCCCCAAAATAAGAATAATGAAACTTACCGATACAACAGCACTCGCTGAAAAGATATATTCGCTCACTGCCGCGGCTCATCTGCATGAGGCGTTTTCCAACCTTCATGCACTCACCGAGGCGGCGATGCAGTGGGATCTGACCGAGAGAGCCAACGACCTTGAGCGCACTTACCGCTTCTTGCTGCAATATGCAATGGCCGACACCAAGGACCCCACACGCAACGACACACTTGCAAGCATTTCCGACGGCATAATGACCGTAGTGGATCAGTGCACGCGCCGCGCACGCCTCGACGACAATTCGCCCGACCTATACTACAGCACCCTGCGCTATGAGCGGTTGCAACCCGACACGATTGCCTCACTGATCGACCGCTACACGTCGCTGACGTCGTCCGATGTGTTCGGCGACATTCTCGGCAACAGCAACAAAAAAATCGACACATCTGAAACAGAAGCCCTCGAGCGGCGCATATTCAACCGCATCTGGACCACATTCCCGCTCTCGCGTGCCGACATGGCAGCAATAGCCGATGCACTCCGATCCCCGCTTCTGCCCGCCGACGTCAAAGTGCCGGTAATCTCGGCAATTATGCTCGGTGCACTCGAGTTTTTTGAGACCTCAAGAGTCACATTGCTGCTCGACTTCTACCGTGACGCCACTGAGAAATCACTTCGGCCGGTGGCTCTCACCGCCGCAGTCGTGGCCATGATGCACCGCCCCACGCGCGCTGTATCCCCCACTATTCTCAACCTCACCCGCTCGCTCGCCGAAGCACCTGACTCGACATTCGACGCCGACCTGCGCATCGTCATAACCGAACTCGCACGCACACGCGACACAGAGCGCATCAACAAGAAGATGCGCGACGAAGTGATGCCCACCATCATGAGTATGCGCCCCAAATTTCAGCAGAGGTTCACGGCAAGCGATCCGGCGGAACTCGCCGATCCCGAGCAGTCGCCCAAGTGGATGGAGATGCTCGACAAGAGCGGACTGACCGACACTTTCCGGGAAATCTCAGAGATGCAGCAGGAAGGTGCCGACGTGATGATGAGCACATTCATCCATCTGAAATCATTTCCGTTCTTCAACGACGTCGCCAATTGGTTTCTCCCGTTCAGCCCCTCACACTCGGCAGTTGCAGCGGCTGTAGACCCATCATCACCTTTCGCGCGCATGATAGCCGCATCCCCCATGCTGTGCGACAGCGACAAGTATTCCATGGCATTCTCCATGGCCATGATGCCGCAGATGCAACGCGACATGATTGCAAGTCAGCTTGAGGCACAGAAAGCCGATATCGACGCCATTGCAGCCGACATCATCAACCGCGACGAAACCGACACCAAAGAGATCGTGAACCGCTACGTGCGAAATCTCTACCGGTTTTTCAAGCTCTACCGCCGCAAAGGTGAGTTCAACGACCCGTTTGCATCCATGCCTTCGGCACTCGACATCCCTGCGGTTTCGCCATGGATACGCTCGGAGCTGACTATCGGCGCACTTGCCGAGTTTCACTTCACCCACCAGATGTGGAGCGAAGCATTGCGCCTGTTCAATGAGCTCGACACGATTGTGCCCCCCGATGCCACGCTTTACCAGAAGATGGGATTCTGCTATCAGAATCTCGGCGACCTCGACCATGCCATCGACTGCTATCTGCGTGCCGAACTGCTCGACCAGTCCAGCCTCTGGACACTCCGGCGCATAGCCTCATGTTCGCGCGCCACCGGCTCATGGCAGCAGGCTCTCGACTATTACCGCCGCATCGACCGTGAGGACCCCGACAAGCCGGCGACAACCCTTGCCATAGGCGAGTGCCTGACCGAACTTGGCCGCTATGCCGAGGCCGTGAAAGTACTCTACAAAGCCGCCTATCTCAAGCCCGATTCCATGGCGACCCTGCGCCGCCTCGCATGGGCGCTGCTGCTCAACGGCGACCTCGAGAACTCGCGCCGCCAGTACCAGAAAGTGATTCAGGCAGCTCCCACTCCCGCCGACTACATCAACATGGGGCACATATATCTCATCGAGCACAACTATCAGGACGCTGCCAACGCCTACAAGCTTGCCATGACTCTCGGCGACATGACCCGCCGGCAACTTGTAGAGACCGTTGAAACCGATCTCCCCTACCTCACCAAAGCGGGTGCCGATGCACGCATAGTCCCGCTTTTGCTTGACAACATCCTATACGATATTGACTGAAAAAAAATACAAACATAAATCATCACTTCACATTATGGTAATCCAACGTTGGCAGACAGTGTTTCTGCTCCTCGCATCGATCTTTATCATTGTTTTCTGCTTCATTCCTGTCGGATATCTGACAGGTGCAGCCGGAGACACGATCACAGTCTATCCCTGCAATTATACACTGTATTTCACGCTTAACATTGTGGCTGCGGCAATTCTGCTATTCGCGATCTTCCAGTTCCGCAACACGCGCCGGCAGCGCGCAATCACGCTTATCGCCATGTTTCTTATCGAGGTATCACTGGCAATAGGTATCTACTTTATATTCATTTCTCTCCCTGATTCACCCAAAGGAGACTTCGGCTTTGGAGGTCTTCTGCTCCCGGCAGCCTTGATCGCCGCTTTCATAGCCTACCGCCGCATCCTTGCCGACGAGAAACTGCTGAAATCCTACGACCGCCTGCGCTGAGAAGCGCACGACGCCATAAAATATCAATAAACTCAAATCATTACCATTATGACTAACTATCCACGGCTTATGCTCGGAGCCGCCGCGGCTCTGCTCATAGCCTCTGGCGCTTCGGCTGCCAAGCCGAAAACGCCTCCAGCACCACGCGACTGCATCACGCATCTCACCTTCGACAAGTCGGTAGTCGACTTCGACAACGTGAAGAAAATGCAGGCCACAAACCGCATTTACCGAGCCGCCGACACAATCTCGTTCTGCCCCGGACTGCGCGGAAACGCACTCGACCTAACAGATGAGGTCGCAAACCGCATACCCGTGAGACTCGACCCGCAGCAGACGCCCGACTACGACAAGTCGTTCGCCCTCTCAGTGTGGGTGCAGACCAAGCCCGGAGCGCGGCAGGGAACGCCGATATTCGCAAACAAGAGAAACTACCGGCCCAATCTCGAGGTGCACCGCGAGTACCGCAACATCTGCGACGAGGATGTATTCCCCGACCAGAGCAAAACGCCCGGAATACTGCTGGGCACAACCGATCTCGGAGGATGGTATCTCCATCTATGCGACAGCACCACATGGTACTCCTACACCCCCACAGCAGAGCGCCAGCGCATAAACGACGGACGATGGCACAACATCACTGCAAGCGTCGACCTCGACAACAACGAGATGTGGCTCTATTTCGACGGTGAGAATGTGGCAGTCTACAACATGCCCGACCTAAAGCATGTGAAAGGACTGTTCCCGACATTTGTCGGAGGATGTGACGAATACACCGAAAGGGCACACAACTATTCACGAGGAGAGCGAAGCGCGTTCAACGGACGCATCGACGAGGTGAAGATATGGGATCGTGCAGTCTCGGCCGATGAAGTGGCTGCCGAATACGCTCAGTACTTTCCCGAAGTTGCAGAAGCTGCCGCAGAGCTCCCGATTGACAGACTAAGGGTACAGGCATGGAACATCTGGCACGGAGGCGGACGCTTCGGTGAGCACGTGGGCATAGCCCGCACTGCCGAAGTGCTCAAGAACGCCAACGCCGATCTGATCGCGCTCGTCGAGGCCTACGGCGGTGGTGCCGTACTCGCCGACTCACTTGGCTATCATTACTACCTCCTGAGCGACAACCTCGCCATACTCAGCCGATATCCCATTGCCGAGACAATCAAGCTCTACAAACCGCAGAAATCGGGCGGAATAAAAGTAAACCTCCCCGCAGGCAAGCAGGTGGCGTTCTTCGATATATGGCTCGACTGGCACTGGGAGACCGACACGATACGCTCAAACGACATCAAGGCAATAGCACCTGTGCTTGCCGAGTATGCCGCTAACGCCGACAACGTGCCCGTCATTGCGGCCGGTGATTTCAACTCAGGCACGCACCTCGACAAATTCGGTTACCGCGTCTACGGTGAGAAGCGCATCGATAACCCCGCCATTTCATGGCCATCCAAAGTGATGGTCGATGACCTCGGCTTCATCGACAGCTTCCGTCAGCTTTACCCCGATTCTGAGCTCTACCCCGGCTCGACATGGACGCCGCTCTACAACGGTGTACGCAAGCCCGTCCCCAACCGTGTAGACTTCATCTATTACAAGGGCGACGACCTTATCCCCTATTTCACTGAAGCGTTTGCCCACCACGGCGTAGCATGGCCGTCGGATCACGCATCGGTCATCACCGACTTCTTCGTGAAATAACCACAGAAAACAAAATGCAACGTAGGGACGCACGGTTTTCGTGCGTCCCTACTTATTTTCAAGCATTTAAATGTCAGAAGGCGCCTCCGGATTTCTCCGGGAGCGCCTTCTTCACGATATAGAGAGGGGGTTAAAAGCGTCCACGTCCGCCACCGAAACCTCCGCCGGGGCCACCACCGGGAGGGGGACCCATGTGTCCGCCGGGACCACCGGGACCGCCGGGACCGTCCTGTGCGCCTTTGGGCTTATTCTTGCCGAAGGTGTTGAAGCGGTAGGTGAATGTCAACATGAAGTAGCGGGTAAGCGAGTTGTACTCGGTATCATCAATATATGTTGCCGTCTCGCTGCGCTGCACATTCTGGTTCTGTTGCAGCAGGTCATAGACTTTCACGGCTATTGTTGCCGACTTGCCGGCGAGGAACTGGTAGGCGATCTGCGCGTTCCACATCCAGTAGTTCTGATTGAATCCGGCAGAGTAGCCTGACGATGCTCTGTAAGTGAGATCAGTGCTAAGCACAAGCCCCCAGTTAGCATACCATGTACCGTTGAATGAACCACCATAGGTGTGCACCAGTGTGTTGGTGTTACCGGTTGTGATAGTGTTCCACGTTTTCTGCAGATGATAATTTGGACGCAACGACAGTTCGAGGTTGCTCGGGCGGAATGCTATCGACGGACTCTCGGCAAGCATGAGCGAGCGTGCGGTATTTTTCTGTGCAAGTCCTCCCTGCGCCTGAAGGAAGCCAACATTCTGGTTGAAGTTCGTGAAAATGTGGTTGCTGAACTGCCAGTTCTTGTTGCGGAAAGGCATCGAAAGCATATTCATCAATCGGCCGCTCCACACTCCATTCACATTCTCGTAGGTCGTCGTGCGTGCGCCGGTGGCTGTATTCACATCTGTACGCGACACGATCGAGTTCTGAGTCATCGAGAAGTCACCCATCAACATGAGCGAACGCTGCGTTTCGCCATTGAAGTCCTGAAAACGGATGTTCATGCTGTGGTTGAAGTACGGCTTCAAGTTCGGATTACCCTGAACAATGTTCAGCGGGTTAGAGGTGTCAGCCACAGGCTGCAACTGAGTCATCGACGGCTGGCTGCCACGACCGTTATACCTGATTTGCAGTGAGCGCATTCCCGTCCACTTGTATCGGTAAGTCAGGTAAGGCGCAAAGTTAAGCGTCCAGCGGGTCGGTATCGAAGCCTTTGATCCGGTAAGCTCCTTGCTCGCCGAGCGCTGAGGCACAAACGACAGACCCAGATCAAGATTTGACGATTTCGAAACTTTCTTGTAGCCGAAACGGATATCCTGTGCGTAGTAGGTCGACCGATACTGGCTCGAGAGATTGTCTTTCAGCTCATAGTCAGAATTACCCCACACCGGCATAGGTATCTCATAATCCACTCCGTTGAGAGTATATGGCCAGAACGATGACTCGCTCAAGGCTTCGGCGTCGCGCTGATAGACAAACTTATCGGAGTCATTCCAGCGCATCGAAGTGTGATAAGAGAAGGTCAGGAAGTTACCGTTTTTCACATCTCCGATAGGCTCAGTCCATGTTGCGCGCGCCCTTACAGTATTTGACCAGTTGTGATTCTCAAGATACTGCTCGTATGAATCCCATTCATTTTCCTCTTCTTCCTGTAGGTATTTCGTATAAGTGTAGACCGATGAGTGCTCGCGCACATTACTCATATTGTAACTTGTGAACACCGAGAACGAACGGCCGCGACGCTGCTTGAAGTTATGATTGTAGATAAGTTGACCCGAAGCCTCATAGCTTTTGCCGTTTGACACGGAGTTGCTGAGATTCATGTTCTTGTATTCCTCATGACTGAAAGCATCGTTCCATGAGTCGTTCATATTAAACGAGAAACGCGGGCGGAAATCCAACTTGTTGAACGAGTCAGGATTCCACTCTACGCGGAAGTCAGCTCTTACATTGTGCCCCTTGTCGGTTGCATCGGTTGACGAATTTGAAAAATACGACGGCTCATCAGGTAAGAAATACTGGCGGTTGCGGCGTGTAATGCTGTTGCGGTCGCTATGGCTGTACATCACGTTACCACCGACTCTGATGATTTCCTCCTTACCGACGTTGAAGTTAAGACCGAATGCCTGCGAGTTGTTGATACCGCGGTTGCCTCCGAAGCGCTGGAAGCGGTTACCGT
>CAMWSY010000001.1 GCA_947176995.1 uncultured Porphyromonadaceae bacterium | reverse complement strand
TGTTGGCGTTGGCAATGTTCTCGTGGAGACGCTTCAGGTCACCCTTGGCGAGCTCGCTGTTGCGGATGTTGGCCTGATTGACAAGGAACTTGATGTCGGCAGCGTATTTCTCCTTGATGATGCGCTGGAAACGGTCGGCAGCGAGTGCAGCGGAGGCATCCTCAGCCGAAGCGAAAGCGGCTGTGGCAACTACGCCCTTGGCAACCTTGACGCGGGGAAGCACATACTGCTTGGAACCCTGATTGACGGTGAAGGCAAGCTCGAGCTCGCTCTGCGCCATGGCGGGCTTCCATGAGAAGTTGACGGGGATGGTTACTGTGCCGCCACGGTCGTAGTAGATGACGGGGCTGTTGCCACGCACTTTCTCGCCTTGGAATGAGTAGGGCTGCGAAGCCGACTCCTCACCGTTGTAGACGAGATAGGGGGTGACGGTCACCTGAGCGTTCTTCACGAAGAACTTGGCAGGAATGTTGGCGGTGACAGTTCCGGGCACTTTCTGACCCACCAGCTCCAGAGGATTGGGGTTTACAGAGAAGTAGTCGGCGTTGAACTGGCCGAGCTTCTTGCTACATCCTGTGGCTGCGAGCAGCGTCAGAATAGCTACAGCAGGAAGCGAAATGTGATTTTTGAACATGGATGATGGTTCTTGGGTATGCAGTGCCCCGGTTGGAGCACTGCATGGGCTATTGTTTATTATGATTGGATTTATTTCTTCATATCGGCTACCATCTCAAGCACCTTGCAGAGGTGTTTCCAGAAGCGCTCAACAGCGGGAATATACATGCGCTCGCTCGGTGAGTGGACACCACGCAGGGTGGGACCAAACGAAACCATGTCGAGATGCGGCATGACGCTCTTGAAGAGTCCGCACTCCAGACCGGCGTGGATGGCCTTGATAGCGGGCTTGATGCCAAAGAGCTGCTCGTAGGCGTCGGACGTGATCTTCATGATGGGCGACTCGAGGTTGGGCTGCCATCCGGGATAACCTTCGCCATGCTCGACAACTGCACCGGCAAGGCGGAAGTGAGCCTCGACCTGATTGGCAATGTCGTACTTGCGCGACTCAACCGAGCTACGCTGCGATGTGGTGACAACAATCTGGTTGTCGGGACGCATCTTGACAGAAGCGAGGTTGGTGGAGGTCTCAACGAGTCCCTCGAGATCGCGGCTCATGGAGATGACTCCGTGAGGAGCGGAGTAAATGGCGCTTATGGCGTTGGTGGATGTGGTCGAATCCACGCAGAAGTCGGGCGCGTCGACCGATGTGAGGTCGAGCTTCATGGTCGTCTCGAGACCCTTGTACTCGTTCTCGATGTCGGCAACGTAGTTGTTGAAAGCGATGCGAATGTCCTCTTTGCGGGAGGTGTGGACACCGAACACAGCGTGTGCGGCACGTGGGATGGCATTGCGGAGGTTTCCGCCGTCGATATCAGCGAGAGCAAGCTCGTGGGTCTGCTGAAGATTCCAGAGGAAGCGGGCAAGCACCTTGTTGGCGTTGGCATGGCCGAGGTGGATGTCGCCGCCCGAGTGTCCGCCAAGGCCGCCGGAAACCTCAACCTTGAAGTAATGGAAATCGGCAGGGGCTACCGAACGGTTGTAGTTGAATGTGCAGACCGTGTCGATACCGCCGGCGCATCCTACAAAAATCTCGGCATCGTCCTCAGAGTCGAGGTTGAGGAGGATCGAGCCTGAAATCATGCTCTTGTCGAGGTTGAACGCTCCGGTCATGCCGGTCTCCTCGTCGACTGTCACGAGCACCTCGAGGGGACCGTGGACGAGATCGGGATCGATCATCGCAGCCAGAGAAGCAGCCACGCCTATGCCGTTGTCGGCACCGAGTGTTGTTCCGTCGGCTTTCACCCAGTCACCATCGACAATCGTGCGGATGGGGGTATTCTCAAAGTCAAAACCTTTGTCGTTGCTCTCGCACACCATGTCCATGTGTCCCTGCATGATAACTGTGGGGGCATCCTCATGACCCGGTGTGGCGGGTTTCTTGATGACAACATTTCCGATTTCATCAACCTTGCACTCCAGATTGTGTTTCTTTGCAAAGTCGACGAGATACTGACGAATTTTCTCCTCTTTCTTTGAGGGACGCGGCACCTTAGTGATCTCATCGAAGATACTGAAGACTGCCTGCGGCTGAAGGTCTTTTACTTCCATGACTGGGAATTTATATATTTCCGGTTAATTTTGTTTGAGCAGTGTTATATTAAGTTAAAACCTGTCGGTTCACGCACACTAAGTTACAAAATAAAAAGGCATCACTGCAAAAATTATAGGTATCTTTCTTATATTTGCAGCACAAAAATCGGCGCAGTGCCATGAAAACCCTGCTTTTCACAATAATTCTGCTAATTTTCGCCTTGGTTATGCTCGGTGTGAAGGTGCTTTTTGTGAAAGGAGGTCGTTTTCCGGGCCACCACGGTCATCATCACGACGGCCGACGCCAATAAACCCAATCAAAGAATAACAAATTCAACCACTGAACTCATACATGAAGAAAACAGCACTCGGCGCCGCCGGCCTTCTGATGCTCTGCGCGGTCGCATCCTGCTCAGACAACGCCAAGACAACCACTACACCTGAGGCTCCCGCCGCCACTACCGCAACAGCCGGAGAGTCTTTTGCCTCGTCAACCAACATACGCTACATCGACCTTGACACCATCATGGAATATTACCATCTGGCCAAGGACGTTCAGGAGTTCACAATACGCACCTACAGCGATCTTGAACAGGCTCAGCGCACGGAGGCCAACAAGATACAGAAGTTCGGTCAGTCGATCGAGGACAAAGCCCGCAGCAACGGTTATCTGACCGAGGCAAGCTACAATGCCGACGTGCAGAAGCTCAACAAGATGCAGGCAGATGCCCAGAACGCTCTCGCTGCCATGGAGCGCAAGGCTCAGCAGGATCTCGGCACACAGAACCAGACACTTAATGACTCAATACAGAGCTTTATCAACGACTACAACAAGGGCAAGCACTACGATGCCATTCTCTTCAGGGCTGCCGGTGTTTACTTCAATCCCGCTCTCGACATCACCAAGGAGGTAATCGAGGGTCTCAACTCACGCTACAATATCGTGAAGTAAATAGAAAAAGAATATAAATCATAAAATAAGTCAGCCGCACGATGAATGCGGCTGATTTATTTTTTAGCGATATGTGTGTGTGGTGGGGCAAAATTGTGTTTTCTGGAATGCACGGGTGTAGTACATGGATGTAACGATTTGAGATAAAGCAGGACGCACGAACCGTGCAATACGGTTCAAATAACGTTTGCCAATTTTGGTGCGTCCCCGCCGGGGACGAAGTGATAAGTCGTACTCGGCTGTCCACGGGCGTAAACGCCCGCGGTTAACCAAATGTCCGGCCTCCGGCCGGATGGGCGTGCTGCCGCAACACCCCTACAAACAGGTTGTGCCCGCTCTGCATTTTGTCAATTGGTGGGAGGGGTGGGTTTGCGGCGGCGTTTCCAGTAGGGGCGACGGCGCTTCTTTTTTGCAGCAGCATCGCAAGACGTAGCTGCCGGGGCTTCTTCTTGGACGGGCGCGCTGTCGGCGCACTCCCCCGCTCTCTCCTGAACATCGTTATGGGCTGTGATGCGGGTGACACGCTTGCGCAGGAATTTCTCGATGCGCGCAAAGCGGCGACGGTCACGCTCACTAACAAAGGTTACTGCGATACCTTCTTCACCGGCACGGGCTGTGCGGCCGATGCGGTGCACATAGTCCTCGGGCTCGGCAGGAACGTCGTAGTTGACGACCATCGAAATGTCGTCGATGTCGATGCCGCGCGCCATGATGTCGGTGGCCACGAGGACGTCGGTATGTCCGGCCTTGAACGCGCGTATGACCTCCTCGCGCCTGTTCTGCTCAAGGTCGCTGTGCATCTCGTCGACGCTGATTCCCTCTTTAGCCAAAATCTTGCGGAGATCTTTTACTCCGAGTTTCGACCCGACAAAAACAATGACACGCTTGCGGCCACCTTCTTCCTTGAGAAGATCGACAAGTATTCCGGCTTTCTCGCCGACACCGCAGAACATGGCGCGCTGATCGATCTTGTCGGCGGGGCGTGAAACGGCAATCTTCACCTGCACCGGGTTGCGGAGAATCGACCGCGAGAGCTTGACGATGCGGTCGGGCATCGTGGCAGAGAAAAGGAGTGTCTGACGCTCGGAGGGGAGTCGGGTCGCGATGTGCATGATATCATCGTAGAAGCCCATGTCGAGCATACGGTCGGCCTCGTCGAGGATAAGGTATCCGAGTTTCGACATATCGACGTAGCCCATGTTGATGTGCGACATGAGCCGGCCGGGGGTGGCCACAACAATGTCGGCCCCCTCTTTCAGACCGCGCTGCTGACGGGCATAGGCGGGACCGTCGGTACTCCCATAAATCGCAATATTGCTGACATTAAGATAATATGAGAATCCTTCGAGCTGATGATCGATCTGCATGGCAAGCTCACGCGTGGGTGTGAGCACCAGACATTTTATGCCGGGTGTTCCGGCTGTGCCGTCATCCTGCATACGCTGTATGACGGGGAGAAGGAATGCGGCCGTTTTTCCGGTTCCGGTCTGAGCGACGGCAATGAGGTCATTGCCGTCGAGAATTTCCGGGATGGCTTTTTCCTGAACAGGTGTGCATTCGCCAAAGTTCATCGCGTCGAGGGCATCAAGCACCTCGTCGCTGAAGTCAAGATCTTCAAATCGCATTATTTATCATTTTAGTCCAACGGGAGGTGGGCATCATACCGAAACCTCCCCACGCCGCAATGCCTCGGCATAGGCGTCGATGCGCATGAGCTCGGCCGGAATGTCGATTGACTGCGGGCAGTGCTTGTTACATTCCTTACAGTCGGTGCAATGTGCAGCCTGACGCAACTTGGGCACCTTGCGGTCCATGCCGACAAGGAACTCGCGGCGCGCATGGGCATAGTTGGGATCGTCAACCGATGTGACAATGTCGCCCTGATTGACCATCTTGTTGTAGTGCAGAAGTATGCCGGGTATGTCAAGCCCGTGGGGGCATGGCATACAATACTTGCAGTCGTTGCACTGAACGATGGGATAGGAGAGCATCATCGTGGCCACTTTCTGCAAGAGCGCGTCCTCGTCGGCCGATATCGGGGCAAGGGGCGAGTAGGTGGCAAGATTGTCGCGGAGGTGATCTTTGTAGGTCATGCCTGAAAGCACCGTGAGTATGCCCTCGGGAGTACCGGCATAGCGGAATGCCCATGAAGCGATGCTATCGTCGGGTCTCGCATTCTTGAGCATCGAGGTCAGGTTTTCGGGCATCGATGCAAGGCGTCCGCCGAGCAGGGGCTCCATGATCACGGCGGGAATACCACGCTTGGCAAGCTCGTTGTAGAGATACTCGCCGTTGGTGTTGCGCTCGTTGATCTCCTTGGCATGGAGCCAGTCGACGTAGTTCATCTGTATCTGCACGAAATCCCAGTGGATGCGCCCTTCGTCGTGCCACTTGAGCATGGTGTCGAACACCTCTATGTCGCCGTGGTAGGAGAAACCGAGGTTGCGTATGCGTCCGGCCTCACGCTCGTCGACAAGGAAGTCGAGCATACCGTTGTCGATGTAACGGCTGTTGAAGTTTTCCATGCCTCCCTGCCCGATGGCGTGAAGGAGGAGATAGTCGATGTAGTCGGTCTGGAGATACTTGAATGAGTTGTTGTACATCTCCATCGACTTCTCGCGTGACCATGTCTGGGGCGCGAAGTTGGATAACTTCGTGGCAATGAAGTAGGAGTCGCGCGGATGACGGGCAAGAGCGTTGCCGGTGACCTGCTCGCTCTGTCCGCGGCAATAGGCGGGCGACGTGTCGAAGTAATTGACACCGTGGGCAAGCGCATAGTCGACCAGCTCATTCACAGCTTCCTGATCAAGCACTCCGTCGGAGCCGGGTACTGACGGCCATCGCATACAGCCGTAGCCGAGTATCGACACTTTGTCATCGGTATTGGGATTGACGCGATAGGTCATCTCACCTGTGCCGACGGCAGCTTTGGAGCGGTCGGGCTCCTTGCGTGAGGTGCAGGAGGAGATTATTGAGCCGACACCGCCGGCCATGGTTGCGGCACCGCCGAGGGCAATGCCTTTGAGAGCCGTGCGGCGACCGGGATCGTATTGAAATTTATTATTTTTCATGAGATTATCAGCCGATAGTGGTGTGAGCGTCACGCCCGTCGACGCGGATTGCACTCACGGGAGAGACAGGACAAAGGTTTTCACAGGCACCGCATCCGAGACAGCGGCTTTCGTCGACTACGGGACGACGCAACGGGAGTCCGTCGTTGCCGACGCGATCTCCGCCGAAGGGCATCATGGTGATGGCATGGGAGGGGCAATGACGGGCGCATATACCGCAAGCAGCCTCGCCCTGCGCGGCAAGACAGGAGTGCATGTAGACGCGGGCCATACCCACCGAGATATCGGATTTATCGGCAACCGTGATCGGGCGGATAGCACCGGCAGGGCAGACTTCGGAGCAACGCACGCACTCGGGGCGGCAGTAACCGAGGTCAAAGTCCATCTGCGGCATCATGAATGTATCGAGCGAGGTCGAGGGTTTGAGAACCTCGTTGGGGCACGCCGACACACACAGCTGACACGCGGTGCAGTGCGTGGCGAAGTTTCGCCAGCTTATTGCACCGGGTGGCACAATCGGCTGCTCGGGCTCGGGGTTGTGCTTTGGGGTAATGTCGGCAAAACCACCGTCGGTGGTCTTCTCCTCACGGGGCTTGATGGAGTCGGTGAGCGCGTCGGCTGCTTTGGCTACCGATGCGGTGGCAATTGCAGCGAGCCCGGTCATGAAACCGCGTCGCGAAGCGTCGTCGCATGAAGCCTTGGCCGGTTCGGCCGGTTCGGTTGCCTGAATGTTGCGGCGGATGCCGTAGGTCATGGCACCGAAGGAGCATGACTCCGTGCAGTTGAAGCAGGTCACGCAGCGGGAGTAATCGACCTTGCGGTTCTTCACATCGATACACTTGGCCTTACAGTTGCGCTCGCACTTACGGCAACCGGTGCACTTGCTCTCGTCGAAACGCACGCCGAAGATGGAGAAGCGGGAAATGACACCGAGAAGCGTCCCGACGGGGCAGATGGTGTTGCACCACGCACGGCCGGCCACAAATGCCGTAGCTCCGACAATGAAGAGGGAGATCAAAGCCACCCACATGGCGGGGCCGCTGCCGACAACACTCGTCACACGGTAGAACAATGTGCTGTCGTTGATCTCGGCAATCCCGGCAAGGACATTGTTGCCTGCGTCATAGACGGGCTTCACTACATCGGCGGCAATGCGGCCATACATCGAATAGGGCTCGATGAGCGCCATCCACACGCGTGCACCCGCCCAGAAGGCACCCGCAATCATGCCTATGGCGAAAATTACGAACACTATATATCTCACGAGCTTTTTCTCAGGCTGATAGGCGAAACGGAACTTGCGGGCGGCCTTGCGGACACGGAGTGCTCCGAAACGGTTGAAGGCGTCCTGCATCACTCCAAGAGGGCAGATGACAGAACAATAGATGCGACCCGCCACAAAGGTGAGGAGGATCAGCAGCACGAGAGAGATAATATTGAAACTCAGGACAGCAGGCCAAAACTGTGCCTTTGCCATCCATCCCAAGGGATCAATTGCCGATCCCGTGAAATCCACAAACAGAGCCGTCAGACAGACGATGAAAATTACCGCAAGCACGACTCTTAACTTTTTCAACATTGCAAAACGGTTATGGAACGAACGATTAATTACTAATTACATCACATGTGCAAATATATACTTTTAAGCCCCTCTGACCAATTCTGTGGAAGTTGTGCACTGTTAAAAACTTCAAAAAGCAGTATTTTTGCATAAAATTACTGCAAAATGGGAAAGTATAAAGCGGCTCTTTTTGATCTTGACGGCGTTCTGATCGACACAGAAGGCATCTACACAAGTTTTTGGAACAAGGTGGGAAAGCACTATGATAAAGTGCCTACATTCGCCAACGACATTAAGGGCACGACTCTCGATGATATCCTGTCGACGCACTTCCCCGAGCCTGAGACCCGCGCTGAAATCGAGAAGATGATTCATGATTTCGAGGACACGATGGTCTACGCTCTCTTTCCGGGCGCAAGCGAGTTTCTGACGGAGCTGAGACGCCGGGGTGTGAAGTGCGCCATAGTCACATCGAGCGACCGGAAGAAGATGGATGCCCTCGCACTACAGAACCCCACTCTCGCCGCAAGGATGGACACGGTGGTGATAGCCGATGACGTGCAGCGGTCGAAACCCGATCCTCAGGGCTATCTTTTAGCTGCCGAGAGGCTCGGTGTGGCACCGGAACTGTGTGTGGTTTTCGAGGATTCGCTTCAGGGGCTTGAAGCAGGACGCCGCTCGGGCGCACGCGTTGTGGGGCTGACAACAACAAACCCGATTGAAAAGGTCGCACCGCTATGCGACATCGCCATCACTTCGATAGCCGAGGCTGACGCCGATGCAATAGGTTTCTAATCCTAATCCTCTACTCTAAGAATGATTACACGGAAAATTGCTTTCATCATACTCTCGATAATCGCCGGGCTGAGTACCGCAGACGCCCAGCAGCAACTCAAATACAGCAACTTCGACCAGTGGGTGGTGCGCGAGATACCGGAATCAGGCATCATCGGAGGCAAGACGAAAACGCTCTATGAGATAGGGCCGAACGACACGATAAAAGGTGCGAAGGCTTACTCGTCGACAAGTTCACCGTGGGCTACATCAAACGTTTATGCCCGTGTAGTGGGGGTGAACAAAGGGAGCGTGGCCGTTTATCCTGACAAGCATGGCGCAGGGCGTTGCGTGAAACTTACCACCAAACTGGACTCTATAAAAGCACTGGGACTGGTGAATATAGAGGTGCTTGTGGGTGGCTCGATGTTTCTCGGGCAGATGATGGAGCCTGTGAAGTCGAGTTCCGACCCTTACAGCAAGATGGAGATGGGAGTGCCGTTCACAGGACGCCCGAAGGCACTGAAGTTCGACTACAAGGTCAACTGCCCAAACGTGAATCACCGTATCATCTGCACCGGTTTCAGCAAGAAGAAGGAGATCGCGGGGCGCGACAGCTCGGAGGTGTTCATCATCCTGCAACGGCGCTGGGAGGAGAACGGGAAAATCTATGCCAAGCGCGTGGGCACAGGACGCGAGCGGTTTTTCAAAACGACCGACTGGGTCGAGGGGCACACTCTTGACGTGAACTACGGTGATATAACCAAACAGCCTTATTACCAGCCGTGGATGGGCCTGATTCCCGAGGAGAAGTGCTACTATGCCATCAACAGCAAGGGTAAGATGGTGCCTGTGCATGAAGTGGGGTGGGACTCCCCCGATGCCAAGCCGACGCATATTCTGATCATGGCTTCGGCAGCTTGCGGCACGGCCTACGTGGGTACGCCGGGACAGACGCTGTGGATTGACAATATCGAGCTGGTGTACTGATAAGAGGACGCGGAGATCTCGGAGAACGCCGAAGGGGAAGGGAGCGGGATGCACCGTGGTACGCAGCCATACAAGTCGGACGTGTCAGACGATTCAGACGGGTCGGACGGTTTGCGGACGTAGACTATTACTTTTTTCCAACGAAAAGTTTGCGGTTTATTAAAATTAGGGCTTTATTTGCACAAAACTTAAATTCATGAGGTCATGAAAATTCACAATTTATTATTGATTTTGGCACTGCCGCTGATGACACCGGTTGCGGCCGTTGCTGACGACACTCCTTTCAATGGGGTGATCCTGAATAGCGAGCTAAAACCAGTCAAGAATATAAGAGTCTATCTCAATGACCCGAACTATTACTCTCTGACCGATAAGAAAGGGCGCTTCGGACTCACCAACATACTTCCCGATGACACCCTGACACTGCGCATATCCAAGAAGCAGATCATACGCGTTCCCGTCGACGGTCGCCAAAGCATGAGGATAATCCTTGCGGCTGACGGCAACGCTGACGCGCAGCAGGATGATGAACTTGTAAACTTCGGCTTCGGATATGTGAAGCGCCGCGAATTTACAGGTTCCAGCTCCGGCATCAGCGGCGAGACTCTTCGCCGGACAGGGAAAAACGACATATTGGCGGCACTCGCCGGGCTCGTGACTGGACTAAATATCAGCGTCGATCAAATCAGTGGGAAAGCGACTGCAAACATCCGTAATGCTCAAACAGCGGATCTCACTCCGGGCTCCTTTACGAAGAATGCCCCACCAGCATTTTTTGTCGATGGTGTGCAGGTACCATCGCTTGAGTTTATGAGTGTCCACGATGTGGATCATGTGGAGGTGATAAAGGATGCGTCGCTCTATGGCGTGCAGGGTGCATCCGGGGTGATACTTGTGACCACCAAGTCGGCCGCCAAAGCGAAATAAAGATTATCACGATTTGTGGAATTAATCCGAGAGCTCGGAGATATCGGAGAACTCTGAGAGTGCGTGGCGATTTTAAAAGTCGGAGGTGTGTCGCAGCTCCGCAGCTCGATGATAATACACATATTTTCACCGGGTTCCCTGCGGTCACCCGGTGCTGGCACTTGTGACGCCCGTTGCACGGGCTAATGGGCGTGCTTGCGCAACGCCCCTACAGCGCAGAGCGCACGGACTTGGAGGTGGAGGGCCCGGAGCTTTGATGACAGGTCGGAAGTAGGTATGTTACTTTGCGGGCTGATAATCAAGAGGACGCACGAACCGTGCGTCCCTACTCTCCGCGAAAGAGGCATTTATGACACAGCCTCACAAGTCGGATGGTGTGTGGCCGGGAGATCAGATTGGCTCTTTGCGGTCTTTCCAGTCGTCGTTGATGTAGGATGCGGGGTAGACGGTTGAATCGATGACGCTGCCGTCGCGCAGACGCAGCCATGTGTCGAATGTGCGCTCACCTTTGTGCATGACTATGACGCGGGCACCGGCTCGGAGGTTGTTGTAGATGGTGTTGCCGCCCGAGTAACGTCCGTAGGCGAGAAGGATGCCTTGCCAGTACACGGTGTAGTCGTTGTTGTGGTCGTGACCGACAAAGACACCCATGACGTCGCCGGCTGTGCGCATGGCGGTGAAGAGCCCGCTGTTGAGAACCGGGGAGCATACTTTCTCACGGCGTGTGCCGATGAGGTGTGCGCCGTCGGTCATCGAAGCCTCCTTGAACTCAGGGAGCGGAATATGGAAGAAGGCGAGTGCGGGAAGGGGTGTGCCGCCGTTGGCCTCGGTGAGACGTTTGCTCTCGGCAACGTAGGCATTGATCTGGTCAAGTGTAATCCAGCCATAGGTGCCGAGTCCCTTGATCTGCGCATAGGCGTTGGAATCAAAGATGTAGAGAGCGGCTGCGGTTTTGTTGCCATCGCTGATCTCAATGGTTGCGTCGCCGGTGGAGGTGGGGATGTTGTTCTTATATTTCTGAATATAAGTGTAGATCTCTTCATGCGCCATGTCCTGCTCGTCGTCGTGATTGCCCTGCGTGACCACAAAGGGCACGCCGAAGCTGTCGACTACGGATAGAACTTCATCAAGTCCCTTTCCGGCCGGCTTGTCGCAGATTACATCGCCTGTGAACACCACGAGGTCGGGTTTCTCGGTTTCAAGAACCTTAGTCATGTTTTCGATTGCGGTTTTTGAAGCCTCCCAGCCGTAGCGGTAATGCACATCGGTGAACTGAACGATCTTGAAGTCGCCATCGGCATTGAAACGGAGATCATTTTTGTCCTTGGCAACAGCCGATGCTGCTCCTAAGAGCATGAGAATGCCAATTAGTATTGTTTTCATTGCAAGCGGTATTGATTTATTTTACAATTCTGTAGGGATAGTGTCGGGCAGAATCTCCACCGACGACGGAAGTGTGTCGAGAACAAATGGCTCGACGGGGGGAAGCGGCGGGAGCGAGTCGGACAAAGCCGGCTTGGTCTCTGCCGGGACGGTGTCGGCAACAGCAGACGCGGGTTTCGCCGGAGAGGCGGATGTGTGGGAGGGGGATGAGGTGTGAGCCGACTTCTGAGTGAGGAAGCGACGGTAGGCTGATGATGCGGCACTGCCTGAAACGTTGAAGATGTTGTGCACAAACAGCATGTCGGTGATGCCGTTGTCGCGCACATAGTCCACTATATTGCGGGTAAAGTAACGGAAATCAATCACATGAACTTCCTCGAACGATCCGAAAAGGAACGATGGCACGGCGTTGCCGTAGCTGTCTTTGAGAATGACGAGCTTACGGCCGTTTTTTGTGGAGGTCTCGACTTTCACCAGACACTGGTCACCGCCCATGAAGGTGCAATAGGCACCAGAAGCTCCATCGCTGAATTTCTTGAAGTAGCTGCTCTTGAATGGCTTTGTCTCGGAAACGATATGGAAGTTCTCGTTCAGGTGGTAGATGACATAGGTCGTCTGATAATCGACACCTTTGGGTTTATAGTATATGAAGTCCTCGGGTGCTTTCTTGACGGATATGTCCTTGGAGTAGCCATACATCGTGCCGACAAAGCGGTGGATGGTGTCGGCTTCGTAGGACTCGAGCGGGAGGAATGGAACGCCGGCTTTCTTTGCAAAATCCTGCGCGGCATAGTAAGCTCCGAGGGGTGCCCAGTGATGGTCGGTGCGGAAGAATATCGGCTCGTCGACGTGGGCGGCGAGAGCGCCGTAGGCATCCACCGGCACAACACCTCTCAAAGAGTCGTTAATGGCCTTAATAACGGGGAAGATGGGGCGCGTGGTCTTGCGCGCTTTCTCGGGGCAATAATACTCAGTGGCAAGCGGCACGACCATGCTGTAGATGTTGACCGACGGGCCGAAGGTCTCTTTGTAGAGATTGAGGGTGGAGGCGTAGCGGCGGCCGCTCTTGGGTGATCCACCGTAGGCCATGAGCGCGCGCACATTATCACCTGAGCCCACGATGATTATGCCTGAATTGCCGAGCTTGGCGTTCTCCTCGACGGCCGGGACATAGGGCTGACCGTCGTCGGCGACAAGCTGCGGTATGCCGGGCGCAACGCCGGAAGGGGGAACGGGCACGCCTTCCCCGGAACCGGAAGCAACGGGGGTAACGGCCGATGAATCGGCGGACGACACTACCCGGGCAGCCGCAAGGGAATCAACAGCGACAGCAACCTGCACGGGCGCAGCAGCCGCAAGGTCGTCAATCTCATCGGTATCGTCGTCGTCCATCGCCACAGTGCCGTTGCCATGAAATGTAACAGCGTCCTCATCGTCGCCGGGATGATAGGACATGAGATGCCTGACCTGCATACTTGCTGTCATGAGCTCGTCGCGGAACGGCTCACTATCACTGAACCACGATGATACAGCCTCCATGAAAGAGCCGTCGATAAGCGCATCAATGGAAAACTCAGGGAAACGGCTGAGGTCGCGCCGCTCAAGCTCGGAGAACGCCGGCCTCGGGAAGAAGGAAAAGACTACGGCTATTGCGGCAAAGAGGGCGCCTATGATGAAGATGAATATCCTGTGGTGCATTGATCACTTCATTATTGTGAGAGATAGGTGTCGTAGGTGTCGCAGGTATGCAACATTGTGGCGTGGGTCATGTTGTTGGCGAACAGGACATCGGTGATGCCGTGCCCCCGGAGATACGCGATGATGTTGAGCGGAAAGTAACGGCAGTCAATGACATGGATTTCCTCGAAGGAGTTGAAGAGGAATGCGGGGAGCGCATTGCCGTAGCTGTCCTTGAGTATGGCAAGGCGACGGCCATTGCCCACGCGGGTCTCGACCCGGGTGAGCTTGTTGTCGCCTCCCATGAAGGTGCAGTAGGTCGCCACTCCTTTTGCGGGAATGAAGAAGCTGCCGGAGGACTCCTGACTGACCGAAACTATTTTCTTGCGGGTGCGGTCGAGCTTGTAGTTGACATAGTAGGTCTCAACGGATGTTTCGCGCGGGGTGAAGTAGACAAACGTTTCGGGGGCGTTTTTCACACGCCGGTCGCCCGAGAACCCCAACATCGTGCCTACAAAACCGGGAATCTCATGCACATCGAACTGGTCGAGGGTGCGGAACGGCACCATAGCTGCCATGGCGAACTCCTGAGCGGCATAATAAGCCCCGAGTGGAGCCCAGTGATGATCGGTGCGGAGGTAGATGTGCTCGGCGGCGTGCTCGCCAAGAACGGGGAAAAGATCGACTGAAATGACGTCGGGGTCGAGCTCGGAGAAGATGCGCCGCATAGCGGGCGCCTGATCCTGAGTGTGCTCCTCGGCGTCCTCGGGACAATAGAAGGCCGCCTGAGTGGGAATGGGCATACAGTAGACGGTGACACTGTCGCCGAGTGCGCGATGATAGGCGTTGACGGTGGATGCGTAGCGCACCAGATTGGCATCGGGACCCGAGAAGGGTTCCATTGCGCGGATTGTGTCACCTCCGCCCACCACAAGAATACCACGGCGCACGCGGCGGAAAGGGGCGTCGGCGGTGATGCTGTTGATGTAGACATATCCTTGGTCGGCATCGGCTTCCATGCCGGTTGTCTCCTCAAACAGGCGGTCGAACGTGAGTGAGGTCTCGACGTCGTCCTGAGCGACAACGCCTGACGCAACCGCCATGAAAGCGAGGAGAAGGATATATCTAAAAGCGTGTATAGAGGAATGCATTGTTGGTAGCTCCTACAAGAAGACAGACACTTGTGACGAGGATCGCCACTGCAACGATGACACGGCATGAAGTCTCAATGACCCTGACACCGGCATGGGAGGGGTTTCCGCCCCACAGCTTTATGTGAGCCTCGGAAATCCAGCGCCTAACCGGAAGGCAAAGCACAATGGCGAGAATCCAAAGCCAGAATTTGTCGAATATGGCGCTCTCGGCAGTGAAGTCGTAGAGCTGCGAGCCGTAGCCGAAGAAGGCGCGGAAGAACTGCTCCATGTGGCCGAGGTCGTCGTAATAGAATATGCCCCAGCCGACAATGACGAGCAGCATGGCTATAATGTGACCGGGCTGATGACCGGTGAAGCGCATAATGGCTTTCTCAACTATCAGGATTACACCGAAATACATGCCCCATAGAACAAAGTTCCAGCTTGCCCCATGCCACAAGCCGGTCAATGCCCACACGACTATAATGTTGAATATCTGATGCGAGCGGTTGCCGCCGAGGGGGATGTAGATGTAGTCGCGGAAGAATGTGCCAAGCGACATGTGCCAACGACGCCAGAAGTCGGTGATGGAGCGGCAGGTGTAGGGGTGGTCGAAGTTCTCGGGGAAATGGAATCCCATGCAACGCCCCATGCCTATGGCCATGTCGGAATAACCGGAGAAGTCGAAGTAGATCTGAAGCGTGAAGGCGAGCAGACCGACCCACGCACCAAGTGTGGACAGGGTGGCAAGGTTGTCGGTGAGAAATGTGTCGGCAATCTCTGACATCTGATTGGCAATAATGACTTTCTTTCCAAGCCCGATGAGGAAGCGGAAGACTCCGTCGGCAATATCGGAGGAGGTGACATGGCGGTCGTAGATCTCGCGCGCCACGGTGGAGTAGCGCACAATAGGACCGGCAACAAGCTGCGGGAACATGGAAATGTAGAGCAACAGTCCGGCAAAACTACGCTGTGCAGCCGCATGAAGGCGATAGACGTCGACAAGATAGCTGATGGACTGGAAGATATAGAAGCTGATGCCAATGGGAAGCGTCAACTGCGGCACGGGCAGGTCTATGCCGAAGCGCGCAAGCTCGGCGCAAACAAATCCGGCATACTTGAACACGCCCAGTGTGGCGACATTAAGGAGGATTCCGACCGTAAGGGCTAATCGCCTAAATGAACGGCGTCGGCAAAAATCGACCCATAGACCGAGAAAGTAGTTCATGATAACGCACCCGATCATGAGGAAGACGTAGACGGGTTCTCCCCATGCGTAGAATACAAGGGAGAATATTACCAGAACGGCATTCCGGAATATCAGCTTCTTAGAACCTGATGAGCCAGAGGCAAGGCGGTCAAACCACGCCGCTATGCGATAGCACACAATGAGTGCCGGAATGAATACAAAAAGAAAAAACAGGTCAGAGAAAACCATCAGTTACAAATTGCCACAAGTGCATATCGGATTGCTGATGTAAAGTTACGCAGGGGTGAGGTTTTATCCAACAAAAAAGGGGTAAAAAATGAGTGGATGCGATGAATTAAAGTTCAGTCTTTGCAAGACTGTTTCTCTTATTACGCAGCAACCCCATCCTGTGAAGAAGCTCACAGGATGGGGGTTCGCTCCGGCTTCGCCGGGTTATGGCATCTGCGATGCCCAATTCCTAATGTCTTACCATCAGAGGATGGCCGGAAGGGCGGTGACGCAAGCCGCTACGTCGGTGTCGCCCCAAAGGTCGGCCATCGTGAGCCATACGAGCAGAAGCGCTATGAGAATGATTGCACCTACCGCAACCCAAGTCTGTGTCTTTTTTGAACGTTTGTTTGCCATAATGTTTTTCTCTTAAAAAGTTCTTAATGCGGATGCGGCATGCCGCACGCCACGGTAAAAATCAAATGTTAGTAAAAGAAAAACAACTGCGGGGGCAATATGGTTTACCGACTTTCTCAGCGCCTGAACGCACGCGCCATGTCGCGCCGATCGTCGCGTTCTTTTATGGACTGGCGTTTGTCGTACTCTTTCTTACCGCGTCCGACTCCTATGACGAGCTTGGCGTAGCCTTTCTGACTGATGAACAACCTGAGCGGGACAATGGTGTAGCCGGGTGTGGAGGCGAGTTTCTCAATGTCGCGTATCTCCTTGCGGGAAAGGAGAAGCTTGCGCTCCCGGCGGTCGGCGTGGTTGTTGTAGGTGCCGTAGAAGTAGGGGGCGATATACATGTTCTTAACCCACACCTCGTGGTTGTAGACGTAGCAGAAGGTGTCGGCAAGAGATGCTTTGCCGAGGCGTATGGACTTGATCTCGGTACCGGTGAGCACGATTCCTGCGGTGTAGGTGTCGGATATGGCGTAGTCGAATGTGGCGCGCCGGTTCTTGATGTTGATATCTTTGGACAGTTTCATTGATTAAGCAAGGTAAAGAACAGATGGACAAGAAGCAAAGGTGTCACACAGGAGATGAAGGTGACTCCAAGGAAGATGAGCCGACGGTCGGCCGGGATGAGCATGTGCCATGACGCCTCCCAGATGACGTAGACGACGTAGAGGGGCAACATGCGCAGAAGCGCCAGCTCGACGGGACAGAGGTTGCTGACTAATGTGAGCAGCGCAAGCGTGGAGAGGGTGTAGAGAACGATGCGGTCGGTCTTTTCGGCCGACGGTGACTCGGATGCTGATGTGAGCCTGCCGGCAAGGAACCCCAAGAGGAATATGCCGGCAAAATAGCCGAGGAAGTAGCGGACAAAGACACCTATGGCATCAAGCAGACAAGCTGATGCAGTGGCCGATGATCTATAGAGCAGAGGACAGAAGGCCGATAGAGACACTATCGTAATGAAAGGGATATATCCCTGAGTGAGAAGATAGTGCACGGGAGCAGCTGCCTTCTCGGCGTCGTGCCACCCCTGCCGGGGGGCTATGACTACCTGAAGGAGCTCCTTGAAGAATGTGGGAAAGAGCGCGAAGGCTTTTTTCAGGCCTGTAAGGTCAAACGGTTTCATTAGATAGGATTAAGCGTATGCAAAGATAGGAAAGTTGGGTTAATTATAGAAATTTGGTATTTTTGCGGGAAAGATATGTTTTTTGACCATAATGGAAAGGAAAGTAAGAGTAAGATTCGCGCCGTCGCCTACCGGCCCGCTCCACATCGGAGGGGTGCGCACGGCTCTTTATAACTATCTGTTTGCCCGCCAGAACGGCGGCGACATGCTTCTCCGCATCGAGGACACGGATTCCCAGCGTTTTGTGCCGGGGGCCGAGGAATACATCATCGAGTCGCTGAATTGGCTCGGTATCGAGATAGACGAGGGTGTGGGGAAAGGTGGGCCGCACGGACCTTACCGCCAGAGCGAACGCCGCGACATCTACCGGAAGTATGTGCAGGAACTTCTCGACAACGGCAAGGCTTACATTGCATTTGACACTCCTGAGGAGCTTGAAGCAGCCCGCAATGCCACGGCCAATTTCCAGTATGACGCGTCGACCCGCATGAAGATGCGCAACTCGCTGTCGCTGCCTAAGGAGGAGGTGGACAAACTTATCGCCGACGGGGCGAAGTATGTGGTGCGCTTCAAGATCGAGCCGGGACGCGCCGTGAAGGTGAACGATCTCCTGCGCGGCGAGGTGACTATAAAGAGTGACATTCTTGACGATAAGGTGCTATATAAGAGCGCAGACGATCTGCCCACGTATCACCTTGCAAATATCGTGGACGATCACCTGATGGAGGTGAGCCACGTGATCAGAGGCGAGGAGTGGCTGCCGTCGGCACCGCTGCATGTGCTTCTCTATGAGGCTTTCGGGTGGGAGGACACGATGCCTAATTTCGTGCATCTGCCGCTTCTGCTGAAACCTGACGGTAAGGGTAAACTCTCGAAGCGCGACGGTGACCGCCTCGGCTTCCCGGTGTTTCCGCTCGAGTGGCATGACCCTAAGAGCGGCGACATTTCGAGCGGATACCGCGAAAAGGGGTATCTGCCTGAGGCTGTAGTGAATTTCCTTGCCCTGCTCGGCTGGAATCCGGGTGACGACACGGAAATCATGTCGATGGAGGAGCTTGAAAAGAAGTTCTCGTTTGAGCACTGCTCGCGTGCGGGTGCAAAATTCGCTTACGAAAAGGGTAAATGGTTCAACCATATGTATCTCCAAGAGAAATCGGACGAGGAACTTGCCGAACTGTTCATGCCGGTGCTCGAGAAGGAGGGTGTCAATGCCAAGGATTTCAGCCCGCGCTATATAGCTAAGGCTATCGGGCTGGTGAAGAGCCGCGTGAACTTCGTGGGTGAACTCTGGGATCACGCCAAATTCTTCTTCAAACGCCCGGAGAGCTACGAGGCCAAGTCGGTGAAGAAGCGCTGGACCGAGGGAATGGGCGGTATCATGGAGGAACTCATAGGGATACTGAGCGAATACGGTGACTTCACTTCGCCAGAGATCGAACCGCGCGTGCTCGGGTGGATCGAGGAGAAGGGTTATCACCTCGGTAACGTGATGAATGCGTTTAGACTTGCCGTGGTGGGTGAATGCAAGGGTCCGCACATGTTTGACATCACTGCCCTTTTGGGGAAAGATGAGACTCTGAGCCGCCTGCGCACAGCGATAAACCGCTTGGGCTACGGTCCTGCCGTGACTGAATGAAACGACTGTTTATCATAGCATTTTTCTGGGCCATGGCTGCAACAGCGGTCATGGCTCAGAAGCCTACGGTGGAATGGAGTGTCGATTTCAAGACGATATTTGACAACCGCGAGGGGGATGAGACGTACACCGAGGCTGAAACGTTTTTCATGACCCAACTTGCCCCGGAGATAGGGCTGAGCCTTGACAACGGACGCCACACGGTGATGGGTGGTGTTGTGTGGACACAGCCTATCGGTTGCGAATGGGATGGGCACAGGGTTTCGCCCACTCTCTACTACCGCTACCGCCACGAGGGCACGGAGGGATGGCTGGGTATGTTCGGCCGCGAACAGCTTGCGCGCCGTCTGCCTGACTACATCTGGAACGACTCTTGCTACTACGTGCAGCGCAACATAAGGGGCGCCGGGATCGTGATGCGCGGAAACCACGGTTTTGTCCAAGGGGTGCTGGACTGGCGCGGGATGCAGACAGAGAAGCAGCGCGAGGCTTTCAACATAATCGTGGATGGCGAATGGCGACGCGGCGGCAACAGCGTGCTGACCGCCGGCGGCACGGCTATGATGAATCACCTCGCACGACGGAAGAACGCCCCGGTGGAGGAGCAAGTGGTTGATAATTTTATTGCCAACCCATATATCGGCGCAGATTTCACTGAGAAGGCGACGTGGGCCGAGCGGCTGACGCTGAAGGGCGGCGTGCTCGCATCAATGACACGTGACCGCGGGGCAGACCACAAGTGGGTGAGCCGCGGTGGTGTGTGGATAGAGGGGTGCATCGACTGGCGGCGTTTCAGTTTCAGAGAGGAGGCGTACGGCGGTGGACGGCTGTTTCCCTACTACAGCCGCTACGGGTCGGTGCTCGATCAGGGTGAGCCTTACTATGCTTCGCCGTGGTACAGCCGCACGGATGTGGGGTATGCCGTGATACGGAGCAACCATGTGAAACTGGAGGCGTCGCTTGACTTTCATGCGGCCAAGGATAATTTCAATTTCTATCAGCGGCTGATCTTGCAGGTGAGGTTTTGATAACGTCGCCTCTCCGAGGCTCAGGATTTCTCCTCAGGCTCCCTATCGGTCGCCTGAGGTTAATCACAATAACGCGCCTCCGGCGCTATTTTGAGGAGAACGCAGAGAACGCGGAGGGGAAGGAGGAAAGAGGACCCACGGGGCGTGCAATGCGGTTCAAATAAGGTTGCTAATCTTGGGTGCGTCCCCTCCGGGGACGATAAGTGGTAAGTCGTGCTCGGCTGTCCACGGGCGTAAACGCCCGCGGTTAACCAAATGTCCGGCCTCCGGCCGGATTGGGCTATCTTGAGGAGGACGCGGAGAACTCAGAGAACGCGGAGGGGAAGGAGGAAAGAGGACGCACGGGCCGTGCAATGCGGTTCAAATAAGGTTGCTAATCTTGGGTGCGTCCCCTCCGGGGACGATAAGTGGTAAGTCGTGCTCGGCTGTCCACGGGCGTAAACGCCCGCGGTTAACCAAATATCCGGCCTCCGGCCGGATGGGCTATCTTGAGGAGGACGCGGAGAACTCAGAGGACTCAGAGAACGCGGAAGGGGAAGGAGGAAAGAGGACGCACGGGCCGTGCGTCCCTACTCTCAGTGAGGAATATCAACCCACAGGGAGCGGAAGGGTCATTTAACACATTTTGGGGAGGTGGATGGTTGTAAGTTTGCAGTGTCAATAACGACGCTGTAAACTTTTTTTATCGACTATGGAAAACGAAATGGATCTGGTGCCCGAGAGCACCGAAGTGCCGCAGGAGGTGACTGCGGAAACACCGGCTACTGCTGTGGCTGAGGAAGAACCGACGGAGGCGCTGACTCCTGAGATGGTGGAACAGATGGTGAGGGATGCGGAGAACCGCGGGTATCTGCGCGGGCGAAATGAGGCGGTGGATGCGCTGATGGAGCGTCCGGGACACGGGAAACGCCCCGAGTGCGCGGATGATGATGACGGGGAGGACGCGGTGATGATTTTACGGGAGATGCGAAGAAGCGTGTGGGAGTGAGAGAGGGAGAGTCGCAGAGAATGGGAACAGGACGTTAAGGAGGATAGTACCGAACAAGTCTCAGGCATTGCCTAATTTACGGGTAGTACGTTCCTGACGTAGACGGCCGGGCGTACAAAGACGGAGTTGTTTCGCAGCTCCGCAGCTCAACCAAGGTAACTCCTTACCCCGGGTTCCCTTCGGTCACCCGGGGCTGGCAATTGTTGAGCCCGTTTCACGGGCAAAAGAAACAAGATGCAAATTATCAGATTTAATAACCAACTTAATAACAGATTAATACTATGAATTTCAAGAAGATTGTGAAGGTAGCACTGAAGGTGCTCAAGGTGGTGGCAGTGAAGATGATCGAAGCTATGCGCAAGCATAACGGGCCGATCACGGTGGCTGGTTTCGTGGCTATGCTGGCCTATTTCCTGCTCGGTGGTAGCGATGACGGCGGCACAGGGGTAACTATGGCTGTGGTGCTCGCGGGTATGGCTGGTGGTGCCGGTGTTGACGGCGCTCCGCTGACGGTGACAAACACGCGTGAAGCGTCGGGTGAACTGCTCAGATCGGCTGTAGACCGCCGTGTGGTGAAGATACGTCCGATGGCTACTCCTATCGATCAGATTTCGCGCTGGGGCGGCTGCCGCGTCATCGGAAGCATGAAGGCTGACTACTATTCGGTGGACAACAAGCCGATGACGGACAAGGTGGCTGCCGCATCGGAGGCTGACACGGGTGTGGTGTCGGTGAAAGTGGAGAATCCGGCTCGTTTCTCTATCTCGGACACGGTGCTTGTGCCAAGTGTGAAGGCCTTGGACGCCAAAGGGAAGCCCAACGGAAGTCTCGTGCTCTATGTGGCGGGGACTGACTCGGCAAATATCTCGGTGATGTCGGTGAATCACTATCTGGGGGGATCGCTTGCCGTGCCGTCGCTGGCGGCGGGAACGGAGATAGTGAGAATGGGACGCGCAGCCGCCGAACTGGATGTTCAGACCGCACAATATGAGGCCATTCCGACCAAGGATTACAATCTGTGCCAAATATTTAAGGCTCAAATTGAGCAAAGTACGCTCCTGAAACTCTCGGACAAGGAGGTTGGATGGACGCTGAGCGACCAAGAGGAATCGGCAATCGTGGATATGCGCCTCGGCATGGAGAAAAGTTTTCTTTTCGGCAGCCGTATGCGCCTGACCGATCCCTACAAGCAGGAGGAGGTGATGCTCACGGGTGGTATATGGAACCAAGCGGGTAAGGAAACGGAATACTCCACTATGGATCACGAGACTCTTGTGGAGATCACCCGCGAGGCTTTCACCGGCAACGGCGGCTCGTCGAAGAAAATCCTTGTGGGAGGAAGCGAACTGATTGCAGCCCTGAACTCGATGGACCACCAGCATGTGGTGACGGGTCAGAACAACGTGACAAAATGGGGACTGGACTTCACGGAGATACGCACAAAGTTCGGAACGCTCTATGTGGTGATGAGCGAAGTGTTTGACCAGTGTGGTCACGGTGCCGACGGCCTTGTGATCGATCCGGAATACATCACAAAGTACGCTCACATTCCTTTCAGCACCGAACGACTGAATCTGCGCAAGAGCGGACAGCGCAACACTGACGCTGTGGTGATAACCGAGGCAAGCTGCCTTGTGCTCCGATACCCGTCGGCTCACATGCGCATCATTAAGAAATGAGGTGAGTGATGCTAACTACTTACACAAAAGCCCAGCTCATGGCACAGTGGCGACTGCGCCGTGGGCTGGAGCCCATGAGAGGGGACGTGACGGTGGAACTGGATGGAACGGACACTGATGCTCTCGATGAGGCTGAGATGATGGACTGGTGGCATCACGTCGTAGCCACGGCTCCTGCCGGGATGCTCGAGACCAAAGATGTGAGCATCAGGTGCACGACAAAAGCGGCACCGGGTGGCGGAACGGATGTGGAACTGCCTGCGACAACCGGCTGCCGGAGAATCACGGAGGTGAGACTAAGCGGCTGGAAACGTGAAGGGATGATCGTGACACCCGAAAGCCGCGAGGCGGAACTGCAACGCTGGGAGTACACGCAGGCGGGTACGGAAGAGCCGGTGGCGGTGGTGTTTCAGCCGAACCGGATAAGATGCTTTCCGGCAGGTGAAGATGTGGAGTGCCTGCGGGTGATAACCGAAGGTGACGGGGAGAGTTTCACGATGGACAGCGGATTATTGGTGACGATGGGAAGGTGGAAAGGGGCGCAATAAGTTTACATTTTTTTGTGCGTCCCCGCCGGGGACGATTACGGGTGGAATGGTTAGCTGTCCACGGGCGTAAACGCCCGCGGTTAACGGAAATGTCCGGCCTCCGGCCGGAGATGTTGTGGATAAGAATTAAATAAAGTGAGATGGAGTGATGAGGACACTGATGGAAAGAGGGGCGGATGCGTGGATGGCGTGTGGTGAACTGCGAAGCCGCCGCGAACGCTACAAGCGTTTCACCTACGGACGGCAATGGGATGACCGGGTGAGAGATCCTGACACAGGGAAAGTAACGACGGAGAGGGAGATACTCTCACGGGACGGACGCCCGCCGCTGACAAACAACATGATACGGCAACTTGTAAAATGCGTCGTGGGGCGGTTCAGAGTGTACCGCCAGAAGATGGCCGACAAGCCGGGAACAATCAGCCAGAAACTTGCACGAATGCACATTGACAATGAGCTTGACGAACTGGACTGCCGCCTGCTTGAGGAGTTTCTCATATCGGGGGCGGCAATTCAGCGGTTAGGCCGCTGGCCGGGAGATGATGAGGAGGGTGTGACGGTCCATAATGTGCCGCTGTCGCGTTTCTTCCTGTCGATGCCACGCGATCCACGAGGCCGCGACATAAGGCTTGCGGGTATGCTCCATGACCTGACACCTGAGGAGGTGGTGATGGAATTTGGCAATGGAAACCGATTGAGAAGATCGGAACTGCGTGAGAAATGCCGCGGGATGATGACGGGAAACGGAGGCAGAATGACCGGCGGCGCAGAGGATGAGCCGGATTTCAATTGCTCGGATGAGGATGGGAAGGTGAGGGTGATAGAGGTGTGGGGCGCAGAACCGACTGAGATCGTGAGATGCCATGACATGGAAACCGGCACTTACAGCGAGCGGCTGCCGGAGGAAATGACAGCAATAAACCGGGAAAATGCCCGGCGCACCAAGGAGGGACGCGATGTGATGAAAACCCGCATCGTGACAGAACGGCGGTGGCACGGTGAGTGGCTCTTGGGCGACGGAACCGTGCTGAGAAGGGAGCTGAAAGGGAGCGGCGAGGAATGCCCGTTTGTGATGAAGCTCTATCCGCTCGTGGATGGCGAAGTCCACTCGCTGGTGGAGGATGTGATCGACCAACAGAAATATGTGAACCGCCTCGTGAATCTGATCGACCGTATCATGGCAAGCTCGGCAAAAGGCGCTCTGCTGTTTCCGGTTGACTGCCTCGCCGAGGGGATGGAGCTGACTCACGTGGCAAAGGCATGGAGCGCGACCGACGGTATCATCCCCTATAAGTTCCGCCCGGGCGACGAACCGCCTCGTCAGCTTAACCCGTCGGTGGGCGACATCGGGGCGAAGGATCTGCTGAAACTGGAGATGCAGATGTTCCGCGATGTGTCGGGGGTAAGCGATGTGCTCATGGGGCAAGACCCCGGTGGTGGCGCGGGCGCTGAACGGTATGCGGCGCAGGTGGAGAACGCTACAATCGCCATAAGAGACCTAATGGACACGTTTCTGTCGTTTTTGCGACGACGTGACAGGAGGATAGAAGGGATGTGATACATGAGAACTCAGAGCACTCGGAGAGTGGAGAGTGTCACGTGTTGGAGGGGAGGGTGAGGCGGAGGGCGGCGGGGGTGTCGATGTTCCAGAGGAAGCCGCGTATGCCTGTGTGCCCCATTGCGGCGAGACGGCGCATGACCGAGCGCACTTTGCTGCACAAATTGGCAATCTGCTGATCATCGAGCGCCGAGGTACAATACTCAACGACGTCGACATAACCGTCGGCACGCCAGACGATGCGGTCAGGACGCCAACGCTTTATGTCGGGGACATTACCCACGAATATCTCGGGTGAGAGCAAAAGGCGGGTGTAGCCGTCGAACCAGCCGGGCGCTTCGGGAGTATGGTCAATCGCATTACGGATGGCATCAAGCAACCGTGCGGCACTCTCGGAGTCAAGGCGGGATTTGTGGGCCTGCCTACGGAGCACTACAGGGAGTGAGGCGGCACTGCGGGTCTCGGCCAACACACGCTTGAGAAAACGGTAGCGAAGAACCGGATCGGCGAAGTCATGGATATACCGATCGGCTGTGCGGGTGATCTTGAGCAGGCTATCGTTGTCGCGTACAACATAATCGGGCATCGTAGCCGACTTAGATGTCGCGGAGGATGCTGCGCGTGATGTCAGTTCGCCTATGATGAGTGTTGCCCCGGGAGTAAGCAACGAGGCGAGGGGAAGTTTCAAAGCGGTATCGGAAACGGCCGCTTTTATGCCTTTGAGAAGGGCGTCGCCGACGGTTTCGGTCTTCTCATCCTTGCCAAGCTGTGCCGTCACCACCAACTCGCGGGTGGGACGGGTAAGGGCTACATAAAGGAGATTTATATTGTCGAGATACTGGCTGCGGATAAATTCACGGAACTCCCGGGCTATGCTTTCAGGCATCAACTCAAGATCGGTCTTGTTTTCAAGGGGGATGTAAGGGGGAACAAGCTCAGGATCAATGCCGGGAATATCGCCTGCGGGATACCAACGGTAGGAGGGCTTGAACGCTGTGGAGGTCTCGGTCATGCGGAAACTGAGGAACGGGACATGAACGCATGGGAACTCGAGCCCTTTGGCTTTGTGAATCGTGAGCACGTTGATAGCATCGACGTCGTCGGGTACTGAAAGGCTCTTGGCACCACGGTTGGCATCCCACCACTCAAGAAATCCGCGCAGGTCGTTGCCGTAGTGGGAAGCATAGTCGCTGACCATGTCCATGAAGGCGGAAATGTAGATACTGTGCATCCCGGCCTCGGCTGTGGCAGAACCCGCGTCGGCAGCAACAGCTTCACGAACAATGCGCTCGGCCAGCGTGACGAGTCCGGCCGCAGGAGCATATAGCAGGCGGTCGTCGGAAGCGGCATCATAGGGGAGCTCCTGAGCGAGCCGCGGGGAACACTCCCCCACGGCTTTGCCAAGCGCACCTGCGGCATCTTCGCCTGAAACGAAAAGGTGCATGTGGAAACGGCTGACGAAGCGGGTAATATCGCGATGCGTCACGGCACGACGGGTGGATGGCTCAGCCTCGGCAGGGGGCGTGGCGTCGGGCATGAGCAACATGCGCATACGCGCTACAATCATCTTCACCAACGGGGATTCGCCGACAAGAATGGCATCGGAGGACATGACCTGAACGCGTGGCAGCCCTTCCCACCCGGGGGTATCCATGGCACTGAGAAGATGCTTCACCACTTCCTCACCCTCGGAACGCTTGCGCACGAGCACGGCTATGTCCTTGGGGCGGTAACCGGCGCGAAGCTGACGCACAACTCCCTGAAGCAGACGGGAGAGCCCCAATTCCTTAAATCCGGGAGCATCATCCTCACCAGAAGAGTCGGCGGCGGATTGGTCGAAGTCAAGGATCGCAATATCGACGTAGCCGGGCTCGGTGGCTGTCTTGTCGGCAAGCTCCTGAACAGTGCCGGCGTAGACAGAGACGCCTGAGTCGGCGGGAGTGAGGTCGTAGACGGCCGGGATGGCGTCGAATAGGGCGTTGTTGAAACGGACTATAGTGTGGGAGGAGCGATAGTTGACGTTCTCGCCGGGACCGCTTCCGCGGTCGTCGATGGGATAATGCCGCTCACCAACCTCCTTGGCCACGATGTGGTTCAGCAACCGGTAATCGGTATTACGGAAGCCGTAGATGCTCTGCTTCCCGTCGCCAATAATGAGGTTATCCTTTCCATTACTCAGACTCTCGAGAATCAAGGGACGCAGGATGCGCCACTGCATGGCTGATGTGTCCTGAAACTCATCGAGAAGAAAGTGCTGCAGACGCAGTCCGAGGCGCTCGTAGATAAAGGGAGCTTCCTTCTCGGTGGAGATGATGCGCGACAGAAAATCATTGGTATTGCTCTGAAGCACCATGTTTTCCTCGCGACAGAATTTATCAAGGTGACGGCGCATCTCGCCGAAAAGCCCGAGGGGATAAAGATGACGGATAAGGAAGGAGAGTGACGCGAGCTGCTTCTGATCGTGGAGATTCCGGGTAAATGCTTCCAAGATACGGCCTGATAGGGCCGTATCTTTTTTGTAGGCGGCCGCAACACATGCATCGGGGTCGCCAGCGGCTACGGCTATCATTGTTTTTGAGTCGGTCTTCGCCGGCTCTCCTTTTGTCCAGCACTTTACGGCTGAAGCGAGATTGCGGTTTATGACTTTGTCGCCGAAGGAGCTAACGTAGGTGAGGAGTGCATCGGTGCGGGCTATAATGTCGTGGCGCAGCTGACCGATGCGCCGGCCCAAGGCCTCGCGCAACTTTATGACTCTCGTGCCGGAATCGGCATCGAGCCAAGCATCGATCTTGGGGGCGTGGAGCTTGTAGGTTTCGTTGAAAAGAAGTGAAAGCTGCCTTGTGATCCCGGCAAAGGTGGATGTGGAGCGGTTGAAAAGGTTGAATGCCTTACCGTCGGACATGCGCGACTCCATGAATGCAAGTATCCACTCGCGCAGACGCTCTTTGCGGCCAACACTGTCGGCATCGGCCACATCGGGGAAATAGGGGGAGTTGCTGTTGATGACGTCGAGCATATCACGCACGGCGTTCTCGATGGCTTCCTGCTGATTGAGCTGAATGCGGTAGTTGTCGGGGAGGTTCAACTCGCGGGCGAATGTGCGGAGCACTGTCTGAAAAAAGGAGTCGATCGTGGAAACGTTGAACGAGCCGAAATCAAAAAGCAACTGCATGAGGGCACGACGCGCAGCAAACGATATCCCGGATACCTTGGCGGGAGCGATAATCCCGAGGAGTTTCTCCATATAGGGATTGTCGGGAGGACATGAGGGGTGGGAAAGCGCCGCCAGTGTCTCGACAATGCGGGTCTTCATCTCGGCGGTGGCCTTGTTGGTGAACGTCACCGCCAGAATCGCACGATGACGCGCGGGAGGCGGTGCGGCCGGTGAGTTGAGCCGCCAACGCCCGGTGACACTTTCGTGCCAACCGATGAGGAGAGATATGTAGCGCAGCGCAAGGGTGAAGGTCTTACCCGACCCTGCGGAGGCTTTATATATTGTAATCATTATTTTAACGCCTTACATAGTCGCAGGAGCGCAGTCATGACCGCACGGCCGACAACGCGCTCGCGGTCGCCGGGGAAATGGAAGCACCATGCCTGTGAACCGGCGGGAGTAAGCACGCATATCCAGACAGTTCCCACGGGTTTCTCGGGCGTACCACCACCGGGACCGGCAATCCCGGAGGTAGCTATTGCGCAATCCGCATCGCACAACCGTGCTACTCCGGCGGCCATCTGCCGCACCACAGGCTCACTCACTGCACCCACGGCCTCTATAGCCTTAGCATCCACAGCCAGAACCGAGGTTTTGACGTCGTTGCTGTAGGAAACAACTGCCCCCTGCATGACTTCGCTTGCTCCGGGTATGGCGGTAATTGCAGCGGAAACGGCTCCGCCGGTGCAGCTCTCGGCAGTGGCGACTTTCAGTCCACGCGAGGCGAGGAGCTTGATGAGAAGCGCGGCAGGGGTAATGTCGCTGTCGGCAAAAAGGTTGTCACCGACAAGGGTTATAAGTTCGGCGCGCCTGCGATCCATCTCGGCATCGAGAACGGCCGGGTCGATGTGGCTTCCGTCGAGCCGCAGACGTATGAGGCCGGGCTGAGGGAGATAGGCGAGATGAAGGAAAGGCGGAAGCGCCTCTTCCCATGAGGCGAGACGCAGAGCGAGATCGCTCTCGGTGATGTCGACAGCCTGAATCACATCGCTGCGCAGAGCCACGTCGGGTGTATAGCGGCGCAGAAGCATGGGGAAGACCTCAGAGGTGAACATCCCTCGTGTCTCGAACGGGACGCCGGGCATTGCCACAAGTGTCTTGCCCTCCTGCTCAAACACCATGATGGGGGCGGTGCCGAGGCGGTTCTGAATGACCCGGCATGAAGAGGGTACAAGCGCCTGATCGGCAGTGAGGGAATTAAGACGTATGCCGCGTTTTCCCACAACCTCGCGGACGTTGGCTTCAACCGCTTCGTCGCGGTAGAGCTCGCCGCCGAACACATCCATGAGCGCCTGCTTGGTAATGTCGTCTTTCGTCGGGCCAAGGCCACCGGTCGTGAGCACCACATCGGCACGGTCAAGGGCTTCTGTGACGGCGCGGCGTATGGCGGCGTTGTCGTCGGGGACAACTTCGACTTTAAGCACTTTCCATCCGGCGGGACGCATTGTGCGGGCAAGGAAGCCGGAATTGGTGTCGGTGACCTGCCCTATGAGCAGCTCATCGCCTATGACAATTATAGAGACGTTCATAGAAGTGATTTAAGCTTATATCGTTACACGGGCGTAGGGCACGGCATTGTAGGGGCAGAACTCCCCTTTGAGGTATTTGAAATATCCGGCAGTGGCTACCATGGCGGCATTGTCGGTGGTGAAGGCGCGTGGAGGGATGAAGGCTGTGATGCCTTTGTCGGCACAGAAGTCGGCCACGGCCTTGCGCACGCCGGAGTTGGCCGAAACACCGCCTCCGATGGCTACGGTGGTCACCCCGGTCTCCTTTACTGCACGTGACAGTTTCCCCATGAGTATCTCGATGATAGTGCGCTGAAGGCTTGCGGCGAGGTCAGGCATATTCTCCCGGACAAAGTCGGGGTTAACCTTTGTTTCGTCGCGCAGTGTGTAGAGAAACGATGTCTTCAGACCGCTGAAACTGTAGTCGAGGCCGGGGATGCGTGGCTTGGCGAAATCGAAGCGGGTGGCATCACCCTCGGCTGCCAGACGATCGATGTGCGGGCCGCCGGGATAAGGAAGCCCCATGACTTTGGCGCACTTGTCGAAGGCTTCACCGGCAGCGTCGTCGATCGTGCGGCCGATGACTTCCATGTCGAAACAGTCACGGACAAGTATAAGCTGCGAATTTCCGCCAGAGACAAGCATACATAGGAATGGGAACTCAGGGACGGGGTCGGCCTCGTTCTGACGGATGAAATGCGCCAGAACATGGCCGTGGAGGTGGTTGACATCGACAATCGGAACACGCAGGGCAAGTGAAAGCCCCTTGGCAAAGGACGTCCCCACAAGAAGTGAGCCGAGCAGGCCGGGGCCGCGGGTGAATGCTATTGCTGAAAGGTCGGCAGGAGTCACACCGGCATGACGCAAAGCGGCATCGACCACCGGGACGATGTTCTGCTGATGGGCACGTGAGGCGAGCTCGGGCACTACTCCACCATACTCCTCATGCACACTCTGTGATGCTATTATGTTGGAGCGCAGTATGCCGTCGACAACTACGGCTGCCGATGTATCGTCGCACGACGACTCTATGCCGAGCACGACAACAGGTTTCTTATCAGTATTTTTTGTTTCTTCCATCTTCTGAATTGAGAGCCACGGGTTCGGTTAATCACCCGCGAGATGACATACAAATTTAGTAAATCTTATTATCTTTGCAGTTATCTTAGGGCAGATAAGCCCAGCACCAGAAAGGTGAAGTGATTTAAACTTATAACAAAATGTTAACCACGAAGTGAAATGAACCTTGATGTTTAAGCTTTTAGTCTTCTCCGGGCTATTTCGAAATCTCTCTTCAGTCATAATGGAGCCCCATTACTCCCTCATCGCGATTCCGAACTAACCTCGAAGCCGACCGAAATCTTAAAATGTCATAAGTTTAATTCACTTCAATCCATCTCCCACATGAGCGAATTAGCCACAAAATATGTCCCCGGAGAGGTTGAGGACAAATGGTATGCCTATTGGCTGAAACACAAATTATTTCACTCGACTCCCGATGCCCGCGAGCCGTACACGGTGGTGATACCGCCGCCCAACGTGACGGGCGTGCTCCACATGGGGCACATGCTCAACAACACGATTCAGGACATACTCGTGCGCCGCGCCCGCATGGAGGGTAAGAATGCTCTGTGGGTGCCGGGCACCGACCACGCTTCGATCTCGACCGAGACCAAGGTAATAGGGAAACTCAAGGAGATGGGTATAAAGAAAACCGATATCACCCGCGAGGAGTTTCTGCGTCACGCATGGGACTGGACCAACAAGTACGGCGGCATAATCCTCCAGCAGCTGCGCAAGCTGGGCGCATCGTGCGACTGGGAGCGCACGGCGTTCACGATGGATGAACCGCGCTCGAAGTCGGTGATCAAGGTGTTCTGCGACCTCTATGACAAGGGGCTGATATACCGCGGCCTGCGCATGGTGAACTGGGATCCAGAGAACCGCACGGCGATCTCGGACGACGAGGTGTTTTATGTGGAGGAGAAAGCGAAGCTCTATTATCTGCGCTACTACATAGCCGACGATGACATGAGCGGCGAGGTGACGGAGGAGAGCGTAGTACACACCGACAAGGATGGCCGCCGCTATGCAGTGGTTGCCACAACTCGTCCAGAGACTATCATGGGCGACACGGCTATGTGCATCAATCCCAAAGACCCGAAGAACACATGGCTCAAGGGCAAGAAGGTGATCGTGCCGCTCGTGGGACGCGTGATTCCGGTAATCGAGGACCGCTATGTGGAGATCGACTTCGGCACAGGCTGTCTGAAAGTGACTCCGGCGCACGACAAGAATGACTATATGCTGGGCAAGACCCACAATCTCGACACGATCGACATATTCAACGAGGATGGCACCGTGAGCGACGCATCGCCGCTCTACCGCGGCATGGACCGCTTTGCAGTGCGCGAGCAGATCGCCAAGGATCTCGAGGCTGCCGGCCTGATGGAGAAGGTCGAGGATTATGAGAACAAGATCGGTCTGTCGGAGCGCACCAAGGTGCCTATCGAGCCGCGCCTGTCGCTGCAGTGGTTCATCAAGATGAAGCATTTTGCCGAAATCTCGCTCGGCCCCGTGATGGACGACATCATCCGCTTTGTACCCGAGAAGTACAAGACCACCTACCGCCTGTGGCTCGAGAACATACAGGACTGGTGCATCAGCCGTCAGCTCTGGTGGGGACACCGCATCCCGGCATATTTCTACGGCGATCCCGAGGCTCAGACATTCGTTGTAGCAGAAACTCCTGAACTCGCTCTGGAAAAGGCGCGTGCAGCCAGCGGCAACCCCGACATGACGGCTGAGGAGCTGCGTCAGGACGAGGATGCTCTTGACACATGGTTCAGCTCGTGGCTCTGGCCGATCACTCTCTTTGACGGCATAAACAATCCCGGCAACGAGGAGATTAAATATTATTATCCCACCGCAACACTCGTCACGGGACCCGATATCATCTTCTTCTGGGTGGCACGCATGATCATGGCCGGCTACGAGTATGTGGGTGAGCGTCCGTTTGACAACGTTTATTTCACCGGCATCGTGCGCGACAAGATCGGCCGCAAGATGTCGAAAATGCTCGGCAACTCGCCTGATCCGCTGGAACTGATCGCACAGTTCGGTGCCGACGGCGTGCGCATGGGTATGCTCATGGCTGCCCCTGCCGGAAATGATATCATGTTTGATGAAAAGCTCTGCGAAAACGGTAGAAACTTCTGCAACAAGATCTGGAACGCGTTTCGTCTGCTTCAGGGTTGGACGGTGTCGGAGAGCATCGCGCAGCCCGAGGAGTCGCGTCAGGCCATAGAGTGGTTCAGGGCACGTCTTGACGCTACGGTGGCCGAAATCGAGGATCTGTTCTCGAAGTTCCGCCTGTCGGAAGCACTGATGGCTGTCTACAAACTATTCTGGGACGAGTTCTCGTCATGGTATCTCGAGATGGTCAAGCCGGCCTACGGCGAGCCTATCGATCACGCCACAATGAAAGCCACGATGGAGTTCTTCGACAGCCTGCTGCGTCTGCTCCACCCGTTCATGCCGTTTATCACCGAGGAACTCTGGCAGCATCTCGCCGACCGCCGCGAGGGTGAGTCGATCATGTACGCCGATATACCGCGCGCATCGGTGACCGACAGCAGCGCACTGCTGCAAGCGATGGAGCGCGCCAAGGAGATAATCACGGCTGTGCGCGGTGTGCGCGCTTCCAAGAATCTTTCGCCGCGTGAGGCTCTCGGTCTTGCTGTTGTGGGTGAAGGTGAGGAGGCAGTGCCCATGCTGAGCGTGGTGACGAAGCTTGCAAATCTGTCGGGTGTGACTTTCAACGCCGCCAAAGATCCGGCTGCCGCATCGTTTATCATCGGCACTACCGAATTCAACGTGCCACTTGAAGGTGCTGTAGACACTGAGGCCGAGCTTGCCAAACTCAACAAAGAGCTTGAATACCAGCAGGGCTTCCTCGCTTCGGTCGAGAAGAAGCTCTCCAACGAGCGGTTCACCTCCAAGGCACCGCAGGCTGTGGTGGACGCCGAGCGACGCAAACAGGCCGACGCCCAGTCGAAGATCGCTTCGCTCCAAGCCTCGATAGCCGCACTCTCAGCAAAATAAATCAGACAAATATACCCACACCCCATGCGCCTCATCACTCTTCTGGCTCTATTGTGCATGATTCAGCCGTGCGCCATGCGCGCCATTGTGCCTGTCAACCTCATAAACTTCCACAATGAGGCTACCGACACCACGCGCATCACGCAACTGCTCATCGAGGCTGAGAAAATTAGCGATCCCAACGAGCGCATCATCACACTTGCCAGAAAATTTGAGGGGGTGCCTTATGTGGCGTCGACACTCGATAGCAACGACGGCGAGGAGCACCTGACGGTGAACCTCGACGAGCTCGACTGCACCACTTTTGTCGACATAGTGGCGGCACTCGCCTACACCGCCGGACAGCACCGCACATCATGGCGCGACTTCACGGCTTCGCTCGAGCGGTTGCGCTACCGCGGCGGCGAGATGCAGGGCTATCCATCGAGGCTGCACTACTTCAGCGACTGGGTGGTTGACAACACCGCCCGCGGCAATCTCAAGGAGGTGACCAACCGAATGCCGATCTACAAGGACATGGTGAAGTCGATAAACTTCATGACGAAGAACCGCGACAAATATGCCGCGCTTGCCGACTCCGCCACCTTCGAGCAACTGAAATCTTACGAGATAGGCTACCGCAACCACCGCTATCCTGTGGTGGAAACCAACCGTCTGAGTTCGCGCGAGACGCGTGACGCCCTCAAGGAGGGTGACATTGTGGCGATCGTGACCAAACTGCCGGGACTCGATGTGGTGCATCTCGGTTTCATCGTGAAGGATGACAAGGGAATCCCTTATCTGCTCAACGCATCGTCAGCGCAGGGCAAGGTTGTGGTCGATAAGATGCCGCTTATCGAGCGTCTGCGGCGCGACCGCTCGCTTCAGGGCATAAGAATCGTGCGCCTGACGGAATGACGGTCGGGAAAATATACAGAAGTCTGCGCGACACAGCGGCACAGACTACCGACGGGCATGAAGCGACGGCGATAGCACGCAACGTCATGGAGGCTGTCACGGGGATGCAACCAGTGGATCTTGTGACCCGCAGCGGCGAGGAGGTGATGCCTTCGACCGCCGCACGCATCGCCGGGATTGCCGCACGGATAGCAAAAGGCGAGCCGGTGCAATACATACTCGGTGAAGCATGGTTTCACGGACTGAAACTGCACGTGGCTCCGGGGGTGCTTATCCCCCGCCCCGAGACTTCGCAACTCGTCGATATACTCACCGACATAGCCGGTGACCGCCCTGATCTCGATATAATCGATCTCGGCACCGGCTCGGGAGCGATCGCCGTGGCACTCGCCCGCTCACTGCGTTTCCCCAACGTCACGGCCGTCGACATAAGCACTGACGCCCTCGATATCGCCCGGAAAAATGCCGGAGAACTCGGCGTGAAAATAACTTTTGCCGAAGCCGATATGCTGAAAGAGGAGTCGCTTCCCCGCGGGCCGTGGGATATCGTCGTGAGCAATCCACCCTACATAGCTCCTGCCGAAGCCGCCGACATGGAGCGGCGTGTGCTCGATTACGAGCCCCATATCGCGCTGTTCGCGCCCGAGGGTAATCCACTATGCTTTTACCGCGCCGCTGCCCGCTACGCCGCTTTAACGCTGAAAAACGGGGGTGTTTTAGCTTTTGAGAGCAATCCCGATTATGCCGACGATTTGAAAACGATGCTCCGTCAGGCGGGATTTCACGATGTGGAGATACAACGTGACTTCTGCGGTCGCCGGCGTTTCGCAATAGCCCGCCTATGACTCCGCGACAAAAGAAACCGATGTCGGCCGAAAAAGCCCTTGAGCGACTCATGACAATGTGTGTCAGCGCCGAGCATTGCACCCATGAGATGCTGACCAAACTGTCACGTTGGGGAATAGCACCCGGCGATGCATCACGCATCGTTGCACGTCTGCGTCAGGAGAAATTTATCGATGACCGTCGTTTCGCTGTAGCCTACGCCAACGACAAGGCGCGGTTCAACGCATGGGGAAGCCGGAAAATACGTCTCGGGCTCATGCAGAAGCGCATAACGGCCGACGACATAGAGGCCGCGCTCGCCGAGGTGAATCCCGATGACTTCCGCCAAGGGCTGATGCAGACGCTGCGCGGCAAAATCCTGTCGATGGGGAGCGATGAGGTCTCGACATACGAGGGGCGCACAAAAATTTTCCGTCACGCGGCTTCACGGGGCTTCGAGCCTGAAATGATTGCCAGCATGATGCGTGACCGCAGCATGATGGAGGAGCTCACACGATGACTTTCAGGAATCTGCGGGAAACACTGCTCGACGTGCTTTTTCCGGCACAATGCGTGGTGTGCGGCCGGACTTTGGTATCGGGCGAACGATATATGTGCCTGCACTGTGATGCCGCGCTACCACGGCTCTCCATGCGGTCAATGACCGACAACGAGATTCACCGCCGCCTCATGGCGAAAGATGCCGAAATCGACCGCGCTGTGTCGCTGATGGCCTATCGCCGTGAGAGCCCATTCGCACGCGTGATCCAGACAGCCAAATATGGTCACCGTCCCGGCATGTGCCGCCACCTCGGCCGCCGGCTTGCAACGACAGCGGCCAAAAGCGTTTTTTTCGACGGGATTGATCTTATTGTGCCTGTGCCGATGCCTGTGCTCAAAAAACTGCGGCGCGGCTATAACCAGAGTGAGGAAATCGCGCAGGGCATAGCTGATGCTACCGGGCTGCCATGGACCGACGATTGTCTGCGCGCACGCCTCCACTCGACCCAGACACGCAAAAGCGCCTCGGAGCGACTTGACAACGCCTCTCGCACCTACTATCTGCCGCATCCCGATGACTGGAACGACGTCAGGCACATCCTTCTCGTCGACGACGTGATCACAACCGGGGCGACGATGCTTGCGTGTGCGCGACACATACACCGCGCCATCCCCGGCGTGAAAGTGAGCGTGGCATCGGTCGCCCTGACCGCCCTCGCCTGATCTTCTCAGTTTTGTTTAAGCGTGTAAGTGCCGTCGTCGTGACGCACCAGCGTTATCTCAGAGTAGGGCACAACGTGCTTCACTTCGTTATGGACTACTTCTGTGGAGAGTATCGGAATCTCCACGTCATTGAATTTCCATGCTATAGCACCTCCGCCAATCCAGTCGTAGTTGTTCTCGGAGGGTTCTGAGTACTCGGAGAACTCGGGGGAATTGATTATCTTTGTGCATTCACCATGTCACTCCCCGTCACACACTATGACACAATCAACTCAAAAGAAGAGCCGGCGTCCCGGACTGCTGATCTGGATTTTCATCGCTATAGGCTGCGGTATCGGCTGCGGCATGTTTTTCCCGGAATGGCTGTCGCGCTGTTTCGCAACGTTCAACGCTATTTTCAGCCAGTTCCTCGGGTTCTGCATCCCGCTGATCATTCTCGGCTTCGTAGCCCCGGCGATCGCCGACATCGGAAGCCGCGCGGGAAAGATGCTTGTTTTCACGGCTATCCTTGCCTACGTAGCCACTATTTTCGCGGGCTATCTGAGTTACTTCACGGGGGCGACGTTTTTCCCGTCGATGATCCAGCCGATGCAGTATGTGGCTGAGACGGAGAGCGCTGGCTCGGCTGCTCCCACGGCTTTCTTCACGATCGAGATGCCGCCGCTCATGGCTGTTAACTCGGCACTGGTGATCTCGTTTGTGCTCGGACTGGGTGTGGCGATGCTCGCCAACGGCACCGGGGCACTGCGCAATGTGCTTGACGATTTCCGCGACGTGATGATCAAGGTGATCAACGGTGCCATCGTGCCGCTGCTGCCGCTCTACATCTTCGGCATTTTCCTGTCGATGACCGCAAGCGGGCAGGTGGGAACAATCCTGTCGACTTTCGTGAAGATCATAGCGGTGATTTTTGCGCTACACATTTTCCTGCTGCTTCTGCAATACACCATCGCTTCGTTTTTCTCACGCCACGGCCGCAATCCGCTGAAACTTCTCTGGACGATGATGCCGGCCTACTTCACGGCTCTCGGCACACAGTCGTCGGCCGCCACAATCCCGGTGACGCTGCGGCAGACGGTGGCGATGGGGGTAAGCGAGCCTGTGGCGGGATTCACCGTGCCGCTCTGCGCAACAATCCACATGTCGGGCAGCGTGCTGAAACTTGTGGCCTGCTCGCTGGCGCTGATGATCACCAACGGTATGCCCTACGATCTGGGCATGTTCTCCTACTTCATCGCCATGCTCGCCATAACCATCGTGGCGGCTCCGGGCGTGCCGGGAGGTGCGGTAATGGCTTCACTCGGTCTGCTCAGCTCGATCCTCGGTTTCACCGAGGCCGACAACGCCCTGATGATAGCTCTCTACATAGCCATGGACAGCTTCGGCACGGCGTGCAATGTGACCGGCGACGGGGCTCTGTCGATTATCGTCGACCGTTTCTTCGGTAAAAAGACCGCATAAATTTTAAGTTAGCACGATTACACATGTACCGCAACTCGATTTTCTCAAATCTCCCGCCGGTCACCAAGAACCTGCTTATCATCAATGTGCTCGTGTGGCTCGCAACATGGCTGCTCGGACGCAAAATAGGAATTGACATCTCGGACTTCGGAGGTCTGCACTATTTCTCGTCGCCGCTTTTCAACCCGGGGCAGCTGATAACCTACATGTTTATCCACGCCACGTTCATGCACTTGTTCTTCAACATGTTCGCCCTGTTTATGTTCGGCGGGCTGCTTGAGCGCACACTGGGTTCGGCGAGATTCCTGTTCTACTACATCTCCTGCGGCATAGGCGCGGCTCTCATTCAGGAAGGTGTCTACGCCATAATGATAAACAGCGCGGAAGCCCACCTCACACCGCAGATGATCGACGAGGTGATGAAGAACGGCGCCGGCATCATTGCCCAAGGCATGAATTACGTCGAGCCGGCTCTGGGGCACTTCAACATACTGCTCAACAACGCCACAGTGGGAGCGTCGGGTGCGATCTACGGCATCCTGCTCGCCTTCGGCATGATATGGCCGGATATGCCGCTCTACATCATGTTTATCCCCGTCCCGATCAAGGCAAAATGGATGGTTGCGGGATATGCGGGCATCGAACTGCTGCTGGGACTCCAGAACAGCATGGGTGACAATGTGGCTCACTTCGCGCATCTGGGCGGTATGCTCATCGGCCTTGTGATGATACTTTACTGGAAACGCAACGGCCTTTTCCGCCGCTGGTAAATGATCAGAAATCTCTACAGACTGAAAGCGTGGTGGCTGACGCGCTCGCTGGCAGTGCGCATCATCATCGTCAACGTGGCTGTGCTCGTGGCAGGACGCATAACGGGCATAATCGTCGCCGGAGTCACGGGAGGAAGCGCAACCGTGGTCTTCGAGTGGCTTGCAATGCCCCCGACGGCCGAGATGTGGATGCATCGGCCGTGGACCACGGTGACTTACATGTTCACACAGGAGGATGTGTGGCACACAGCCTTAAATATGCTGTGGCTATATGGGTTCGCCACGATTTTCAGAATGACATGCACTTCGCGGCAACTAATGGGACTTTACCTGTTAGGCGGCTTCGGGGGTGCGGCTCTCTACGCGCTGATCGCCTACACCGACCCCTCGGTGGCCGGCAGCGGCCTGATCGGGTCGTCGGCCGCTGTTCTGGCCGTCATCACCGGCACGGCTATCATCCTTCCCGACTTCGAAGTGAGGGTGTTTCTCATAGGCATGGTGCGCATAAAATGGATAGCCCTGATACTGGCGGCGGTGTTTCTTGCCGGAAGCGGGATGAGCGCCACGGCAGCAATGACCCACGCCGGGGGAATCGCTGCGGGGGTGGCGTTCGGCCTACAGATGCGGCGCGGCACCGACATAACCGCACCACTTAACCGTGCGCTCGACCGCATAGCCAATCTGCTGCGCCCGACACATGGCGACGACCCGTGGCAACGCCGGCAGACGGAGCCCCCGCCACGGCGCAATATGGAGGATGTAATCGAAAAAATAAGGCGCTCGGGCTACGCATCGCTGTCGGATGATGAAAAACGGCGTTTTTTTGACTTCACCAACCGAAGAAACTGATTAAATTTGCAATCAGAATACCCCAACCCACCTCAGGAGGAGAAAACAGATACAATGGAGCGATTTGAAATGGTGGCCAAAACCTTTCAGGGTCTGGAAGAAATTTTGGCGGAAGAACTGCGTGCGATCGGCGCCGAAAATGTGCAGCCGGGCTGCCGCATGGTGTCATTTGAAGGAAACCTCGAGACGCTTTACCGCGCCAACATGTGCTGCCGCACGGCTCTGAGGATCCTAAAGCCGTTCTACAAATTCTTTGCATCGTCGCCCGACGAGCTTTATGAAATGGCAAAGGAATTTGAATGGGCATCGCTCTTCGGGCCTGACAAGACTTTTGCTGTCGACACCGTTGCCAACGGCGAGGAGTTCAGTCACTCGCGCTACGCCACTTACCGCGTGAAAGATGCGATTGTCGACTGGTTCCGTGACCACTACGGCGACAAGCGTCCGCGCGTGTCGACACAGGACGCCGACATCCTCATAAACCTGCATATCGACGGCGACCGCGTCACGCTGTCGCTCGACAGCTCGGGCGAATCGCTCCACAAGCGCGGCTACCGCGTGGCACAGACCGAAGCGCCGATCAACGAGGTGCTTGCAGCCGGCATAATCCTCCGCTCGGGCTGGCGCGGCGAATCGCCGCTCGTTGACCCGATGTGCGGTTCAGGCACATTTCTGATAGAAGCGGCTCTGATAGCAGCCAACATCAATCCCGGCGTGTTCCGCTCGAAATTTGCCTTCGAGAGCTGGAAAGACTTTGACGCCGACCTGTTTGACAGCATCTACAACGATGACTCGCAGGAGCGCGAGGTGAACTGCCGCATCATGGGCGCCGACATATCGCCGGCAGCTATAGCGGTGGCCGAGCGCAACATACGCAGCGCAGGGGTACAGAAATACATCGACCTCGAGACAAAAAGCCTTGCCCAATGGAACGACGCACCCGAGGGAGGCGTGATGATCACCAATCCCCCCTATGGCGAGCGCATCAACGTTGACGACATGGAAGGGTTGTACGCAATGCTCGGCTCGAAGCTCAAGCATGTGTTCCAAGGTTACCACGCATGGGTGATAGGCTACCGCGACGAGTATTTCGCAAAGATCGGCCTCGCCCCGTCGGAGAAAATACCACTGCTCAACGGCGCACTCCAGTGCACGCTCATGGAATATGTGATCTTTGAGGGAAAACGCAACGATTTCCGCCGCGCAGGTGGTGAATTCAAGCACCGCGACCGTTTCAGCCAAGGTAAGGACCGCAAGCCCGCACGCCGCCGCCTGAGCGACGACGAGTGGGGCAACGGAGCAGCGAAAAAGGGATTTGGCGGACGCGACGGCCGCCAGACACCGGGCGACCGGTTCCGCAAGGCTTTCGACAGGGCCGACGAGCGCAAGCCGCGCCGCGACTTCGACCGCAAGCGCGAACAGGGTGAGAAGCCCAAGGGAGGACGCCGCTTTGCCGACAGCCCGTATCCTTTCCGCAAAAAAGAGAAAACAGGATTGCAGATCGAGGGAAAAACACCCTCGCTGCCACCATCGGAAGGCCCGATAATGCGTGAGCGTCGCGCGGGATGGAAAACGCGCCCCGACTTCAGCAAGAGAAACGATAAAGATACCGACAACAACGACTAATCCACAATACTCCACCTATGCGCATACTTCTGCTCGGAAGCGGCGGCCGCGAATCGGCTCTCGCATGGAAAATCTCACAGAGTCCTAAAGTTGAGAAACTGTATATCGCTCCCGGCAACGGAGGCACCGGAGCCTACGGCGAGAACATAAAGCTGAGCCCGCTCGACTTCGAGGCTGTGGAAAAGGCTGTGGATGACCTCGGTATCGACATGATTGTCGTGGGCAACGAGGATCCGCTCGTAGCCGGTATCACCGACTATTTCTCAGGAAAGAACGTGCTTGTCGTAGGGCCGGCAAAAGCCGGTGCGGAGCTTGAGGGAAGCAAGGACGTGGCAAAGGCTTTCATGGCGCGCCACGGCATACCCACCGCCCGCTACCGCAGTTTCACTGCCGAAACGATAGAGGAAGGATACAAGTTCCTCGAGACACTCACTCCCCCCTACGTGCTTAAAGCCGACGGCCTTGCCGCAGGAAAAGGAGTGCTGATCATCGACTCGCTCGACGAAGCCAAGAAGGCACTCGCCGATATGCTCGGTGGCATGTTTGGGAAATCATCGTCGACAGTAGTCATCGAGGAGTTTCTGAGCGGCATAGAGTGCTCGGTGTTTGTGCTCACCGACGGTAACGGCGGCTACCGCATCCTCCCCGTGGCTAAAGACTACAAGCGCGTGGGCGAAGGCGACACCGGCCTCAACACCGGTGGTATGGGTGCCGTAAGCCCTGTTCCTTTTGCCGACGGGACTTTCATGAAAAAGGTGGAGGAGCGCATCGTGCTGCCCACAATCAAGGGACTGATGGATGAAGGACGCCTTTACCGCGGATTTATTTTCCTCGGCCTTATCAACGTAGGGGGCGATCCGATGGTGATAGAGTACAACGTGCGCATGGGCGACCCCGAGACCGAGGTGGTGATGCCGCGTATCGACTGCGACCTTGTGCCGCTTCTCGAGGCAGCCGCCCGCGGCGATCTGGGTGATCTCGCCCTGCCCCACTCCCCTCTCGCTGCCGCAACCGTTATAGCAGTATCGGGGGGCTATCCCGAAGCATACGCCAAAGGAAAGACCATAACAGGCATTGAAAAGGCTGCCGAAAACTCGATAATCTTCCACGCAGGCACAAAAACCGAAGGCGACTCGACCATCACGTCGGGAGGCCGCGTGCTTGCCGTGACTTCGCTTGCCCCCACGCTCACCGAAGCGCTTGAGCGCAGCTACGCCTCTCTCTCACACATCGCATTCGACGGCATGGCGTTCCGCCGTGACATAGGGCGCGATGTCACCTGCGGCTGCAAGTGAAGACTCCTACGAAATATATCCACTCGCGTGCGGCGGCAATCATGCTCATGATTGTCGCCGTATGCGCAGCCGCACTCATGTCGACCGTCGGGAGCAACGATTTTCTCACGGCCGGTCACGACTCCCCCATCACCTCCTTTGCCTCGCCCGACGACTGGCTGACACCGGGTGCGACCTCGTTTGCGGTCAACGTGGCCGCAAATATAGTCATCGCGTTCATGCTGCTGGTCATCAACCGCACGTTCAGACTCATGCAGTCGATCACATGGCTTTTTGTGGGACTGTTCTTTTTCATGCAGCTCGCGCAGCCGGGGGTGCTGGCTCAATTCTACAGTGGTTCATTTCTGGCATTAATTGTGCTGCCGCTCACCGCACTGCTTTTTTCCACCTACACCAATCCCGACCTCACACGCTCGACTTATCTTATTTTCTTCATCCTCGCGCTCGCATCGCTGTTTCTCTACAATACACTGTTTTATCTGCCGGTGTTCATCCTCGGCATGGTGCAGATGAAAACTGCCGATATGCGCAACATACTCGCTGTGTTGATGGGATGTGTGACCCCGCTTTGGATTCTGCTCGGCTTGGGGATTCTGTCATTAGAGTCATTCCGGTTTCCCACCGCTCCGGTGCATCTGATGCCCACGATGACCGATCATTCCATCTACATCCTCACGCTGGCTTCGACGGCCTTCACCGGCGCACTCGGCCTGATACTGACCTTCGCCAATTTCATGAAGGTGGTGAGCTATAACTCCGCCCGACGCGCTTTCAACGGCTTCATCACCCTGCTCTTTATCGTCACACTCATCCTCATAGCTGCCGACCACGATAATTTCACCGTCTATATCCCGCTGCTCGACGCCTTGGCAGCCTATCAGACCGGGCATTTCTTCGCAACACGGCGTTACCGCCTGAGCTACATACCCTATATCGTCATCATCCTGATTTACGCCGCTATAGCCGCGCTTCCACTTTTATCGCTATGACCACAATCATCGTCGCCGTCACCGCCGACCTCGCCATAGGTAAAGCGGGTGACCAGCTTTATTATATCAAAAGTGATCTCCGACGCTTCCGCCAACTCACCACGGGACACACCATAATCATGGGGCGCAAGACTTTTGACGCGCTCCCCAAAGGGGCGCTTCCCAACCGCCGGAATATCGTTGTCAGCCGTCAGCAGAGCCTGACACTGCCCGGTGCCGAGGTAGCAGCCTCAATCGAGGACGCCTTGCAGCTTGCAGGTGATGATGAGGTGTTTGTGATCGGCGGCGCACAGATATACGCCGCCGCCCTTCCTGTCGCCGACCGCATCGAGCTGACCGAAATAGATGTTCGGCGGCCGGATGCCGACACTTTTTTCCCGCCCATTGATGCGGGAGAATGGCAAATAGAAGCCGAATGCGAGCCACTGACCGACGAGACTACGGAAATTACCTACCGCTACCGCACATTGCGCAGAATCGAAGCGTAAGCTCCAAAAACGGCACACGCAGCGCAGGGGTCAATAGAGACGGAACTCAGCGATACCGGTGTTCCTGCTGTTGGGCTCTTGCGACGGATGGGTGACCATCAGTTTGATGTAGCGCACCTGCTCAGGACTGGTCAGACGGCGGTTGATCTCACTTCTGCTGTTTCCTGTAAATTGGTCGAGAGTGTGCCACTCCTCGTCTGGGCTGTTGCGTCCGAGAAGGAAGCAATCTGAGAGAAGACGCTCAGCCCTCTTGCGCTCATTGCAAAGGATTGTCCAACCGGTCACTGTGGTGGGAGCACCGAGATCAAAAACCACATTTGCAGGAAGAGTTTTATCCGACCATTTCGTATCGATATTGTTATCCAGAAGTTTGCTCGGATGGTTGGCCTCCTTCGCTCCACCGGTGTAGGAAACGATCATCTCGGGTGTGAGCAGATTGGCTGGTTCAGGCGTTGTGGTGGGATCATAGCTGTCGGACGCGCGGTTGCCCGTCTTGAAAAGCGGCGCGGCAGCCACGGCAGGCTGCGGGTCGCCGGCTGTCACAGTGGCAGCAACAAGTATGAGATTGATGTTGTCGGGAAGTATGAGAGTGTCAGCACCGGCAGGGATATCGAGCTGCACATCCCATAGATAGGCGTTCTCATAGATTTCATCGCGGGTCAGGCTGTGACGGTGTGTTCCGGCATAGACCACGCGCGGCTCCTTGAGATATCCCTTGCTGAAGCCCCAGTGTCCCCAGTCGTAACCGCCGGGAGCGTTGTGCGGGTGGTGTCCCCACTGCCCTATATAGCCGGTGTAGGAGGGCACGCTGACTGTTGTGGTCTTCTCGCCTACGGTCAGGTCGGCCTTTAGGTCACGTCCCTCGGTGTCGGCCGCCATGAGCAGATGGAGTTTATCCCACTTTCCTTCGGGGAGCGCGATAGTGTCGCCGCTGCAGAGGACAACGTTTTCAGCCGGCCGCTTCTCTATTGAAAACTTCACACCGTTTTTGACAATTTCATTAGGCATCATCTCCGCCGGATAGCTAAGACCTCCGTTCAGACGTCCGTCATGGCGGAAACTATTGTAGGTAATACCGCAATAGTTGTAGGGAAGTAGCACTGTAGCCATAGCCGGTGACTCGGTTTCCATGTTGTCGAAATAGACGCGGTAGGTGGCTATGCCGTTGGCTTTAAGACTAACAGGCAGCTTATTGCCGTCGGTTGCAGCCTCGGCAATGACCTTTTCCGTTCCGTCGGCTTTTTTGGCGGAATTGAGCTTGTCGGCAAACACGATGTTGGCTTGGGCGGGCTTTCCGGCCGTCTCATAGACGCGCACAATGTAGCCGTCGCCGTCGTCGGCACGCTTCATGGCTTTGATGACGACGTTGGGGGCATCGGTAGTCGCGAGCGACAGACTGCGCCCCTCCCCCTTGGATTTAGGCACAACAAACGCCTTGAAACGCTGCGACATCTGCTCGCCGGCCTTGGATGCCGACGCACGGTCAAGCTTACCATCGTGTCCGATGATGGAGTAGGTGAACTCGTGGTGTCCGAAGTCCTGACGCTCCTGATGGGTGTAGCGGTTTGTCACTCCGGGCGAGTGGAAAAGTGTCAGCCGCAATGTGTTGTCGGAGGGCTTGTCCCACCCGTACTTGAAATTGCTCAGCAGCGTAACTCCATAGGCATCATCGCTCAGATCAACCCACTCACGGGCGGGAACCTCATAGGCTGTCGTCACATTGTTGCCACGCTCTATTGCGCCCACACCGAGGTCGTAGGTAGCTTTTTCATTGGACACCGTGAGCGGGAACTCTGCCTTGAGCAACGAAGCGGGACTCTGCCACTCGACCTCGTTGACAATGTCGATGCGTGGAGCAAGTGCCCCTTCATAGAGGTTGACGTACTGTGTGAACTCTGAATCGCCATGTTTCTTCGTAATCCTGACGCGCTTGAGCAGGTCGCCATCGGCCACGAGCGAGATATCCACGTCATCGCCGATCGAAACCGGTTCACGGTCGATAGTTTCTTTCTGTATCTCCCAAGCAGGCCACATGGTGGAAACATTGTCGGGGAACATGGCGAGCCGCACAGCCTTACCATCGGCCACAAGCTGCTTGCCGGTGCGCTTGTCGACAATCGACGGGATATCGCCATTACGGTCAAACGTGAGCGCGTAGACGCTATTCTGGACGGTGCTGACCGAGACAGCCTTATCAGTGCCGCTTCCCTTCAGGGCGACATCGTAGACTGCGAAGCCTATCGCCGGCACGGTAGCCTCGATGAGCAGAGTGGCTTTGCCATTGTCGTAGCCTGTGATCTGCGACCTGACAGAACGGCCGTTGTGGTCTTTGACGACTGCTGAGGCCGGACGCTGTTTCGCATCGAGCTGCACCTCAACAAGGTCGGTCGTCTCATAGCCGAGCGGATTGAACAACAGGAGCGGCGTGCCTGAGACATTGGTATTCAGCTTCTGGGCAACGCCGGTGGCAGCATCGGTCAGGAGGTCGGAGAATTGCTTGAGCGACAGCAACTCGTCGTTGAACGAAATTTCATAGCAAGGTGGCTCGCTTGTGCCGGTAATGTCGTCGTGGAACTGATGCCAGATAAAGCGTTTCCAAGAGTCGGTCAAAGCCTCGGTCGGATATGGCTTACGAGCCAGAATAGCGGCCGCCGAAGCCGCCCTTTCGGCAGCGTCGGCAAGAAGCTCGTTCTGGCGATTGTAGAACTTCATGACAGCCATTGCCGTGTAGCAGCCGTTGCCGTGGACGTCCATGAGCATCTCATCGTCGTAGACGGGCAACTCGGGATGAGACGAGTATGGCAGCATGTCGAGGTACAGCCGGTCGCTCGTGGCGCTTATGATCTTGAGAGGCCCATCGCCGCGGATGCCGCGCTCGACCGACCGTATAGAGCCGATTGTGGGTGATCCACCCCGGTCGCCCACGCCATAGTAGTGATAGACTATGTTGCCGGCGTTTTCATCGGCCAGTTTTTCAAGCTCCTTGCTGTGAGAGATATCCTCGCCGTCCCATGTGTGGGTGTAGCTGTAGCCGTGCACCATCATGATGGTATCGCCGTCGACACCTTTCCAAAGCCCCACACCAAACGGATATTTCCTGTCATTCTCAAAAAACGGATGTGTGCGCCATCCGATCTTCTGCGAGGAGAAACCGATCAGACCGCAGTGGCGTGCGACAGTGGGGAGAGTCCAGCCAAATCCAAAACAGTCGGGAAGAAATATGTCGGTGCTCTCCACGCCAAGCTCGTCACGGAAGAAATTTTGACCGAGCATGATGTTGCGGAGCTGTGACTCGATGGAAGGGATATTGACGTCGTTGGCATCCCAGCTTGACCCGGCCACATGCCAGCGTCCCTGACGGATATACTGCTTCATCAGCTCATACTGATCAGGGTAATACTCTTTCATCCAAGCATATTTCACCCCTCCCTCAAAATTGAAAATATAGTCGGGGTGCTGACTGAGGAGCAGAAGATTCTGGCCTAAAGTGTACCTGAGATAGTCGCGTATGGATGTACGCACGTCCCAGTTCCATTGCGTATCGAGATGAGAATCGGAGACCGCATAGACAGTCTTATCTTCAGCCTTGATCGCCGGGCACACGAGCGCACCGGTCAGTATAATGGCAATTTTCTTTAATAAACGCATTTATATTACAAGCAATTGGATGAATCGAGGTATTAGACCTACCGCATGTAGGTTATTGCAAATATAATACATCTAATCCAATTTATAAAGCACCCATGCTGGCGCAAAGCCTCTACACGAACACGCACATATAAAACAGGACGCACGACCGTGCGTCCCTACTTTATCTTCGCGATAAATAAAATGGGTGTGTCATAAGTGAAATCCGGACATAGTCAACCATATCAATTACTGTAATTTCATCAAAAGCTTTATGACACACCCACACGTCAGTATATAGTCTGTTTCTTTATTTGAATACAGGAACTTCCTGTCCTATCATGCAAGGCTTGGCTTCTTTCACGCTCGGCCATCCGTCGGTCCAATGAAGGGGATCCATAAACAGCACACGGCCGCGCGAGGGGTTGGTGGTGAGATAGCCGTGGTAGAGTATCCAGTCGTGTCCCTCGTCATCGGTGATTATCTCGGAATTGTGCCCGGGGCCTTTCACGGCATCGCTACCTGCAATGAGAATCTCATGGTTGTTGTCGAGCATCGACGCTCCGGCCTTATTCACGTATGGCCCGAAATAGTTGTCGGCACGACCCACCACTGTGGTATAGGTGGAGTTTGTGCCCTCGCAGCATGAGCCTATCGAGGCAAACATATAGTATTTGCCATCGTGCTTGTGAATCATTATGCCTTCATAGGCGTTTCCGGCGAGTTTCTGCTTCTCAGCGCCTTCCTTCACCGAGAGCCCGTCGGCGGCAAGCTCGATCGCATAGAGACCGCTGAATGAACCCCATGAAAGGTACTGCTTGCCGTCGTCATCGATGAAGTAATGGGGGTCGATAGAATTCTGAACCCCGATTTCGTTGGATGTGAACAGCTTGCCATGATCTTTATACGGACCGGCAATGTCGTCGGCCACGGCTACACCAAGACCGTTCTCATGCTCCTCACCCCATTTCGACAAAGCGTAGTAGAGCACATATTTGTCGCCTATCTTGTTGACATCCATTGCCCAGACATCCTTGCAAACATCGCTCCACGCGGGTCGCGACTCAAAGGGATCTTTAAGCGCACTCCACTCCACAAGATCTTTGGAGCGGCGCAGCCCGGCGGTGGTGAATGCATAGAAATATCCGTCGTCACCCCGCATCACCGAGGGGTCGGGCGAGTCCTGAATAAAGACGGGATTTATGTAGGTCTTTGTTTTCTCTACAAATCCGCCGTTGCCTTTTTCGGAATCTTCTTTGGAATCCCCGTCGCCGGAGCATCCCGCGCAGCCTGCGGCAAGCAGAAGAGTCAACGGAACAACAGGAAACAGTCTTTTCATTTTCACAGATTACTTTGTTGCATAGAGTAAAACAATGGAGGGGGAACGGGATGCCCCCCTCCACATTGTTGTCGCGTGATTTCGATTGCTTACTTCCAGTAGGGGCTCTGGTTCATGTTGTGGTTAACCTGCATCTCGCGGTCGGGTACAGGCCACTCGGTCATCTTGTCGCCGCCATCAACATACTCGTAGTAGTTCACACCCCACGGTTTCTTCAGGCCGTTCATCTGACCCTCGGAGTCCAGATAGAACTTCTTGGCGCGCCATGTGCCCCAGCGGAGTTCGTCGAAGAAGAGGTTTTCCTCACCGGCGAGCTCATAGTAGTGCTCCATGCGTGCGCGCTCGATCATATCCTCCTTGCCGGCAACCATGGTGTTGGCATTGGAGTTGAGGAGCACGTGACCCACGCGGGCACGGAGCTCGTTGATCTTGTCGGCAGAACCGCTGAGATCGCCAAGCTCGGCAAGACACTCGGCCCAGTCGCAGAGAACCTCACCGTAGCGCAGGATAGGATAGTCGATGGAAGAGTACCACTTGGTCACTTCCTGACCCTCGGCGACAAATTTACGCATCAGATAGGTTTCCATGCCGGTGTCGGTGAGGAGGTCGGCGAGGAAGGGAGTGGTGCGGTCATCGGCACCGTCGGTGCGGAAGGGGAAGCGGTAAGTGATGGGCTCCACAAAGCCGCGGCGTGCGCCGTTGAAGATCGAGTAGGGAGTGATGAAGGTCTGCTCGAGACGCGGGTCACGGTTCTCAAACGCGGGACGGAGACGCGCCTCGTTGCCACCCTGAATATAAAGCGACATGTCGGCACCGCCTTCCACTGCCTTTGCGATCTCATCGTCGTTGATGTCGTCGCGCAGGAAGTAGGCCTGACGCGCTTTCTTCGACTTGGAGCTGTAGTCGGGGATGTACTGATCCCAGCTGAATTTCGAGCCGTCGGCGTTCTCGTAGGATTCAATCATGGCGGGGTTGCCGTGCCAGTTGTTCCAGCCCTCTTTACCGTTGACCGAACGGGTAGCGCAGTTACGCCAGATCACATTGCCCTGAGTGTCCTGCGGACCGAAGCAGACTGTGAACATCATCTCGTCGCACTGCTCCTGTGCTTCCTTGAACAGGTCGATGTAGGGGCGGTCACCGGCAGTCAGAAGCTTGTAGCCGCAATCCTTCACTTTCTGGAAGTCGTCGGCTGCCTTCTGCCACTCTTTCTTCCACATGTAGCATTTGCCACGGTAAGCATAGGCTGTGCCTTTGGTGATGTGGCCCCAGTTGCCGTCGCCCTGCGCATATTTGTCGGGAAGCGAGGGAGTGTTGATCACCTCGGTGAAGTCCTTGATGAGCTCGTCCCACGTCTCCTCTTTGCTCAGGCGCGCGATATAGGTCTGCTCAGGATCGGTGACCTCCTCGCGGATGTAGGGAATACCGCCCCATATAATGTTCATCTCATAGTACCAGTAGGCGCGGAGGAAGATGTTTTCGGCGCGCATACGTGCAGCCTCGTCCTGATCGATACCCGGAACGTTCATGATGTTGGCGACAACGGCATTGGCCTTGGCAGCATACTCCATGTGCCATGCCCACACGGGAAGCACGCAGTCACCGTCGGATGAATCGAGGTTACCGAACAGAGCCTTGTAGCCTCGCCAGTTGGGGTCGCGGTCGAGTGCCGATGAGAAGCACTGCCATGTTGTGACACCCCACTGCGCGTTGTCGGCGATGCGGTAACGGAGGCAGCGGTAAGGTCCCGTGGCAGCCTGTGAAGCCATTGTGACATCCTGCCATACGCTCTCGCTGGTGGGCTGATATGTGGGAGTCAGATCCATGTCGGCGCACCCGGTCAGCATTGCCCCGCCGGCTATTGCGGCGGCAAGAATACGCACGGTGCCTTTCGACAGATTTGATATATTGTATTTCATCGATTATTGGAGTGTGCGGGTTAGAAGGTTAAGTTAAGACCGAGTGAATAGGTGCGCATGGGAGCATATCCGTCGCCAGCACGCATCTCGGGGTCGAGACCTTTGAATTTGGTGATCGTGCAGAGGTTTTCAAACGAAGCGTAGACGCGCAGATTCTGAACGTAGGCCTTCGTTGTCCACTGGCGGGGGAATGTGTAGCCCACAGAGAGGTTCTTCAGCTTGATGTAGTCGCCGTTCTGGAGGTGACGCTCGCTAAAGAGTTTCTGCTGGTTGTTGCCGTCGGTGGGGCTCAGACGCGGAGTGTTACTTGTGGTGTTGGTGTAGGGATCGTTCAGGTTGTCGGGATCATAGAAGTAGTGATCATAGGCGATGTCGAGAGGCATCTGCTCCGACTGGATCACAGTTGTTGAGTTCTTACACTTGTCGTAGTACCAGATCTTGAAACCTGCGGCACCCGACCAGTTCATCGACAGGTCGATACCCTTCCAGTTTGCACCCATCTGCAAGCCGTAGTAGATCTTGGGGATGTTGGAGTAGCCGTTGAACTGGCGGTCCTGCTCCTCACCGTACTTGCCGTCACCGTTGGTGTCGGCATAGATCATGTCACCGTACCAGATGCCACCCTTGCCGATGTTCTGCATGGGATAGAACGAGTTGCCGGCAGCAACCATGTCCTTGAGCCACTTCATGTCGGCCTCGGTGCGGATCATGCCGTCGCGCGGACCGCCGTTGACGTTGACTGAGCCGTCGGAGTTGTAGTAAGTGCCGTCGCCACGATACACGGTGTGAGTGTAGTATTCATTCATCTGATGACCCTCGACGATCTGTGTGCCGGCACCACCGTTGTTCGACACGTCGCCGATGTTGTTGTACCAGTACTTGTTTCCGTTATCGTCGGTTTTCCAGCCTTTGTCGAGAGTGCCTTTGTACTTGGTGACGCGGTTACGGTTGAACGAAACGTTGCCATTGACGAAGTAGCTTACCTGATCCACGCGGTCATTCCAGCCGAGTGTGATCTCAAGACCCTTGTTGTCAACCTCGGCGAGGTTCATGAGCGGTGCGGTGAGATAGTAGAGCGAAGCGTTGAGCGACGGGCGGTAGAGAATACCGTCGGTGTGCTTGTCGTAGAGCTCGATGACACCGGTGAGGCGGTTGTTGAGGGCGCCGAAGTCGATACCGATGTTGGAGCTGGTGGTTGTCTCCCACTTGAGGTTGGCGTTGGTGAAGCCGGTGAGGAAGAGACCTCCCTTAGGCACGTCGCCGAAAGCGTAGAGTGTCGACGAGTAGAAGTTCTGATACTCGTAGTTGCCGATTGCATTGTTACCGAGCTTACCCCACGATCCGCGTATCTTCAGGTTGTCGAGCCAGCTGCGTGTGTCGGCCATGAATGCTTCCTCGCTGATGCGCCAGCCAGCCGAAACCGAGGGGAAGAAGCCCCAGCGGTTCTCCTTGGCGAAACGCGAAGAACCGTCGTAACGGAAGTTGGCCTCCACGAGATACTTGCCTGCATAAGCATAGTTCACGCGGCCGAAGAGCGAACGTGAAGCCCACTCCCAGTTGCTGCCAGAGATGTAGACGGGAGTAGTCACGGCGTCGAAATCGGTGAGCGCGTATGACGACATGCCTTTCTTGGAAATGTCGGTCGAGCCACCCCACTTGCGCATTTCCTCATAACCGATGAGGGCATTGACGTCGTTTGAGCCGAAAGTACCATGCCAGTTAAGGATGTTGGTTGTCTTCCACGACTGGTCGTATGCACGGTAGTCGTAAACCTGTGCCTCGGCCATCTGAGCGTCGGAGGGCTCGAAGTTGAGCTTCATGCCGCGACGGAAAGACACCTGCGGCTGATACACGTCGGGCTTCCAGAAGTGGTGGTTCTCATACTTGTCGTAGTAGAAGTTGGACGAGATCTTGAAGCCGAGCGGGAGATCAACCTCAACGTAGGGGTTGGCGTAGATCTTGTCCTGCTTGAAATAGCCGTGATCCTGAGCGATATTCATCGCGATATTTGATGTATCGGAGGTTTCGTTGGCAGTCTCGTTTCCACCCCACAGGCCGTTGTAGTAAGGATAGATACCGGGGATCGAGCGCTGCATCTGTATCTCCCAGATCTGGCTCACGTCGTCGCGATTCTGGTCATTGTGGTACCCCCAAGCACGCATACCGAGAGCGAGGAAGTCGGTCACCTGCGAGCGGATATCGGTGCGCAGGTAGTATTTGTTGAGCTCACACGCCTGAATGATACCGGGATTGTGGAGGAATGTGCCCGAGAAGGCGTATGTCGTGCGGGAATCCTGACCTGTCACGCCCACAGTGTGCTCCTGCATAAAGCGCTTCTGATACAGATAGTCGTACCAGTCGGTGTTGGGGTGGGTGACATAGTTGGGAATACCCTCGTCGTTAAGCGCGTTGGGATTCTTCGATGCCTCGCGCCACTCCTGAATGTCGAGAGTCGAATAAGGCTCGGCCATGCCGCCTCCACGATATGCCTGATTTATGATCTCCATGTAGTCGGCATAGTTGGAGATTGTGCGGATGATCTTCTGAGGGGTGTTGAGCGAGAACTTGCCGGTGTAAGTCACGTTGACGCGACCTTCCTTGCCCTTCTTGGTCGTGATGAGAATAACACCGTTTGCACCACGGTTACCATAGATAGCGCAGGATGCAGCATCCTTCAGGATCGAGATGTTTGCCACATCGTTGGGGTTCACATCGTTGAGACTGGCTTCCATGCCGTCGACAAGGATAAGGGGCGACGAGTTGTTGAGTGTACCGTAGCCTCGGATAGAGGTGAGCGAGCCCTCGCTATTGGGCTTACCGCTGGTTTCCACCACGTTGAGACCGGCAGCTGCACCGGCGAGACCGGCCGACAGCGTGGTGAGCGGACGTGATGTTGCGGTCTTTTCAAAATCGACTGATGCGACAGCACCGGTCAGGTTTGCTTTTTTCTGCGAGGCGTAACCCACAACGACTACTTCGTCGAGTTTCTGCACGTCCTCCGACATGGTGATGTTGATCGTGGTGCGTCCGTCGACCTTTATGGTCTGTGTCTCGTAGCCTACATAGCTGACTTCGAGCGTGGCATCGGAAGCGACTTTAATGGAGAACTTTCCGTCGACATCGGAAATCGTGCCGCCCAGTTTGCCTTTCTCATAAACAGATGCACCGATGAGGGGATCGCCTGTGGCCGCATCGGTAATAACACCGGTGACGGTGATCTTCGCATCCTTGTCGGCAGGAGAGGCCATCACAGGAGCGCGATCTGCGGCTTCTGATGCTGCGTTCACGTTAGGTGAAAGCAACATAGCCGACACTGCCGCTGCAAACATGCAGGCACCGCGTCGTGCGGTCAAGCGCCGGAGTGCTTTTGAGTCTTGCTTCATTAGCTTGAATGATTTTTGTGATAATTATTATAGGTTATGAAAAGTCGGAATTTCGGAATGAGCCGGTTGAGTATATCCTCTCTATTTCTTAAGCACGGCTTTTATTATATTGTCCTGTGAGATGGTCATGCGGGGCACAGGATCGCCGGTAAACTCCACCGTGGAGATATACATTTCGCGCGGATGCACAGTTCCGGGCTTTTTGTGGGCATGAAACACGATGCGCATCTTCCCCTCCTTGTCGGTGAACATCGCGCTGTGTCCAACTCCTTCGAGCCGGCCATAGTCTTTTGTGGCGGGAAACTGAAAGATGGGGTTGCCCTCATATTTTGTCCACGGGCCGAGCGGCGACGGCGCAGTAGCCACGCCGAGACCATAGGCCGGATTAGTGTAACCGTTGCCGGAATATGTCATGTAGTAGGTGTCGCCATGCTTCACAACAAATGTGCCTTCATTGACTGCCTCGGTTTCCCATGCCTGACTCTGCGCGATGCAGGGCTTGTGATCGGCGTTCCTGACAGCAAGAAGATCATCGGTGAGTTCGACCACATGCACATGACCGCCCCGGTCATCAAAAATGTCGTAGAACATATAGGGCGTGCCGTCGGTGTCGATGAAAAGGGTGTTGTCGATCGTGCGCAACCCGTCGAACAGCGGCTTCTTCTCCTTCTGCACAAAAGGCCCGAGCGGCGATGATGCTTCGGCGACACAGGTGTGCTCCTCCGAAGTGTAGTACATGAGATAGCGGTCGCCCACGCGGTAGATTTCGGGAGCCCAGAACCAGTGATCGCCGTAGGAGTCGGTATGGTTCAGCGCGCGTCCTGCAAGTGTCCAGTGCTTCAGGTCGTCCGATGTATAAACATCTATGCTCGTATCACCCGTGCCGTATGCATAGTAGGTATCGCCATCGAGAAGTATGAAGGGATCGGCAAATTCAATACCCTGTTCGGCAGGTTTGAAATCAGGAAGATCTGGATTATCGGAACTGCCTGCGCCGCAAGCAACGAATGCGATGATACCAACGGCACCGATTAAAAGTTTCTTAAATTTTGATTTCAAGAAAGGCCGGGCAGGTGATGGATTCTGGTTATGTTTTTTAGGCATCTGCTCTGATTTTAAGGGCGATGGTGACTATAGAATTTGATGTGCTCTTGGAAAGAGAGGATTAAACGGAATGCAAAAATAATTAATATTTCTTATTTCCTACATTTTCAGTCAAAAAAAATTCACATATAAAATTTAAGCCTCTCTATTTCCGTAAACATAAATCTAAGCGGTTTAGCTATCCCTTATTTTTAGCACCTCTATATTATTGAAACATAGAATGTTTATCTCCGAAAAGTATCTCTTTCCAAGAGATAAAGCCTTTTTCCGCACCTTTATCACGATCTACAGGCGCGGGGCGCACAGAAAGGTGCACCCGGGGGAAAAAGATCCAGAAGGAATCATGCCTGAAAGGCATCTTGTAACAGGGTGTCTTTGCAGACACACAGACACAACACATCATCAACCGGGCACACCTGACGGTGTACCCGGCAATCATATTTTTCAAATGCCTTGTCAGGCATTGTCTTAGCCCGGGCTTGGGCGTGCTGTATTATCGCGTCAGCGATATGATGTTTGTAGCGTGAGGTATCGGATGTAAGTTTCGCAGCTCCGCAGCTCACACAAATTGCACGACTTACACCCGGTTCTCTTCGGTCACCGGGTGCTGGCACTTGTTTCGCCCGCTTCACGGGCTCGGGCGTGCTGGCGCACACTCCAATTTATCATGCACAACATGGAGTGATAAAAATGAAATAGGCCGCATCGGATGATGCGGCCTACGGGCGCTTCAGGATGGGCTTGAACCAACGACCCCCTGATTAACAGTCAGGTGCTC